>JBJFGA010000039.1:0-23502 GCA_051892275.1 Oscillospiraceae bacterium | reverse complement strand
TTTCTACGGCAGAGGGTGATTTGTTTATGACGCAGGGTGATTTGGCGGATACTATTGAACGGCTTCTTCTTCGGCTTTTCCGCAGCACCGCTATGCTGCTTATTTGAATAGTATAACAAAGACCGCACGCTGCTTTAACAACGTGCGGTCAGGCTGTTTTTCGTTATAATTCTTGTTGTTTCCATAGGGGAGGGGGATTGCTCCTCCCGAGAAAGTATTCTCAGTTGCGCATATATTCGCGCCAGTCGAGGTCGCCGCGTTCGAGGGCGTGGATAAGTGCCTCGGCGGTGGCAATATTGGTTGCAACGGGGATATTGTGGACGTCGCACAGGCGAAGCAGGTTGATGTCCTTCGGCTCGTGTGACTTAGCGTTGAGCGGGTCGCGGAAGAAGATGAGCAGGTCTATCTCGTTGCAGGAAATGCTGGACGCGAGCTGCTGGTCGCCGCCCTGTGAGCCGCTGAGGAAGCGCTGGATATGAAGCCCGGTAGCCTCGGAAACGAGCTTGCCGGTGGTGCCGGTGGCGCGTATCTCGTGGTGGCTTAGTATACCGCAGTAGGCGATACAGAACTGAACCATAAGCTCCTTTTTGGAGTCGTGAGCGATAAGTGCTATATTCAAGACTGCACCCTCCTTAGTTGATGTTTATGGTGAGCGGAACTTCCTCGCCAAGAATACGTCTGCCGATAGCTGCGTAAGCCTTTGCGCCGCCGCAGTTGGGGGGCAGGGGCTGACCCTTTGCGCCGCATATTTTGATGTTCATGTCCTCGGGAACTACGCCGATAAGCGGGATACCAACGTTGTCCATAACTTCGTCAAGGTCGTAGAGAATGTCCTCGTCCTTGAAGTTGGGGCTGACCTTGTTGATGACAAGGCGCTGGTTGGTGCAGTTCTTGACATAGAGGAAGTCGGACAGGATAGCGCCGTCGCGGACGCACACGGTGTCCGGCGTGGTGACCATGAGGATAAGCTCTGCCGCCTTGATAACGCTGAACACAGAGCTGCCGATACCGGCGGTGTCCATGATTATGTAGTCGAAGTGCTTGCGCATTTCCTCGCATACTTCCATTATCTTTTCAGGGTTGATATCGATAAACGGGTTTCTTGTGGCGCAGACCAGGTAGAGATTGTCTACTCTGTCCACCTTGGTGGTGGCGGTGAGTATATCTATCTTGCCCTCGAGGTATTCGCCGATATCGTGCTTAACCTTATCCTTTATCCCGAGCATGATGTCGAGGCATCTGAGACCGAAGTCAAGCTCAACGACCAGGGTCTTCTTGCCGAGCGACGCCAGCGCCGTGGCTACATTAGCGGAAGTAGTGGACTTGCCTGTACCGCCCTTGCCCGCAGTTACCGCAATTATCTGTGACATACTATATCCCCTCTCACTGCATTACCGGCGCCAGAACATAGACACCCATAATGCTGAATATTCTTATGTATATATTCTACCACAAAAGCCCGGCAAATTAAAGCTTTTTTTTTCAATATTCTAAATTTTGTGAATAATCTGTAATTTTGCCCCGGATTTTTGTGCATAATTTATTATAGTTTTTGATGATAACTTACAAGGTCTGTGTCTGCGTGTGTATTTTTGGTGCATTGACACACCGTGGCATGCAGGGAACATCTTCCAGTAATAACCGCACCGTCAGTGATAATACTAATAATGCGCCATTTCGGGCGCAATGAACAACGAAAGGTGGTCTTTTCATGTGGATAGACAAGCTTGCGCTGACGCTGCTGATAATCGGGGGGCTGAACTGGGGACTTATCGGGATATTCAGCTTTGACCTGGTGGCGTGGCTGTTCGGCGGGCAGGGCGCTCTCATCAGCCGTATCGTGTATATCCTGGTGGCGCTGTCGGCGGCGTGGTGCATATCACTGCTGTTCCGGGACAGTTCCTCGCCGGAGAGGGTCTGAGCTGGAATAATTGACAATTGATAGCTGGGTCGCACTAGGCGGAGATGCTGTACAATAATCGTTTTGTGAAACACATTTTATTTGCAGGGTCGCAGTTTATGCTCGATGCAATAAAAAACTCCGCCGCAGGCGGCTCAAGAATTATCAATTATCATATATTATCTCTCAATTCTCTTAATTAAATACCAAAAAAAGACATTAATGTATTTAAAGCACTAAATGTACATAAAAGATAGAGCTGCGAATTTGTGTGAATTGCACGAAATATATCAAATTGTCAAAAACTTATTGACAAATCACATAAAACACGGTATAATATAGACAAATAAATGGTCAGAGTTTACAATCTCCGTTCATTTGTTTTGTTTAGTTGTCTCCTTTCTTTTGTTCTACACATAATTATCATTTTACTTGGCAGTTATCTGCACCAGACCCGCGAGGGTCTTTTTTTTTGCAAATTTTCACATAAAGGGGGTGGAAAAACACAAGAAGATGTGGTATAATTAAAAAGTATTATGTGATAAATGTATCGAATTGACAATTGACAATTATCAATTATCAATTAATATAAGGGGGTAATTCAGATTTTAGATAGAAAACAGCTTACCGACGGTATCTTCTTCTCAAAGATAACCGACGGACGATTCAAGACAAACCGCATTGCGATAACGTTCTACACCGAATTTTCAGAGGAAAGGCGGGGAGACTTCGCTATACTGCCGTATCTCCTGACCGACAGCTGCCGCAAGTACCCCAACCTCACCCGGCTGACCGAGAAATACTCCGACCTTTACGGCGCGTCCGTGTCGGACAACCTTTCCTGTAACTTCGACAGCCGCGCCATGTCCTTCAGCATAAGCTGCATTGACGACCGCTACACCCTTAACGGCGAGAAGCTGGAGGAGGAGTGCTGCCGGCTGCTGCTGGACTGCCTGCTCGACCCCAAAACCGACGGCGACGGCTTCGACCCGGCGGCGGTGGACATCATGCGGCAGGAGCTTATCGACGCCATCGAGAGCGTCAAGGGTGACAAGCGCAGCTACGCGGCGCAGCAGGGCGCTGCGGCGGCGTACCCCGGCGAACCCTGCGGACTTCCGGTGAACGGCACCGTGGAGCAGGCGCGGGCGGTCACACCGCAGTCGGCGTACAGCGCGTGGAAAAGCATGCTTGAAACCGGGCGGATAGAGATTTTCTGCGCCGGGTGCAGCGACTTCGCCGCCAGCGAGAGGGTGCTGCGGGAGCGGCTCTGCGGGCTTGCCCGGGGTGGAATTCACGAGGTCACACCGAGCATCAGCGTGCTGAAGCCGGACGTATTCCGTGTGACGGAAACCATGCCCATGCAGCAGGCGATAATGCGCATGTACTTCAAAGCGCCGGCGCTCACCGACCGCTATGCCGGGGCGCTGCTGTCGCTTATTCTGGGCGGAATGGCGACCTCGCGGTTCTTCACGAATATCCGTGAGAAGCAGTCGCTGTGCTACTATTGCAGCAGCTTCTCCAACCGCTTCAAGAAAACGCTGACGGTGTATGCCGGGGTGGACGCTGCGAACCTGCAAAAGACCGAACGAGCGGTTATGACCGAGTTCATGAACGTCTGCATGAAGGGCGTGACCGACGAGGAGCTGGAGCATGCGAAGCTGGAGCTGTGCGAGAGCGCCCGGGCGGTGTACGATTCCGCAGGGGCGATATCCAGCTGGTATTCCTCCCAGATAGCCGACCCGGTAATGCTCACCCCGGAGCAGTTCGCCGAGGGAGTTCAGAGCACCACCGCGAAGCAGGTCACTGACGCGGCGCGGCTGTACTCGCTCGACACAGTGTACACCCTGACCCCAGAGGAGGTGCGGTAATGCTGGAAGAAATAACAAGCGCCAGACTTGGCGAGAGATACTACAAATACACTCACAGCAGCGGCGTGACGGTGCTGCTGTACCCCATGGCGGGCTATTCCACGGTGACGGCGCAGTTTTCGGTGAAGTTCGGTTCGGTGGACAACTGTTACAGCCTGAACGGGGGTGCACCGGTGATGATACCTGACGGCACGGCGCATTACCTTGAGCACAAGCTGTTCGAGTCGCCGGAAAAGGAAGCTTTCGCGCGGTTCGCGGAGACCGGGGCTTCCTGCAACGCCGGGACTTCCTACGACAGCACCCGGTACTATTTCAGCTGTTCATCGAACTTCGAGAAGAACCTGGAAATACTTCTGGACTTTGTGCAAAGCCCCTATTTCACCCCGGAAAACGTGGAGAAGGAGCGGGGCATAATCACGCAGGAGATAACCATGTACCTTGACAGCCCCGGCTGGCGGGTATGCATGGAGCTGTACAAGGGCATGTTCAAAAGCAACCCGGTGCGCAGCGACATCGCCGGGTCGCCGGAAAGCATAGCGCAGATAACGGACAAGCTGCTGTACGACGTGTACGAAGCATTCTACAACCCGTCCAACATGTACCTGTGCATTGCCGGGAACTTCGACCTTGAAGCGGCGGTGGAGGTCTGCGAGCGCTGCCTGAAGCCCGGCAGGGCGGTGAACGTACAGCCGATAACCGGGGAAGAGCCGCCGCAGGTCATCACGCGGCGCATGGAGATGTCCATGCCGCTGGGCAAGACCACCTTTGCGCTGGGCTTCAAAGCCCCGTCATATTCCGGCAGTAAGATGACCGGGGAGTACATCTACCACACGCTGATGAACGATACCTCGGTGGGCGCGAGCACCGATTTCTACCGCCGCCTGCGTGACAGCGGACTTATCAACGAAACCTTTGAAAGCAGCATAATGATGGGCAGGGGCTTCTTTATTCCGGGCATTTACGGCGAATCGGACGAGCCGGACAGAGTAGCCGAGGAGGTCTGCCGGGAGTACCGCAGGCTGAAAAGCGACCCGCCCTCAAGGGACGCGTTCCTGCGGGCGAAGAAGTACCTCTACGGCGACAACGTGCGCATGTACAACAACGTCGAGAGCGTGGCGCAGAACCTCTGCGACGCGGCGCTGACCGGTACGTCCGCGTTCGACTACGCGGAGCTTGCCGCGAATGCTGACTACGAGGGCATGCTGGAGCGGCTGGAGCGCTTTGACGAGAACAATTACTGCTTGTCTATCATAAATCCTACGGAGGAATAACGATGGTTTCTTCAATTATTTCGGCGGCTTCCGCCTTTCCCGAGGTGGAGCTGACTTTCCCGAACCTGTTCGGCGGCATTACGCTGAGCTATTTTCAGGGCTTCGAGCTGTTCGGGATAAAAATCTACTGGTACGGCGTGCTTATCACGCTGGGGGTGGTGCTGGCGTACCTTTACGCAATGCACCGCTCAAAGGACTTCGGGCTGAATAAGGACAGAATGTTCGATGTGGTGTTCGTGGCGCTTATCGGCGGATTCCTCGGGGCGCGTATCTACTACTGCGTGTTCCAGACCCTCGACCCGAACTCCGGCATGAGCTTCGACTTCATCACCACTTTCACGACTATACGCGACGGCGGTCTGGCGATATATGGCGGCATAATCGGCGGATTTCTGTGCGGCTTCATCGCCTGCAGGGTACGCAAGGTGAACTTCCGCGCCATGGCTGACCTCGCCGCTATGGGATTCCTCATCGGTCAGTGCATAGGAAGATGGGGGAACTTCATCAATCAGGAAGCGTTCGGCGCGGCTTGCAGTCAGGACTGGGTATTCGGCATGACCAGCACCGACATTATCCGCAGGAGCGGCTTTGAGGCGGGTACGCTGGTGCACCCCTGCTTCCTGTACGAGAGCGTTTGGTGTCTGGTGGGCTTCATCGCGCTGCACTTCTACTCGAAGAAGCTGCGTACCTTCGACGGCGAGATAGCGCTGCTGTACATCGCGTGGTACGGTCTTGGCAGAGCGTGGATAGAGGGGCTGCGCACCGACAGCCTGATGATAGGGCAGTTCAAGGTATCCCAGCTTGTTGCGGCGGCTTCCTTTATCGTGGGTACTGTTCTGGTGATAGTGTTCAAGATACTCACCGAAAAGAAGCAGATACCGCTGTACGTCAACTCTGATGCCTGCCGTGAATTGCAGGAGCAGGACAGGGCTGCGGAGGAAGAACGCGCCCGGAAAAAGGCTGAGAAGAAATCCGAAAAGCAGGCGCCCAGCATTCTCGCCGAGGACGCGGAGGACGTGACCCTTGACGAAGATGAACCGCCGGAGGAGTTCACCGACAGCGAGGATACCGAGGATAACGGGTTTACCGAGGAAAACGAGGTCACCGAGGTCACCGTGAACAACGCAGAAACCGGGGACGAAGAGGAAAGCGAGTGGACAGCGCCCGAAACCGAAACCTGGGGCGACATCAACGAAACCAACGAAAGCGAGGAACAGTAACATGGCAGCACAGATAATCGACGGCAAGGCAGTATCCGCGAGGGTAAAAGAGGAGATACGTCAGGAGATAGAGCGTGACGGTCTGGACATCGGACTGGCGGTAGTTATCGTGGGGGACGACCCCGCGAGCCGGGTGTACGTCAACAACAAGAAGAAAGCATGCGAGGTCTGCGGGATAAAGAGCTACGAGTACGCGCTCCCGGCGGAAACCACCGAGGAGCAGCTCATGGAGCTTATCGACACGCTGAACGGGGACGACAAGGTGAACGGCATTCTGGTACAGCTTCCCCTGCCGAAGCACCTTAACGAGGAGGCGGTGATAGCCCGTATCTCCCCGCTGAAAGACGTGGACGCGTTCTCCGCTTCAAATGTCGGGAAGATAATGATAGGCAATTACGCGTTCCTGCCCTGTACTCCGGCGGGCTGCATGGAGCTTATCCACAGCACCGGCATTGACGTTTCCGGCAAGGAGTGCGTGGTGATAGGGCGCTCCAACATCGTGGGCAAGCCTATGGCAATGCTGCTTCTGCACGAGAACGGCACAGTCACCATCTGCCACTCCCGCACAAAGGACTTAGCCGAGGTATGCCGCCGCGCGGACATTCTGGTGGCTGCGGTAGGACGTCCCGGGTTCGTCACCGGGGACATGGTGAAGCCCGGCGCGGTGGTCATTGACGTTGGTATCAACCGCAACGCCGAGGGCAAGCTGTGCGGCGACTGCGTATTCGAGGAGTGCGCGGAGAAAGCGGCGTGGATAACTCCCGTTCCCGGCGGCGTAGGCCCGATGACCATCGCCATGCTGATGAAGAACACCGTCATGGCGAAGCGTATCCAGAGCAAGTGATGAACAAGAACGCAAAGGTGTTCCTCCGCAACGCGATACTGCTCACCGCGGTCACTGTGCTTATCATTCTGCTGATGGAACAGTGGGGCGTGGCGCAGGTCATTATCGCGGTGCTGCTGGCTCTTTTGTCGGCGGGGCAGTGGGGGCTGTACCTGTACATGAAAAAGCATTGAAATACCGCCCGGGAGCATTGCCCCCGGGCGGTAATATTATGAGGTTTTGCTGCTGATCAACGCTGTGCTGTGACCAGCACCTTATCCTCTCTTACCCACAGCCGGTCTACCATGGTGAGTTCATCGCCGATATAGCCGGTTACGCGGTCGCCGCTTCTGAACGGCTCGCCGCCGGGGGTGAACGCGGTGTATCTGTTGGTGTTATAGGAAACTGTGCCGTCAGAGTTGTATCTTAACGGGCTGCGGAACACCTTTACGGTGTAGGAGGTCAGCACCTTGCCAATACCAGTGGAGCATACGGTGATGACGTTCTCGCCCTCTAACAGCGGTATCTCCTGCGACAGCGCGTCAGAAGCCACTTCAATGCCGTTGACGACCACCTTGCCGCCGCTTCTCGGGCGGAGTCTTACCGAGGTCACGTCGTTCTCAACATTCACGGTGGCGGTGTTGTCCTCACCGAAGGTGACGTAGCTGTACTCGCCGTCCGCAAGCACCAGCAGCTCGGACAGCTTCTGTGCGCCTGTGGTGTAGCTGCGGGTGACGGTGTTGCCGTTATTGCCGCCGGAAACGCTCCACGCGGACACGGTGCAGGACTTCTTCAGCGTGATGGGGGCGGTGTACTGCTTCGCCGCGCCGCCGTCAATGCTGTACCATATCTCCTCCTCGCCGTAAAGCTCCAGCCTGCTGCCGGAAGCGATCTCTCCCTCCATCAGCGAGAAGCGGACGTTTGACACCGCCTCGCCGGACTCCGGCAGGGGGTTGGTGAATGCCTTCAGGCATACGCTGCTGACGTAGTAACCATCTGACCCAGTGCCGGGAACGTACTTCCATTCCGCGCCGTCGCTGCTGACGTAGCTTCTTCCCGTTGTGACGCTGCCCTTATCCGCGTTCTCCACCAGCTCGACAGGGAAAGCCGGCGCGCTGTCCGGGGTAATGAACTCGACAACAACGCTGAAATCCTCGCCGGGCTGGAGCGCCACAGCCTTGTCCAGACTGATGGTGTAGTAGCCGGGGATTATACAGAAGTCGGTCTGTGTGAGCGCCAGCGTGCCGGAGTCGGGGTCGCCGTCCTGTACGCCGGTGTATACGGATATCTCAAACATGGTGTAGCCGGTGGTGTAGAAGGACACCGCCTCAAGCTGCTCGCTGTCCTCTGCGGTGAAGATGTTCGCCATGTAGCCGGAGCCGTCGGCGTTGGCTTCCGTCATCTGAAGCCCGGTGAAGCCCACCGTATCGTACTGGTAAATGCTGGCGTAGTTGTCCGCCGGCTCAACATCGGCGATGTAGGAAGGGGAGAGGGTCTTGTCCTCGTAGGATACCCACACATAGCCGGTGTCGCCGAGGTCCACGCCGTCGTTGTACTTCACAAGCCACGCGCCGTTGTTCTGCGGCTGCTTGCCGGGGAGGAAGTTCTCGCGGGGGTAGTTGTCGTCCCAGCCTGCGATGGTGGCGAAGCGGGTGTTTTCCTGCTTTTCCGGGGTGAACAACGCGCCGGTCACGGGGCTGACGAGGGCTGCGTCATCTGCTG
Source organism: Oscillospiraceae bacterium (assembly GCA_051892275.1). Taxonomy (GTDB): domain Bacteria; phylum Bacillota; class Clostridia; order Oscillospirales; family Ruminococcaceae; genus CAG-115. Next base: position 14,698 of record JBJFGA010000039.1, on the reverse strand, counting down.
CCTCGGTCACGACCGGGCAGCCGCACACTATCGCCAACTTTAAAAGCTCCACGTCAAGCTCGCTGTCGTCGGTGTTGGACCGGAGCAGGGCTGCGGTCTGGAGATGGAACCCGGCGCTTTTGTCAGAAGCGAGAACAGGCGCGCGCCACGCCGCCAGTGTGCCCAGCGTATCGTCAAGACGGCTGGAAAAGCCGCTCACGTCAACGACAGCCGCGTTTGTTATCTGGTCGTAGTCAAAGACAGTACCGGGGAACTGGTCGGCAAACTGTGTTTCAAAAAGGCTGCCGAAGGCGGCACTTGCAGTGCTGCCGCTGCTGAGGTCAGCCACCGGCGAGGTCATGCCGTAGTCGCGCAGGTCGAAGCTTGTTGGCATACCAACGCTGATGTCCGGTACCTCGTAGGCTGCAAATGCGGCGGGGGCAAGGCTTGCAGCCACAGCCGCCGCGGTGAATATCCCGGTCGCCCGGGCAAGTCTGCGGTTCATAATATGTTGTACCTCCATATATAATGTACAAGCATATTTTACCACAATTTATGACATATTTCAAGCACTTTTTGGCATTTTTTTTGGTTTACGAAGTCCCGGACTTTTTATTCAGTGGTGTTGTTATAAAATGCAGACCTCCTCAAATTTTTTCAACATTGGGGTAATCTTGTCTAAATATCCGCCAATAATCCGCAGAATTATGATTATTTTCCCTAAAAATGAAATTCTGTTTTCAAAAAATTGCACAAAACCTTGACACCGGAATGATTATGTGGTATATTTAAAAGCAGGAAATCACATTCCGATAACAGAAAATAATAATGTCCGCAGCAGGAGACCTGTTCCCGCAGACGGACGCGAGAGGAGAAAACAAATGAAAAAGATTTTTTCAGTTCTTGCAGCAGCTGCAATGATCATCACCGCAGCAGGCTGCAGCAGCAACAGCGGCAGCTCTGCAGCAGTCTCTGACGCAGGCGCTTCTGACGCCGCTGACAGCTCTTTCAAGATCGAGAAGCTCCGCGTTGGCTCTGACGTAGCTTATCCACCTTTTGAGTACTACGACACCGACGGCGTTACCCCTATCGGCGTTGACATGGAGCTTGCAGAGGCTCTCGGCGAAAAGCTGGGCTGCGAGGTAGAGATCGTCAACACCGCGTGGGACGGTATTTTCGCGGGTCTTTCCAAGGGCGACTATGACGTGGTCATCTCCGCAGTCACCATCACCGCTGAAAGACTTATCGACTTCGACTTCTCCGACCCCTATATCGAGAACTGGCAGTCCATCGTTGTAATGTCCGACGCCGCAGTCAAGCCCGCTGACCCCTCTGAGCTTGCAGGGCTGCGTGTAGGCTATCAGGAGGACACCACCTCTGATATCTACCTCACCGACTTTATCGACAAGAACGGCATCACCGTTGACACCTACGAGTACGCGACAGTAATGAACGCATACGACGACCTCGCAGCAGGCCGCCTTGACGCGGTTATCAGCGACAGCACGGTAGCTACTAAGTACATTGCGGAGGAAAGATACGAGCAGAGCTGGATACAGACCGAGGGCGAGCCGGAGCTGTTCGGTGTATGCATGCCCAAGGGCAGCGCTGACCTCCAGAAGGCAGTCAACGACGCGCTTGCCGAGATGAAGACTGACGGCACGCTGGACAAGATATTCAACACCTACTTCTGATAATAAAACAGAGATATTCAGGCAGACCTGACCAGTCTGCCTGTTTTGCTAAAGGCACTACCGTACAATTATTGCGGAACGATTGCAAAGTCAGATCGTTCGTCAGCTTGTTCAAATTGAACGCAGGCGGGCTGGAGCCCGTCAGGCGGAATTGGGGCAAGATGGCGAACAAGATGCAAGCAAGCGTAAGTTGGTAATTGTGCGGTGGTGCCTAAAGGGAAAAAAGAGGAATTTTGACGAATGAACGACGAAACGACAAACAAGTCCGCGGGGTTTCTGCGGTTCGTGAAGAAGCACCGTGTGCTTCTGATAGTGCTTGCTGTGCTTATCGCGGTGATGATACCGCTTATTATCACCTGCCCCGGTGAAACGGCGCTGAAGGACGCAGTCCCGCAGGAATTCACCCAGCTTGAGGCAAAGAAGGAGTCTGACACCTTCAACACAATAGGAATAATGTCCGCCTATAAGGCGCAGAAGCAGATAAGCGCGGCACAGGCGGAGCAGGTGCTTATCCTCGGTATCGCGGGGCAGGCGGTAAACGCAGAGGGCAACGTCTTTACGACCTTCTTCGTTAACTTTGTCGCGTGGCTGCCCTCGCTGCTTGACGGCGCGTGGATAACCATTGCCCTCACCATAAGCTCGGTGGCGGCGGGCGTACTGCTGTCGGTGTTCATTGCCCTCGGCAAAATGTCAAAGATAGTGCCGATATCCATGTTCTGCCGGGCTTATGTGTTCTTCTTCCGGGGTACGCCGCTGCTCATGCAGCTGTACTTCCTGTGGTTCGGACTTCCGCTGCTGTTCCCGGCGCTCACCATTTCGGACAGATTTCTGGCGGCGTTCATTGCGTTCTCACTCAACAGCGCGGCATACTGCGCCGAGAATATCCGCGCCGCTATCGAGTCCATAGACAAGGGGCAGTTTGAGGCGGCAAAGGCGCTGGGACTGTCCTACGGGCAGACCATGAGGAAGATAATCATTCCGCAGACCTACCGCCGGCTTATCCCGCCTATCGCCAACGAGTTCATCATGGTGCTGAAGGACGCGTCGCTGACTTCTATCATCGCGCTTCAGGACCTGTCGAAGATAACCAACTCGATACTTACCTCCAGCGGCGAGGTTTCTGTGTACATAGTTTCAATGGTGATATACCTCATCATTACGGCGGTATTCTCGAAGGTGTTCGGCGTGCTGGAGAAGAAATTCTCCGTCTACGACTAAGGGGGTGCGTGCTATGTCAATGATAAGAACTGAAAACCTCTGCAAGGACTTCGGCGAACTGAAGGTGCTGAAAAACTGCTCCCTTTCCATTGAACAGGGGGAGGTGGTCTGCCTGATAGGTCCTTCCGGCGCTGGGAAATCCACCTACCTGCGCTCCCTGAACCACCTCGAAACGATAACCTCCGGCAAGCTGTGGGTGGAGGAAAAGCTTCTGGACGACCGCATAAACGGCGTCAATCAGGTGAAAATAACCCCGCAGGAGCGTCAGGCGGCGCTGCTGGAAATGGGCATGGTGTTCCAGCGGTTCAACCTGTTCCCGCACCTGACCGTGCTGGAGAACGTCATGCTTGCGCCGGTGACGGTACGAAAGCGGGACAAAAAGGAAACGGAAGAGCTGGCGCGGGAGCTGCTGGCGAAGGTAGGTCTGTTGGAAAAGGCGGATTCCTACCCGGGCAGACTTTCCGGCGGTCAGCAGCAGCGCGTTGCCATTGCCCGGGCGCTTGCAATGAAGCCGAAGATGATGCTGTTCGACGAGCCGACTTCGGCGCTTGACCCGGAGCTGGTCGGCGAGGTTTTGCAGGTCATGAAGGACCTTGCGGCGGACGGCATGACGATGATAGTAGTGACCCACGAAATGGGCTTCGCAAAGGAGGTTTCCGACAGAGTTGTGTTCATGTACGAAGGCTCGATACTGGAGGTCGACACTCCGGACAACCTGTTTACGAACCCATCGAACGAGCGCACCCGCACGTTCCTGCACTCTGTCCTGAATATCTGATATGGACTTGAAAAAGGTACGCAGCAGCCTTTTACTGCTGCTGACGGCGATAATATGGGGCGTGGCGTTCGTGTCGCAGTCCGAGGGAATGCAGCACATGGGGGCGTTCACGTTTTCGGCGGCAAGGAGCATACTTGGCTTCGTGGTACTGCTGCCGGTGATTGCTGTGACCCGCGCACGGGCAGGGAAGTCCGGGGACGAGAGTAAGCGTAGGCTGCCGGTAAGAACGACCATCATAGGCGGACTGTGCTGCGGGCTTGCGCTGACTGCGGCGAGCCTTTTGCAGCAGTTCGGCGTGTCGATGACGACGGTGGGCAAGAGCGGTTTCATCACCGCAATGTATATAATCTTCACCCCGATACTGGGCGTATTTATCGGCAGGAAAGCCCCGGTAATGGTGTGGGTGAGCGCGGCGCTGGGCGCGGTGGGGCTGTACCTGCTGTGCATGAACGGCGAGGAATTTTCGCTGTCCACCGGCGACCTGCTGGTGCTGCTGTGCGCGGTGATGTTCGCGGTGCATATCCTGGTGATAGACCATTTCTCGCCGCAGACGGACGGAGTTGTGCTGTCCTGCATACAGTTTTTCGTGTGCTTTGTGATAAGCCTTGTGTGCGCGCTGATATTCGAGCAGCCGAGCTTTCAGCAGATACAGGACGGCGCGGTTTCGGTGCTGTACGCGGGTGTAATGTCCAGCGGCGTTGCCTATACGCTCCAGATAGTAGGGCAGAAGGGACTTGATCCCACAGTGGCGGCGCTGATACTGTCGCTTGAATCGGTGGTTGCGACCATCGCAGGGTACATCGCCTACCTCGTGGGCTTCCTCGACAACGACCAGACCATGACCGCCCGGCAGATAGCGGGCTGCGGGGTAGTGTTCGCGGCGGTGATACTTGTGCAGCTTCCGTGGGAGAAAATGCGCGGGAAGAAAGCGGAGTAGTCGGGCTGGCAATAAACCGCCGTTTCGTCAGTTGTGATTTGTTCAGTTTTTCCATAGTGAAATGCAGAGGTGCTGTGTATTCGCAGCGCCTTTTCTGCCTTGGCAGGCAATGCGCTATTCTGCGAAATACCCGCCGTAGAACCTTATCAGCTCCTCGCTCACGCTGTCCATTTCAATGCTGCCGCAGCGTACCGCGGCTTTTCAACGCCGTCCATGAAGAAATCCGAGTTAATGGGGGAAGCAGCTGAGTCTGCTCTTTTGTGTTCTTGCTATGATGAAACCTCCGTCCTGCGGCAGCGCCAGCCCAGCATTCCGGGCGTTCAGCGCTGTTCCGCCAGTTTCATAATAAAGCTGTTGCAACTGTAAAATATGCAAAAATATAACGCCGGGAAAAATTTTTCTGTTTTTTTCAGCAAACCCCTTGACAAAGCGGGATCAATGTGCTATAATATCATTGCTGTTCTAAAGACAGCAGGCTGCCGCAAGGCTTTAATGGATGTCCGTCCGCCTGCCGAGGAATGGGAATGAGATCAAATTCTACTCCCTTTCTGTCTTGCAGAGAGGGATTTTTATTTCCGACTCCGGACAGCAAATATCGTAAAGGAGTGAAAAATATGCCTAGTAAAAGCGTACTCGAACAGAAGCAGGCGTATGTTGCAGATCTGGCTGAAAAGCTCAAGAATGCTGCAGGCGGTGTTCTGGTTGACTACAAGGGTATCTCCGTTGAGGCTGATACCAAGCTTCGTAAGGAGCTCCGTGAAAACGGCGTTGAGTACTTCGTAGTCAAGAATACTCTGTTAAGGCGCGCAGCTGAGATGGCAGGGATAGAGGGTCTTGAGCCCGCTCTTTCCGGCACCACAGCTATCGCTCTTTCCGCAGAGGACATCATCGTTGGTCCGAAGGTTCTGTTCAAGCAGACCGAAGTTCCCGACAGCACTTTCGCTATCAAGCTCGGTTTTATCGACGGCAAGGTCATCTCCAAGGAAGAGGTTGAGGCTTACGCAAAGCTGCCCTCCAAGGAAACCCTGCTCTCGCAGCTGGTATTCATGCTGCAGTCCCCGATCCAGCGCGTTGCTATCGCGATCAACGAGATTGCAAAGAAGAACGAAGAACAGTCCGCTTAATTGCCGGACGACCCGCGCCGCTTGATCTGCGGTGGCAGGGAAAACTTACTGCGTAACCACGCACGACAAAATAATTTTAATGGAGGATACTAAAATGGCATCTGAAAAGATTTTAGCTATGATCGAAGAAGTTAAGGCTCTTTCCGTTCTCGAACTGAACGAGCTGGTTAAGGCACTTGAGGAAGAGTTCGGCGTTTCCGCTGCTGCTGTTGCTGCTGCTCCCGCTTCTGGCGCTGGCGCTGCTGCTGCTGAGGAGAAGACCGAGTTCGACGTTGTTCTCGCATCCTTTGGCGACGCTAAGATGGGCGTAATCAAGGCTGTTAAGGACGTTCTGGGTCTTGGCCTGAAGGAAGCAAAGGAGCTGGTTGAAGGCGCTCCCAAGGCTCTCAAGGAAGGCGTTTCCAAGGCAGAGGCTGAGGAGATCAAGGCTAAGCTGGAAGAGGCTGGCGCTAAGATCGAGCTCAAGTAATTCGCTTGATTTAACACGATACAATAACCCCCGGAGTGAAAGCTCCGGGGGTTTTAGTTTGTCGAAAAAGTTGTAATTTCATTTTTGATGGCATGATGCCATCAAAAATGTTTGGGGAAAACTCTTGTTTCAACGACAAACGTTCCGTTTGTCCCCCGACCCAAACCCCTTTAGCGCTATTGACGCGTATTACTGCGCTATCGCGCAGAGTGGTGGGGCGCTGCCCCACACCCCGCTTCCTTTTGTGTCAAAAGGAAGCGAAAACCATTTCGCTTCGCGAAAGAGTTTTTCGACAAGCTGTAACCCCCGGAGTGGAAGCTCCGGGGGTTTCTCTGTTTATTCTGTCTGTAAAAATGTAGGGGGAGAGGTTTGCCCCTCCCGGAATATGGCGTTAGAATACGGGTGATCTGAAATTTACAGAAAAATATGCGGGAGGGGCAAGCCCCTCCCCTACGGGTAATCTGTAATTCAAATGTAATCGTTGCGTTCAGGAAGTCACCGTGAGCTTTTCCAGCTCCTCCGCCATATCCTTGATATCATGCACCATAAACCCGAGGTTCTCGGTACCGGCGCTGTTCTCCTGTATCGCGGCAGCCACCTGCTGCACCGCGTTGCAGTTGTTCTCAATATTCCGGCTGACGCTCGCCAGCTTCTCTGACATGCTTATGCCATTAGCCGAAACGCCGCTGATAACGCGGTTCATCTCGGCGATATTCTGCGATATCTCGCCGTTGGAACGGCTCAGGTGCTCAGCGGATTCGCTCATCTTGCTCATGCTTTCAAGTCCCTGCCGGGTCAGCTCCGAGCTGTTCTCCATGGATGCTACCGCCGCCTCGATATTTTGTGTTACATCGCCGATTATTGAGCCTATCTCCGCGGCTGCGGTCTTGGTCTTTTCGGACAGCGACTTTATTTCGCTCGCCACCACTGCGAACCCCTTGCCCGCCTCGCCGGCGCGTGAAGCCTCGATAGACGCGTTTATTGCGAGGATATTGGTCTGGGTAGAGATACCGGTGATGGTCTTTGCAATGCTGACTATCTGCTGCGACTGCTCGGACAGCTTCTCGATGATCTCACGGCTCTCGTTGGTGCCGCGGGAGATCTCGTCCATGCTGTGGGAAGACTGCTCCAGCTTGCTGTTGTTGTCCGCGGTGATCTCGTCCGCCCGGGTGGTGAGCGCGTCAATCTTCTGGCTCATTACCGCAAGCTGTCGGAAGCTCTCAGAGATAGCCTCCATGTTTTCCTCGACCGACTTGATGTGGCGGGCGTTCTCCTCGCTGTCCTGCATAACGGACATGGACTGCTCTGACACGCTGCGGTTAGCTTCCGCAGAGGAGAGCGCTATCTTGTCCAGTTCTGTCACGGTGTTGAGCAGCTTGTGAGACATCTCAGTGGACTTCTCCTGCATCAGCCGCTGCTGTTCAGCGCCGAGAAGGTTGCCGAGCATAGACGCGGTGCGCTTGCACAGCATAACAAAAATCGCTGAAATGCAGATAAGCACCAGCGCCCTGGGTGCAACGCCGTACAGCAGTACCTTTTTGAGGGTGTCGAGGTTGTGGTCTGAAACAAGGTCAAACTGGAAGCACAGCACCTGACCCACGGAAACTCCCACCAGCGTAAGTATGGTCGCGAAATAGTTCAGCTTTGCGGAGAAATACAGGCTGGCTATCGCGATGGGGTAGACGAACAGCAGCACCGCGTGGTACGCGAGGATTACTGTCAGAATAACGGTGAAAATGACCGCGACCAGCACGATAACATACTTCACCCAGCTTTTCTGTATCTTGAGCACATTGACGATGAGCGTGGGAATAAACAGCAGCACCGTGCCGATAATGAACGCAGTGACCATGGTGGGTATCTGCACCGCGAAAATGCCCAGGATATCAAGTATCAGCACAACGAGGAACACCGCGGCGGTGATACGCATGACGTTAGCCGCAGCGCGGTTTGCGCTGAATTCGTTCTGTTTCATCAGTTCCATAAATTACCTTCCTTTCTTGCCGCAGAGCGAGCGCTCCGGATATGTTGTCGTTTCAAGTGGCAGGCTTCCCGGCTTTTCCGGCGGTGAACATGCCGATGACTGCGCGGAATTCCCGGGTGAGCATATCTGACACCTCGTTCTCGTTGTAACGGCAGACGCCGCTTGCGATGAGGGAACTTATGCCGTAGGTGTACACCCACACGCTGCGGAAAAGCTGCTCGGCTTCGCTGTGGTCGAGCTTGTAATCCTGCTGGATATACCCGATGCAGACCCGGCTTGCCACGCCCAGGTTGTTGAACAGGTCATCAAAGCTGCCGGCTTCGGCGGGTGCAGCCGCTTCGGTCGTTTCGTCCTCCGGCTGTGATTTCCACGGGTGGAGCGCAGCCCGGTCGCCCACGTCCCGCATGAACAGAAGCTGGAACAGCTTCGGCTGCTCGGCGGCGAACAGTATCATCTGCATACCTACCCGCTTGAACTGCGGCGTGAAGCCGTCGGTTTTGAGCGCGTAGTCGTTGAATCGCTCCATGGCGGCGGCGGTCACCTCGGCGACAAGTTCGCCCATGTTCCTGAACGCGGTGAACAGCGGCCGTGTGGACGTCCCCATCGCTGCGGCGAGGTTTCGCGCGTTCAGCGCCTCGATACCCCGCGCCGCGACTAAGTCCAGCGCTATCGCGACTATTTCCTCACGGGTGTATTTTGCCTTTGGCGGCATAAGATCACTTCCTATGTGTTCATTGTTGTTGTGTAACGCTTGTTATATTATATCACGATAAATACTTTTTGTCAATAGTTTTCAGGCAAAAACAGGGTTTTTCCTGGGATATTTTTCTTCTTTGAGGGAAGGGTTGTGCCGCTCTCTGGGGAATGCTGCCAGTTCTCAGCGCAGTTAGCCTGCCTGCTGCAAGACCCACACCTCCACCGAACCCGCATAACACCGCCATTCCCGCCGGAAAAGAAGCCCGGTTCGCACCGCCGCAACTGTGACAAAACGGTGACAAAGGTGACGTTTTGGGGAAAATTAGCACTCTCCCCTTGACAGTGCTAAACGCTTGTGTTATAATACAGTCAGAACAAAGGAAGCGGGGAAAAAAAGATACCCGGTTCCGTGGAGTTCACAGAAGAACGAATGCAGAGCAGCCAAAAGCGTGCTGCGAAAGGAGAAATGACCTATGTTAATGCCCAGTTTAAGAAGCACAGTTTTCGACGACCTTTTTGACGCGCCGGTGATAAAGCGGACGGAGTCAAGCATGATGAAAACGGATATCCGGGAGCTTGAGAGCGGGTTTGAGCTTTTCATCGACCTGCCGGGGGTGAAGAAGGAGAACATTAAAGCGGAACTGAACGACGGGTACCTCACCGTCAGCGCGAGAAGCACGATAGACGAGAAGTCCGACAAGGGCAGGTACATCTGCCGCGAGCGTTACTCCGGCAGCTTCAGCAGGAGCTTCTATGTCGGCGAAGCAGTGACCGAGCAGGACATCACCGCGAAGTTTGAGGACGGCACGCTGAAGCTGACCGTGCCGAAGCAGGAAGCGCTCCCCCCGAAGCAGAACCGCTCTATTACGATAGGTTAAGCCCGAACCGGCGCAAGCCGTTCACATATATACAGCCACAATGAACCTGAAAGGAGTAATGACTTATGTTAATGCCAAGTTTAAGAAACAGTGTGTTTGATGAATTCTTTGGAACTCCGTTCCTGACCCGAACCGAGTCCAGCATGATGAAAACCGACATTAGGGAGCAGGAAAACGCTTACGAGCTTTTCATCGACCTGCCCGGCGTGAAGAAGGAAGACGTCCACGCAGAGCTGAACGACGGCTGCCTTACCGTCAGCGCACAGAGCAGCAGCTCAAGTGACGAGAAGGACGAAAACGGCAGGTATATCTGCCGCGAGCGTTACTCCGGAAGCTTCAGCAGGAGTTTCTATGTCGGCGAAGCAGTGACCGAGCAGGACATCACCGCGAAGTTCGAGGACGGCACGCTGAAGCTGACCGTACCGAAGAAGCAGGAAGCCCCCCGGCAGCCCAACAGGTACATCGCCATTGATTGACCCCCGGGCGCACGTCCGGCAAACAGGCAGCCGGGCGCAGAAATAAAGTGCCTTGAATATAAATAGGGCGCTGCGATGAGCAGCGCCCTTTACTATATGAGAGGGGTCTACCCCGACTTCCTGAACAACTCTCTCACTCCAAATGCCAGCAGGAACATTGCATACATCTTGCGCAGCAGTTCATTCCCGATAAGCCCCGACCCTATCGTCCCGAGCACTGCGCCGACCACCCCGCCGGGAATAAACCCCCACACCAGCTTCTTGTCGATAAGCCCGGCGCGCAGGTGCATTACCACCGAAACCGCCGCGACCGGCAGGAAGAACAGCAGGTTTATCCCCTGCGCCGCCCGCTGTGGCATGTCCTGAAACAGCGTCAGCCATATCAGCAGCACGAACCCGCCCCCAAGTCCCATTGAGGCTATCACCCCGGACAGAAACCCTACCACCGCGCTCATGACAACAACGTCCTTACTGCGGCGGCGCAGATAAGCGCTCCGAACAGCTTATGCAGCCACGGCGCTTTTATCTTCCGCAGCAACAGCGCACCTGCCGCAGCACCCGCCGCCCCGAACGGGATATACCCCCACGCCGCCGAGAGGTCTATCCCGCCGCTGAACAGATAGGACGCCGCCGCCACTGCGCTTAGCGCAAGTATCAGCGCCACCGAGTCCGCGTGGGAACGCCTTGCCGCGTCGCCGTCAGGAATATCCGGGTCTTGCGCCCGAAGCTCCCGTTCCAGCAGCGGCACTGCAACCACACCTCCGCCGCTGCCGAAAAAGCCGTTCATCAGCCCGCACAGCATTCCCTCAAAAAATCGCTTCATAAAAAATCACCCCGGATTATTCTGCTCAAAATCCGGGGCGATATTCTATTTGCCGTAAACGCGTTGGTGAATGAGCCGCGTTACCTGCCGGAATTCCTGTTCGTCAAGCGGTTTTGTGGACATCAGTTTCAGTGGCAGCGGCTGCGAATTTGGATTGAATGCCGGCTGGAAATACTCACCCTCGTTCAGCGCGAACCCCATGCGCTGGTAGAATGCTATCCTGCGCCGCTGCACCTCGCCTTCCGGCAATTCCACCTCAAGCACGATATTCCTCGGCGCAGTGATGTCCTGAAAATACCTCATGAGCCGGCTTCCCGTGCCGTTTCCGCGAAGTTCCGGCGACATAGCGAAATGTTCAAGGAACGCGATATTCTCGCCCTCAAACAGATAGTAATTCATGAACCCGGCGGGAACTCCGTCCGGCTCGCAGCAAAGGCAGCGGAACTCAGGTTTTCGCATTTCGGCGCGGTGCTGCGCGAAGCTGCCGTGTTCCTCCGGCGGGAACGAGCGGTATATTATCTGGTACAGCCGTATGAATTTCTCGTCCGGAATCTGGTTTTCCGGTGTGTAAAGCACTGTGTTTTCCATGGTAAGACCTCGCTTTTCTGTTCTGGTAACATTGTACCACAACCGACGGAAAAATGCAAGTCCTGCATAATATACAAGCCGATGTAAATATGATTTGTGTACCGACAGGGAAAGCAAGCCCTGCATAATATACAAGCCGCCTTAAATATGATGTGTACCGACAGGGAGGAAATACTATGTTTACATTGCTGGAATTCGCGTTACAGAACCTGCTTTTTTTCGGGCTGCACCTTGACTCACGAAGCTCCTTCCCGAAGCAGCTCACACCGAAGGAGGAAGAGGAGTGCATTGCCCGCATAGCCCAGGGCGACATGGAAGCCCGCAGCCGCCTTATCGAGCACAATCTCCGGCTTGTAGCCTATATCGTCAGCAAGAACTACCCCGAGCACGTCCGCGGCGGTCAGCAGGACGCCGACGACCTTATCTCGATAGGCACGATAGGTCTGATACGCGCCGCCGAAACCTTTGACTACTCCCGGGGGAAGAAGTTTTCAACTTATGCTTCAAGGTGTATAGATAATGCAATTACCACCCAACGGAAACAATTTGCAGGCTGTCGATAAAGGCACATCTGCTGCGTCAACGGTATGATCGGCAGGCACAAAGCCTAGCCGACATACCGTTTCCTTGCATCTGCACCTTTCTCGCCACCCTGGGACAGGTGCTTCGGCTCCACGGGTATTTTCCTGTGGAGCGTTTTTTCTGTCATAGTTATCATATCGGCGTAGAAGAGTATTATCTGCCTGCTGTGCGCCGGAGAAAAATATGAGCGTTCTCTCCGTCCCATTCAATGCGGTCAACGATGCGCCGCATGAAATCACGCTTTTCCACAACGGAAAGCTCATCGAAGCGCTCGCGGAATTCTCCAAGTGACTTTACCAGAATATCGACCTGTTCAGAACGCTGATCGTCCTGTTCGCTGAGGTAACTGAGCTGCGCAAGCTCGGTTTCCGCATTGCGTATCTCGGTATCCAACCGCTCTACCTCACTCTTTGTGTAAGCGAACATCACGGAGCTTTCCTCTGACATAGCAAGCACTTTCATGAGGTTCGCTATCATTCGCTTTTTCTCAGCCAGTAACCTGTTAAGACCGTCTATTTTCTCCCGGTTACCATCGGTCTTTTTACCGATCTGATTCAGGATATTATCGAGCTGTTTACCAACATTTGACCGGGGCTGATTGTAATTCATAATCTCGTCGCAGAGCAGCTTGTCGAGGACATTTCCGTTCACATTGCACATATTGCAGGCAGTGGTGCGGGAGCGCTCCTTGTACTCGCACATGTAGTAGAAAGTCTGAGTTCCGTCAGGGTTACGCCGGGAGTTACTGTTGACTCTGGGGCGCATTATGTGACCGCAGTTACCGCAGCGCACCAGCCCGGAGAATACAGAAACCTGATTTTTAACCGGGCGGTAGAAGCTCTTCCCGGCGTTGCCGCGGATTATTTCCTGCGCCTTAATCCATTCAGCGGAGGGGATAACTCCCTTGTGCTTTCCGAGGGAGATCATCCATTCCTCGGGGGGAAGCCGCAGCTGTTTTTTTCCGTTCTGTTCAGTTCTGTGGAACGGCATAAGACCGTGCTTTCCGTCAGCCTTTTCACGCTCAAAGCAAATGTCACTGCCCAGCTTTGTGAAGTAATCATAGGAAGCTCCGTCAGCGGTGCAGTAAACAGGATTTGTGAGAATATCCCGGACAGTTCTCATGCGGAAATCGCTGCCCTCACGGGTCTTTATATTGTTCTTGATACACCAGGTTGCGACCTTCGTCAGCGATTGCAGCTCCATAAACTTGCTGAATAACGTGCGTACCGTGTGCATTTCGTCATCGATCGGCGACAGCTTATATGCGGAGCGGCTCTTGCCCTCGCCGTCGGTAACAGATACCTTTTCCCCGGTAAATCCGAGGGGCGTAACTCCGCCAAGCCAGCGCCCGGTTCTTGCCAGCAGAACGAGGTTATCACGTACACGCTCTGCGATGGTTTCACGCTCCAACTGTGCAAATACGGCGGCTATGTTCATCATCGCCCTGCCCATCGGGGTAGAGGTGTCGAACTGCTCCTTTATGCAGATGAAGGCAGTGTTCATGCCGTTCAGCTCTTCTATGAGGGTTGCAAAGTCGCCCACGTTTCTGCTTATTCTGTCGAGGCGGTACACCACAATGTAGTTGAACGGCTCTTTCCGTGCGCTCTGCATCATCAGTCTGAACTGTGGGCGGTCGAGGTTCTTAGCAGAGAATCCCTCGTCTTCGTACACGAATATATCGCTGTCTGTGGCTTCGGGAATATTCCGCTGAATATAGTCACGACAGAGTACGATCTGATTTTCAACGCTCTCGCCTTTGCCGGTGAATTTGGATTTTCGGGAGTATATTGCGATCTTCATGAGCGGCTCCTTTCTGTTTTGGCTTACTATCTTCTATTATAGTGTGCGAAAACTTATCCGTCAAGATTTTTCGGAGAATCAAATGAAATTCTCCTGCGTTTTTTCACGCAGGAGAGAGAATTATTTGATGTATCTGGTGCCAACTGGTTCGACATCGTCCTTACTGTTACCTGATTCGTTGTCTTTGTTAAAGAATTCGGGGACTTCATACTTGAAAATATATTCATAACGTGAGAAAAGTTCTTTAAGATATTTGCCGAATTTCTCTTCATCTACGCTGCTTTCCGTTCCGGGGGAGGGGGCGGTAAGTGTTTTCCAGAGTTCGTTGCTGATTGTGCATTTGAAGGACTTGTGACCCTTGTTCTTTTCAGTCCATTTGTCCTCAAAAGCAATACCGGTCTTTTCCATAATGGGCTTCAGTTCGCTGCTTATGTAGCTGATATCAGCATCACGACTCTTGAATGTGTCGTATTCAATACCTTTGTCTCTGATGAGTTTGTAAAGCTCGCTGTCACTCACTTCCTTAGTCTGCTTCTCTTTTCTGGCATAGGCAGTATACAGCTGATAAACAAGAGCGGCGGGAATACGGATCTCATTGTTTTCGTCGCACTTGTTAAGAAATCCTGTGAATTCTTTTTCGATATTGCGTGTTTTGGCTTTTCGTGAGCCTTG
>JBJFGA010000038.1:0-5559 GCA_051892275.1 Oscillospiraceae bacterium | reverse complement strand
CAGGCGGTGTGCTCTGCACATTTTCACTCAAACAAGGTTTTTAGAGGTGACCTACTGACAACATGTTTTGGAGGAAAATTATATGGGATTTTTTGATGTACTTGAAGGTATCGGCGAAGCTTTCTCTGACCTCGGTCGTGACCTGCGTGATCTTCACGAATACGCCACTGTCGGCTTTGTCGAGGAGGTCATAAAGGGCAACGATAACTACAAGACCTCCTACGAACGTGAGGACGAGGCGAACTCAATTTACGCCCGGGAACAGAGCCGCCAGCGTGCCGCCGAAAAGTCGCTCAACAACGCGATAGATTCCCTGAATAACCGGATAAAGCAGCTTAATCAGCGCAAACGCAGGATTCTTGACGGGCTGAGCAGCTTCACCGAGGCACCGGGTATATGCGCGAAGGCGGCTTCAGCGGGAGGATGCCCCGAGCTTGAGGAAACCTATTTCAGCGAAAAGCTGATGAGAGTCACCGGCATGGACAACACTCTGCTCGGCATGAAGATACGTTCCGCCCACGCTGATGAATACCTTGCAGACGCTGAAGCATACCGCAGCGAAAGCCGCGCCCGGGTCGCAGAGCTTAACAGCTGCGCCGCACGGGTCACGGCGCTGAACGATATCCTCGACACCGAGGAACTCACGCTTGACATTCTGGAGCAGTCCATGCAGACCAGGAGGGGGCTGCGATACCGGGACATTGCGGCGCAGCTCCACCAGTTGCTCGCGCATACTCTCTCCGGCACAGACAGCGATTCCGGAAGGCAGTACGCCGCTGCGGTAAACCGGCTTTCTGAGCTGGTCCGCGGGATATAATAGTATATAATTGAGCGCCGCAGAGGAATCTGCGGCGCTTAAGGCAATACCGCACAAAGACCATTTTTTGGATTTTGTACGCATCTTGCTTGCATATTTTCCGTCATATCGCACAAAAACTCCTTGACGGGCGTGGTCTCCCCCTGTGGGGGAGGTGTCACGTCAGTGACAGAGGGGTTGACCGACAGACCAGCCCGCCTGCGTCGTTTTTGTACAATCTGACGAAAAATCGAGTTGTGTCAATCAGCGAAGCGCAATATTGACACAACTAGCTGCACGCAATCTGCGCACAATCTTTGTGCGGTATTGCCTTAACAGCTTATGCAGCTATATCGATGATCAATCTGCTAAAACGACCTCCCCCTCGCGCAGAAGCCTGTCCGAGTCTACCACTATTCTGTCACCGAATATAAGCCCCGACACTACCTCAACATATCCGTCGTGCTCCCTTCCCGCTTCAATATTCGCGTGACGGATGTAATCGCGCATTTCGCCGTTTTTCTCTTCTTGGTACAGCACATAAACGCCCTGCTCAAACTGCTCTTTTGTGACGGCAAGTTTCGATTCCGTGCCGACAAAAGTATTGCCGTTTTCGTCTGTGTACTCAAACGGAAACTGCACCTGCTGAACACGACTTGCCGTAACATGAGGCAAAGCGCTGTTATGTATATCACGGGCAAACGCCGTCAGAAACAGCATTCCCGCAAAGAAAACCGCCGTAATAATCATAAGTATTTGCTTCATGACAGTTCACCAAGCGTTAGCCCTTTCTCCAGATTTTCATTAAAGAACAGGTACAGAAGCAGCACAGGCACAAGGAACATCACCGCCGCAGGAAACAGCACATTTCCCTCATAATTTTGCGCGTTCGTGATGAACACAGAGAGAGTTTTGAGGCTATTGGTTTTGAGAAACAGCATAGGCTGCTCCACCATATTCCAGCAGTCGGCGAACACGAACAGCACCACCGCGAAAATGCACACCCTAAGCTGCGGAACAACCGCTGTCAGCATAATTCTGATAACCGAGTTTGTTTCAAGCCGCATAGCCTCAATAACGCTGTTGTCAATGCTTTTCATATACTGATTCATAACGACCACGCCAAATGGGCTGAATATAGCGGGAAGAATTATCGCAAAGGGCGTGTCAATAAGCCCCATATCACGCAGTCCTATGTAATTCGGCAGAATTGTAACCTGCAATGGCATCATCATAAGCACGATATAGAACACGAACAAAGCGCCCTTGCCCTTGAATTTTGCCTGCGAAAAACCAAATGCACACGGGATAATCACGACAAGTTGTACTATCGTTATGACGACCGCATAAATCACGCTGTTCCAGAACATCGGATAGAACACGAAGCAGTCGAAAAGCAGGTCGGAATAGCCCTGTAACGACGGAATTCCGTCCGCAGAAAATGACAGCGCGGCGGTCGCGGCTACAGGCAAGAAAAACACCGCCGCAAGCAGCGCGAAAATCACAGCATTCAGCTTTTTCATCTGTCGCACCTCCGCTGTATCGCCATTCCCGCGGCAACTATCCCGAACACCAGTATCGAAGTCAGCACCGCGCTTGTGGCAAGGCTCTGATAGTCCAGTTTGAGGAAGTTGTTGTTCATGTAGTATTGAAGGGTGTAGCTGTGGTCGGGCGGGTAATTCGTACCGTAAAACAGATAACTTTCCTTGAAGATTTTGAAGGAGTTCACAATGCTCAGAAGTACCGTAAATACCACCGTGGGCATTATCATCGGTATCGTGATTTTTGCGTGCAGCGCAAATGCGCCTGCCCCGTCAAGCCGAGCCGCTTCATAGATATTCTGCCCGATTGAGGTAAATGCGGCGGTCAGCAGCACAACGCAGATACCGATATTCTTCCAGATAAACAGCAGGTAAATCGGCAGGACAGTGGCGCTTTCAGCGAAAACGCTGCGCCAGATTATAACGATACTAGCTGTCGGAATAACCATTGGCAAAACGAATGCAAAGCGTGTTTTTCTTACCCATTTTATGCCGTAGGATAGGACGAGAGATATTACCAATGCAAGCGCAATAAGAACAGGCACAGCAATAACGATCAGCAAAAGAGAGTTTTGGAGCGCAAGCTGGAAATACTCGTTTTGCAGGGTTTCTATGTAGTTATCAATTCCCACAAAATTGCGCTTGAACTGATTATCGATCAGCGAATAATACAGCACGCGGATATAGGGTATCACAAAAAATATTGCCGTGCCGATAAGGCTTGGAAGCAGGCATAGCTTGCATTTTGTGTTCCATTTAAGGTGTTTTGTTTTCATCATTCGTTCAGGTACACTTTCAGTTTTCGGTCGGCTTCGGTTATAAACTCGTCAAGGGATATTTCCCCTGCAAGGTATTTGTTGAAATCCTCCCAGTAAAGCTCGGAGGGGTAGGCGAAGTATAAGTCCGTATCAGAGCAAAGCTTTAACAGCGGCTTTATGACAGGACTTCCGCTGTATTTTCCGGCATCTTCTCTGAAAATGAATGTATCCTCGTTTTCGGACTGATACTTAACGACCTCGGTTATATAATTAATTGCGTCCTGTAAATGCTCGGAATTTGGATTTATGCTCATAAATGTGACATCCTGCATTAACGAGGCATTTGAACCTATGCGCGGTATTCCAAAGACCCGACCTTCGTTATTCCCGAGAACAACAAGCATATCGCTTTGCCGCAGGCTGAATAAATTGTCGATATTTACGCCCTTTGCAAATAGTCCGATATTTTTCGCGGAATTGAGTCTTTCGGAACTATTTAGCTTTTCGGCAAAGGAACGGAATTCGGGAGTGTCAAAGCTGCCATGCGTAATAATATATTCCGCCAGGGCATCGTCAATCAGGTCATTGTTGAATATATGGACCTTTTCCAGTTCTTCGTCCGAAAGCCCGTCGATATAGTCAATAAACTCTGTCATAGTCATCTTCGAGTAATCGGTTTCTCCGTTATTGCTGAAAACAAACTGCGTTTTAGCGTGAACCGGCAACGCCCATATATCGCCGTTTTTGTCCGTAAACGCTTCCTTTATTGATGGGAAGCACTTGTCAAGATATTCCCGAACTCCCTCTATATCATTCAGCGGATAAAAGCTGCCCTTTTTCTTTATCTGATATGAGATGTCATCGCCGGTGCTTAAATAACAGATATCATAGTCCTTGTCCATTGACATTATTTTCAGCGCGGCTTCCTCATTGGACGGGTGCATTTCATTCAGTATATATCCGCAGCCGAACGGGGTATTGCCCGAATCCGGCGAGCAGATATAGTTTATGGGGTTATTGTATTTGTAGTAGTCGGCAAACTTAATACGGACAACAGCGTGGTCGCCGGTATCCTCTGTAATATCAACGCCGGGAGTAAAGAAGCAGTAGCCTCCTGCTGTGAATATACCGTTTGCTGCCACCCTCACTCCCGCGAGCAGCTCCGCCATGTACATACTGTTAATATCCGACGCGCAGAGGGTGGAGTCAAAGCTGTTGGTTGACGCAATGAAAACTACATGCTCGCCATCGATATCTGCAAGTGCGGTTATGCTGCCCGTAAGGTTTTCGACATACTGCTTGTTGTAAAATTCGCAGTCCTTGTACTGCACGATATAAGAGCTGAAGCCCTCACGAGCCGCTATTATTGCTCCTCCCGTCTTTTGTGCGCATACTGCCGTCGCAGAATCGATCGGCAATTTTTCGTATGTGCCATCACAGACGCGAAAAATGCTGACTAGACCTGTTGATGTATTATTTTGTCCTGCATCGGGCTGTTCTGTACTTTCTCCAATAATATAAAGCTCATTATCGTTACCGCTCATTCCATATCCGAAAGACAGCGGCATATCAAGGTCGGCAAAAAGCTCGTTTTCACTCGTTTCGGTATTGAACCGGAAAATCTGAATACCATCTGACGAGCCTTTTGTATTCCACTTTATACGAAGAATATACAGGTAATTCCCCATAAATGTCATGTTCTCGGGCATTCCCTGATACTCACATATCTTGCGGCTTTCTCCGCTCAAAGAATATTCAATGAGATCACAGCTTGATTTTCCGTCCTGCTTCAACGCGATAACGACCCTGCCATCGTTTGCAACGGCAAAGACTGCAGGTGTTCCGGATTTATAGGAATACTCAAAATATGCGGGATAATCCTCTGAAAAGGTTTCATATTCAGCTGTATCTGACGCAGGCGCAGTACCTGTACAGCCCCCAAGCATCAGACATAAGACGATAAAAAGTATCAACGGTATTTTTTTATTCATTAGATTATCCCCCTTAGTCTGACAGTCGCTTCTGAAGAACCTCATGTCAGTAGATTTAACGTTTATTCATCATTCGTATAGATACACCTTCAGCTTTCGGTCGGCTTCTTCAATATACCGTTCAACAGACATTTCTCCGTTCAGATACTTATCAAAATCGTCCCAGTATATTTCCGAGGGGACATTAACAAATACCTCGGCGTTTGAATATACCCCGTATAAGCTTTGTGTAAAATCATCGTCAGAGTATTTATCCGTATCAGCCAGCAAAAATGTATTGTTTTGTTCGGATAAGAATTCGGCGGTTCTTTCGGCATATTTCAGCGTTTCTTCAAGGCGGTCGGAATAGGGATTTACACATAAAAATGTGCATATTCCGCCGTAAGCGCCGTCCTCCGTAACCGGTATCGGCGCAGCCGTGATGCCGATCGTATTCCCGATAAAGCTTTGCTGGGAATAAAGCTGAGATTCAA
>JBJFGA010000037.1:0-5573 GCA_051892275.1 Oscillospiraceae bacterium | reverse complement strand
TCGACAAAGTGACCGTTCATCAAGCTATCAAGGTTGACGGTAAACGCCGACAGGACATTGAGGTTTACTTTAATGGTGTCGGGCAGATGCTGCCTCCAAGGCAAATTTCGCCTGATGAAGAAAAAAGCCCGAAACAACCGAGTAAACGGTCATTTCGGACTTTGGCGGAATTTTTATCCCTAATCTGCCCTCGCTGTTATGGCGGGGGTGATTTCGTCATGGAAAAGGATATTCACAAAGAATTACCGCCGTTCGTGATGAGCGGCGGTATTCTTGTGAGGTATGTTTTATTCTGCAATAGGTGTGAAGCGTATCCAGTCGTATTCAGCAGTTATCGGCAGGCTGTAATCGTCGAAAGCCTTCAGCCAGCCGTCAACTCCCGTGCCGGGCCATGTGTTCATCATTATCTTGCCGGGAACGGAGGGAATGTCGGTGTCTGCGGTGTATACCGATTCACCGTCAACGTACCATGTTATGCTGTCCTCTTTCCACTCGAAGCCGTAGGTGTGGAAGTCCTCCGAAGCGTCGAAGCCGAGGTCGTACATATACTCGTGGTTGCCCTTACTGTTGGTGAAGTAATTGAACTGTACCTTTGTGGTGTCCTTGCCGAGAATTTCAACATCTATCTCGTCCCACGGGTTGTTGTCGCTGGGACCTGTATAGGTGAAGAACGAGGATACAACGCCGTCATTCTTTATCGCTTTCATGGAAACCTCGTACAAACCGTAGCCGTAGAAGTCCTTTGAGCGGTACTCGCCGCCGGAGTAGGGAACAAGCACCGGGGTAATGTCGTTGTCGATCTTCAGGGTCATTACTCCGTCCGCGATAGAGATGTTTCCCTTGCGCCATGTGCAGTTGAACATACTGCCGTTGCTCCAGCCGTCGGAGCATTCAAACAGGGGAGAAGCGCCGTCCTCAAAGTCAACGTAGATGCTGCCGTCCTCTGCCGGGGCTTCTGCGGTGGGTTCAGCGGGGACTTCTTCGGTGGGTGCGTCAGGTGCGGCGGGAGCTTCTGAAGTCACGGCTGCGGGTGTGGACTCCGGCGCGGTGCTGCTGGTTTCAGCAGTGCTGCAACCGGTGAGAAGCAGCGCTGCTGTGATCAATGCAAGCGTTAAACGTCTGTTTTGCATAAGAATTCCTCCTTGAAATAGAGTTTTTGGTTGACTATATTCTACCACAGAAGCTGCGAAAGCGATATCACGTATTTAATCTTTGTGTCATATTCTTGCTGCTGAAAAGAGAATAAATATCCGATATAAAACACAAATATCTGATATTCCGGCGGGTCGAATGCTGGTATATTAAATACATCACACATCGGCATTAGCTGAGAAAGGAATGGTATCTATCATGAAAGAATTCAAGGGTTTCAAAAAGGGCATAAATCTGGGCGGATGGTTGTCCCAGTGCAGCTATGAAAAGCAGCACATGGACAGCTTCATTACCGAGGAGGACTTCCGCCGCATTTCGGAAATGGGTGCAGACCACGTTCGTCTTCCGTTCGACTACAACATCATCGAGGACGAAAACGGCGGTTTTTCGGAGGAGGGCTTTGGGTACATTGATTTTGCGCTGGATATGTGTCGGAAATACAGGCTGAATATCGTGCTTGACCTGCACAAGGCAGCGGGATTCTCCTTCGATAGGGGCGAGCAGGAAACAGGCTTTTTTGAGGACAGGCGGTTGCAGGAGCGCTTCCTTGACCTTTGGGAGGAGATGGCGAAGCGGTACGGCGGTCTGCACAGCTTCACCGCGTTCGAGCTGCTGAACGAGGTGACCGACCAGTCCTTCATTACCGTGTGGAACGACCTTGTGTACGAGTGTATCGCCCGTATCAGAAAGCACGCCACGGAAACTCCGATACTGGTAGGTAGCTACTGGAACAACAGCGTTGACGCAGTAAAGGCGCTCCGCGAGCCGTATGACGATAGGGTGGTGTATAATTTCCACTGTTATTCTCCGCTGGAATTCACACATCAGGGCGCATACTGGACGGACGATATTGACCCGGCGGTGCGCATGAGCTACGAGCAGTCCGGCTGGAATGCGGGAAGGTTTATTGAGCTGTTCCGAGAGGCGCTGGAATTCGCCGCTGCAAATGATACGGTGCTTTACTGCGGCGAGTACGGCGTTATCGACGTGGTTTCCCCGGAGGACACTCTGCGCTGGTACAGGGATATTCACGCGGCGTTTGAGAACTGTGGGATATCAAGATGTGCATGGTGTTATAAGAAGATGGATTTCGGTATTACTGATGCAAGGTTTGATACAATCAGAGATGAGATCACTAAAAACCTCTGATTCAGATATCGTGACCGTATGTATCAAAGATAGTTTTCGATCTATCGAGATCACACATAATGATTGTGAAAGAATCTATTATCGGCTACGCAGGTTAGTTGGCAGTCCATGCGGGTGAGACAGTATTCCGTACTATGTAACGCATATTGTCATATCTGTGTAAAGCTTAGGCGATTGTTTGCGGCAGGTCTTTGCCCAATACAGACAACTTGTGAACCGGAAAAAAGCATTGAGCGACACTACGCAAATGGTGTGTCGCTCGCTTTTATAACAAGCATTAATAGTACATATCACAGTATTGCTTGACAAGAGCAATATTTATGAGAAGGTCACCTCTAAAAACCTTGTTTGAGTGAAAATGTGCAGAGCACACCGCCTGCTTCGTCAAACCTCCTCGCATTCGGTGTGTCTTCCCCAGTGGGGGAGGTGGCACGTAGTGCCGGAGAGGTTGACCGAAAGACCTCTACCCATTTTCCCTTCTAAAACCGGTTTTTAGAGGTTCCCAGAAATTATTCTCCGCCGCTTTATTGTAAGCATATAAAGCATACGCAATATTGTAAAGGTCAGTGCGATGCGCACGAAGAGCCATGTAACAATAGCTGAATACGCTTGCGTTGCTGATGATGACAGGGGCAGTATCTATTTCCATGTCCGAAGCGATCACGTCTATCGTCAGTGACGAAAGCATTACAGTAACGGCCAAAAAGCGTAATATTGACAAAACTAACGGCTCGCGATCTGCGCACCAGATTTAATCAGTGCTTCCCTAATGCTGCGGCGCAGATATATCACAACAATTACATTTTCTTTTCATTCTTCTTGTCACGAAGCATTAGAATAAGGAACACCAGACCGAGTAAAAAGCTCGGGATAGAAACGATTAGCTCAGCAAAAATATCCATCGGGCGATCCTCGGGAATACCGCTTATAAGAAGCCGACCGATGGATTTTCCGCCGAAATTATTGGCGGCGTGCATAATTGCGGCAGGATAAATCGAGCCTGTCTTTTTTGTGACCCACATAAGCCCCATACCCATGAATGTGCAGAGAATACACATAGCCAGAATGCCGAGATAGGGATAGCCGTCATATTCCGTGCCGAAGTTATGTCCGACGACCGTCAGCTCTGCGTGCCATAGTCCCCAGAGGATACCGCCGACGATAACGGTGCCTGTGGTGCCCAGCAGCGGCTCCATTTTCTGATTCATATATCCCCGCCAGCCGAATTCCTCACCAAAGGTGTTGAAAGCCATAAGCGGAATAAGGGAAATGGTCAGCGCCTCATTTCCGATGATCTGCATAGCGTTCATACCTTTGCCAACATCGGAAAAATCGCAGTTGCCGTATATAATTGTTGCGAGAATACCCTCCGCAATGCCTAAAGCTACTACCGAGAATACTGCGATAAGATAGTATTTTATGTTTCCCTTTAATTTTAGGTGCAGCATACTGTCATGCCAGCCCTCATGTGTGAGCTTACGGGTAATGACGTTGGCAAGAGCAGGTCCGAAGCCTACAATAAGAGCAAAGAAAGGCATTTTGTAGGTTTCAAACCATTCGTGATAGCCTACAACACAGTTCATTATGATTGCAGGGACCCATGAAATGCCGAACGCCAGCAGAAGAAATATGATGAGTCTTTTTGCTTCAAGCTTTTTATTTGTCATACTCGTTCACTCCCTTCATGAAGATTTTGCAGGATACCTTGTAGGACAGAATATACGTTCCCACAGAGAAAGCAGGGAATATTCCGAGCAGCAGCATTGTAAGGTCGCCATGGTCGCCTGTTAAGAAGCCTGCCAGCCATGCGAATACCTTATCCTGAATGTCCCTGGGAATAAAGGACAGTACCAATACTGCCGCTATGGCAATACAAAGTATTATGATAATATTTATTATATTGCCCTTCTTTTCGCCGAAACGAATAGTCATCGGAATTGAAAAGGAATTCTGTAGAATAAGCATAAAGAAAATCAGGACAGATATACCTGTAAAGCTGATAAGCTCTAATCCGAGAGCAAACCAGCTTATTGTAGCCACAAGAGTTTCGGCAATATAGCTTGAAACGAAATAAAGTCCGCACATAGCAAAGGACATTACATATTTTGTGTACAGGAACTTCTTCACGCCCATTGGCGCAGAGGTTGTAAAATACGCCCAAAGCTTTTTGTCGTCGCCGTGAAAAACGCTCATCAGCAATCCGCTTACACTAAAAAACCCAATAGCGATAGACGCAATACGAATTGCGTCGGAGGTAAGCGTTCTTAATATCCAGTCGCCGCCTCCGTCTTTCTGGTTCAGCGAAACAATAGCGATACATGCTGTCAGAAAAACAAGTATAAGAAACGGAAGCATTATTACAGCACTGATACTCTTAGTATTCTGTCTGAGTTCCTTGTAAAGAAAACCAACAGGCTCGCTGTGGGGCACGGTAAGATTTACGGCTTTTACCGCTTTTACCTTTGCCTTTATTACTTTAGCGCCGCCGGGATAGGCATACTGCAAATGATGACGAACAACGGCAAAATAGACGGCGATAAGAACAAGAGTAAGCGGAATAATCCACAGCAGCATTTCACCTGTCAGCAATGAAATAATACCGAAAGACAAAGGTTCATTGCTGTCGGAATTAAACAGAGTCATAAAATCGAAACCGACGCATTTCAGTATTACCAAGACAATACATATTATGGAAGCTAAGCTGGTTAAGCCGCCCTTATTCTGCATTTTCTTATATTCATCGGTATTTCTTGCACGAAGCACAAAAAAGTCGATGATAATTTTTAAAAGCAGTAATAAGTCCAGAAAAATGAACTGTAAAATCACATATCCGATTTGAAATTGTTCGCCTGTAATCGTATTGATTATGATGACGCATACTATTCCAAGCAGCATAGATATGCACAGCGTACCGATAAAGCGTATGAACTTTACTGCCGCACGCTCAGCGGCGGATAAAGGCAGTACATAGGAATAATTGTGCCAGCCGCTGTTCAGGTCGCTTTTGAAAGCGTTATCATCTATCCCAAAAACTGCCGTCGAATAGAGCATGATAAGCATACAAAACATTTCGGAAAATGATTTCATATAATTTTCTTTTTCGGGCAGTTCACCAAAAAGATTAGTAAATAAAAATGCTCCGCCGATAGCAAAAACGTAAAATGCAAATAAGACCGCAAAGCTTATTATGTATAGCTTTTGGCTTACTTTAAATTCACGGAAAATCAGCGAACGGAATTTTGTCATGAGTTCCACTCCCTTTCATCCTTGTG
>JBJFGA010000036.1:0-5584 GCA_051892275.1 Oscillospiraceae bacterium | reverse complement strand
TTTCTGTACCTTTCTGCCGAGGTATACCTTGTTTTCTTCTGTGAATGCGGTAGGCTGTGTGTCCTTGGGGTCTGTGGTAACATTCTGTCCCCAGACAAGCTTTGTCTGGTCGCCGTTCAGGTAGTATGCGACCTCGCCTGATGTGAAAGCACTGTTGGCTATGTAAAGAGTGCTGTCAACAAGATCCGAAGAATAGCTGGTATAATAGCGGCTGTATTCCACATTAGCGTCTCCGCTGCCGCAAATACCGCCTTTGTTTGAATTGGCCGCAGTGACCTTGTTGTTTTTATTGAAGCAGCCGCTTATTTTGCCGTAGTTCTTTCCGGCAATGCTGCCGACATAATCGCTGCCGTTGAAGTAGGATTCTACAACGCCGACATTTGAAACGCTGCCTGTGCTTCCGATAACGCCGAACAGACCGATATTGTCTGCGCTGCCGCTTTCGGTGTACAGACCTTTTATCGTGTGACCGTTGCCGTCAAAGCTGCCGTTGAACGGGTATATCGTATCTCCAATGGGAGCCCATGGAACCAGATTGAATGTGTTGCCGTTGCTGACTTCAGTCAGAACAGACTCGTTTACGGTAATATCCGCCGCAAGTATCGCGCTTGCAGAGGGGTGCTTGTCATTAGTGATCTGAGTGCCATTTACATAGCACGCAAACCCATACAACTCATTCGGAGTTGTTATAACAAATACTCCGTTATCATTTTTAGTCGGAAGCTTCGGAATGTACGGACAATACTGGCATGTATCGCCCAGATGATTGTGATATATGTCATTATCGCCATCGTCTTTTCCTAGATAAACCACACGGTTGTCGTCTTCGGTGAGTATGGGGTGAAGATCCTTGGCAATAGTGTCATCATCTAAATTCTGACCCCAGCAGCCGTCCCCGCTGCCCTGCAGTTTATAAGCTACCTCGCCGCTTTCGAAGGCAGAGGTGGTCATTCCCGTGACGCGTGAATTGGTTGTTACACCCGGGTTTTTATCCTTGTCGTAGTAGCAATTAGTAACCGAAAAAGAAGTAGGATCTGTCACGCCGTAATAATCGCTGTCGCCGGTGACCGTTCCTATATTATAGCAATACTTAACCTTATCGCTTCTGAACGTTACGCCATAGTTCGTTGAATACTTTGATCCGGCGATACCGCCAACATACTTTGTTCCTGTAACATTACCGGTGTTATAGCAGTTTCTGGTTACATGAGAATCATCTCCCGAGTGATAACCAACTATACCGCCGACTGTTTCGCCCGTTGCTGTAATATTGCCCGAATTCCAGCATTTACTGATATTGCTTTGTATTGCCCATGACAAGATACCGCCGACAACATTACCGCCATAAATATCGCCTGTGTTGTAACAGTCCTCAACTTTGAAAGAGCTGGAGGAAACCGATAGGATACCGCCGATACAATCGCCGATACCGTAAATATTGCCCGTGTTGGAGCAGTTCGTGATCGTACTGATTATTCGTGTCTCTCCGCCATAGATACCGCCGGCATACCCGCTTGTTACATCTTCATTTTCAACAGCCGTAATATCCGCCGCGTTGGAACAATCGGAAAAGTATATAAAATTCGTAGTAGTATTTCCGCAAATACCTCCTAAGCAAGCC
Source organism: Oscillospiraceae bacterium (assembly GCA_051892275.1). Taxonomy (GTDB): domain Bacteria; phylum Bacillota; class Clostridia; order Oscillospirales; family Ruminococcaceae; genus CAG-115. The sequence continues at coordinate 3,963 of JBJFGA010000036.1, read as the reverse complement.
GTTCCCTCTATACTGCCGGTTTGTGTATTTACGCAGTTTTGAAATAATGAGCATTGTTCGGGGGGGTAGCTGTCGATTGCCATTCCTGCGATACCGCCGACATTTTTTGTTCCGGTAATTTTGCCTTTATTGGTACAGTTTGTAAATGTCCACAAATATTCATCGAAATAACCGACTATTCCGCCTACATTCGTTTTGCCGCTGACAGCAGCTTCGTTGGTGCAGTCCTTGAAAGAAGAACGGTGATTTCTTTGAGCGCCCATAAAAGCAACTAAACCGCCTACATTTTCATTGCCCTTTACTATGCCCTTGACGGAGCAATCATTAAGAGTGATAGTTGGTACCATTTCTCCGCAGATACCGCCGACTTTATTATTTCCTTTGATCGTACCCTGAAAAGAGTAAGTACCGCTGATACCCCCGCTGTAACTATATCCACAAATACCGCCGACGCAATCATGTCCTTCGATATAGGAGTCAGCTATATTTAAAGCAGAAACAGTGCCCGACCAAACTCTTCCAAAAAAGCCCTGGTAATCCTCCGAAGGATTTTGGATAACTATTCCGCTGATGGTTTTGCCGTTTCCGTCAAAATTGCCTCTATAACCATCTCCGGTACGTGTTATAGGCGTCCACAGATCATAGGCGCCGCTGCCAAGCTCGCCGTTTGAATCAAGGACATTACTGTTTATCGTAATATCATTTCCCAGCTTAGCACAGAGGCTATTACTGCCTGAGTTCACCTGATTCGCAAACCAGTACAGCTCCGCCTTGTTTGTGATCAGGTACGGGTTGCTTGATGAGCCGGAACCGCTCGGCGCTGTCGTTGCAACGCTCGAGCTTTGGTTCAGCGTTGCCGCGCCCGCCATCACGCTCAGCCCGAAGCCGCCGAATGTCCCCTCCGGGAAATACAGCAGCACAGACAAAAGCATAGCGAACACCGTCAGGAACGCTACTGGTTTCTTCAGTTTCTTCGTCATAACTACTCCTCCTTGAAATGTCCTGGTTTTAACGGCAATATAAAGGATAAAAATGCCAAGACTATACTTAAACGTATTGTAATACATTTAAATTCGTTTGTCAATAGAATTGGCGCGAATTTTTATAACATGGCGCGAATTGACATAAAGTCATGACGAGCGTATGACTTTTCTTTCAACCGCATAATTTTAGTTGGTATTTAAGACAGGATATTGCAATTTTCGGATTTTGTGATATAATTATAATAAGTATAGAGGTCTTTCGGGGTGACAATTCATTGTCGGTCAGGCAGCTGCGTGGTTCTGCTTTGGCTATATAATAATTACATATCCGCTATATCCATTAAGCATTTTACATATATTAATTACTTTGTTACAATATTAACAAAGGCAGAATTAAAGAAACATTTGCACAAAGGAACTGCCGGGGAATGTGCAAGAAGCTGGATATCAATGGTTGCGGCGGCTCTCTCGGCTGACGCCCCTGAACAGGACGAAAAGGCGCTTCTTGAAATGGCGTCAGGATAATACAACAGGCTAACGACGAAAGGAATAACAAAATGAAAATTACCGTATGTATCGGAAGCTCCTGCCACCTTAAAGGCTCAAGACAGGTCGTTGAAAAGCTCCAGGCTCTTATCGCACAGAACGGCCTTTCGGAAAAAATCGAACTCAGCGGGACATTCTGTCTGTCCAACTGCCAGAAGGGCGTATGCGTGACCCTTGACGGACAGATTTACTCCCTCTCCCCCGAAACAACGGAAAGCTTCTTTGAAACGGAAGTACTTCCGAAATGCTGAAAAAAATGACGCAATTGAAAGGACTTGATACATAATGAGTGAATTCTTACGGCTAAAAAAATCCAACTGTAAAAACTGCTATAAATGCATACGCCACTGCCCCGTAAAGTCTATCCGCTTTTCCGGCAACCAGGCGCATATCGTGGGGGACGAGTGTATCCTCTGCGGACAATGCTTCGTAGTATGCCCGCAGAACGCAAAGGAAATAACCGACTCGACCGAGAGAGTAGCGGTCATGCTCAGCGACAGCGCTCCCGTTGTTGCAAGCGTCGCGCCCTCCTTTGCGGCGGAATACGGCTGCAATATCGCTTCTCTTGAGGCGGCGCTTAAAAAGCTGGGCTTTGCCGCCGCGGAGGAAGCCTCTCTGGGCGCAGCGCTTGTCAGCCGGGAGTATAACAGAATACTCGAGGAGGAAAAGCCTTCCCTGCTTATCTCCTCCTGCTGCCACTCGGTTTCCCTGCTTATTCAGAAATACTACCCCGAAGCGCTTGAATACTACGCAAACGTGCTATCGCCCATGGCGGCGCACTGCCAGAACATAAAGACCCGCTATAACGGCGCAAAAACCGTATTTATCGGACCCTGCATCTCCAAAAAGGACGAGGCGGAGCGCTCGGGAGGAATCGTTGACGCAGTTCTTACCTTCGAGGAGCTTACGGCATGGTTAAAGCGGGAAAATATTGAGATAGAAAATATCCCCGACGACGTAACCAAGCATATTTCAAGGCTTTACCCCGTTGAGGGCGGTATTCTCCGCACAATGAAGCCCGCGGCTGAAACAGGATACAGGTATATTGCGGCAAGCGGCGCGGAGCACTGCATTGCGATATTAAAGGATATTGTTTCCGGCGACTACAACGGCTGCTTTATAGAAATGTCGATATGCAAGGGAAGCTGCGTTGAGGGTCCCGCTATGGAAAACAGAAGAAAGCCCGTAGGCAACGTGCTTAGGGTCGAAGACTATGCGGGAACCGAGGAAGCGCCGATAAGCCTCTCCGAAAAGGAAAGCCTGCACAAGGGCTTTACGGTCATACCCAACAACTCCATTCAGCCCACAGAGCAGGAAATTACCGAGATCCTCCACCGCATGGGCAAGACAAGACCTGAACATGAGCTTAACTGCGGCTCCTGCGGATATAACACCTGCCGCGATAAGGCGGTCGCTATCTATAAGGGAAAGGCTGACGTTTCAATGTGCCTGCCCTTCTTAAAGGAAAAGGCGGAAAGCTTCTCCGACAATATCATCAGCAATACACCGAATGCGGTCATCGTCCTTAATGAAAGCCTTGAGGTGCAGCAGATAAACAAGGCGGCTCTGTCTATAATGAACCTGCGAAGCGCTTCCGACGTTTTGGGCGAGCAGGTCGTGCGTATCCTCGACCCAAAGCCATTTATGGACGTAAAGAACACGGGAATAAGCATAAGAGAAAAGCGCACATATCTTGCGGAGTACAGAAGATACGTTGAGCAGACCATTATCTACGACAGAGAGTACAAGATAATCATGTGCACTATGCGGGACGTTACAGACGAGGAAACCGAAAGGGGCAGAAAGGAATATATCAGCAGGCAGACGGTCGAGATCGCCGACAAGGTAGTTGACAAGCAGATGAGAGTTGTACAGGAAATTGCTTCTCTCTTAGGCGAAACAGTTGCTGAAACGAAAATTGCCCTTACTAAGCTCAAGGAGTCGATAAGCGATGAATAATCTTTGTGCAGATATAGGTTACAGAAGTCTTATAAAGCACGGCGAGCAGCTCTGCGGCGACCATATCGACGTGATCGAGCAGGAGGACGGCTCACAGGTCATTGTGCTTGCGGACGGTCTTGGAAGCGGCGTTAAGGCATGTATTCTCTCCACCCTCACATCCAGGATAATTTCCACGATGACCGCAGCGGGAATAAGCCTTGACGAGTGCGTTAATACCATCGCGGGAACTCTCCCGGTTTGCAGCGTTCGCGGAGTTGCCTACTCGACCTTTACTATTATAAGACTTGTCAACAACGAAACAGCAGAAATAATCTGCTATGATAACCCGGAGGTAATACTGCTTCGTGACGGCAAGAACGTTGAGATACCGACCACCGAGCTTAATATCGGCGGAAAGAAGATCCTCCACTCGAAGATAGACCTTTGCGAAAACGACGTTTTTATTGCGATGAGCGACGGCGTTATTCACGCG
>JBJFGA010000035.1:0-5614 GCA_051892275.1 Oscillospiraceae bacterium | reverse complement strand
GCTTTCGGCAGAGTTCTTCCTGCCGATGAGAAAGCTGGGTTCGTTCTTCCACATCGCAATGAACGGCATGTCGGCAAGCGACAAAATATTTGCACTGCTTGACCTGCCGGAGCCTGCTTGCGGAACCAAAACCGCAGGCAAAGGCGGCATAGAAATAAGCGGTCTGCGGTATTCCTACACCGAGGAGCGGGAGGTTCTGCACGGGCTTGACATGCGCTTTGGCGAAAGCGGATTTTACGCGATTGTCGGCGAGAGCGGCTGCGGCAAAAGTACCGTTGCTGGAATTCTGTCGGGCAAGAACCGCGGTTACTCAGGCAGCGTGAAAATAGGCGGCACGGAGCTGTCAGACATTTCCCCCGAAAGCCTTATGCAAACCGTGACCCTCGTCAGCCACAACAGCTACATTTTCAGCGGAACGGTGCGCGAAAACCTGCTTGCAGGGAAGTCAGTTATTCCCGACGAACGGCTGTGGAACGCTCTTGAACGTGTGCGACTGGCGGACTTCTTTAAGTCCGAAAACGGGCTTGATACGCTGCTTTCGGAGCGCGCCGCAAATCTTTCCGGCGGTCAGCGGCAGCGGCTTGCCCTTGCGCGAGGGATTTTGTACGACAGCGCTGTCTACATCTTCGACGAGGCAACCTCCAACATCGACAGCGAAAGCGAGGAGTGTATTTTGTCCGAGATACAGCGCATGGCAAAGGAAAAGTGTGCGATAATGATATCCCACCGCCTTGCGAATGTACACAATGCGGACAGAATTTACGTCCTTGAAAACGGAGTTATTGCCGAAAACGGACAGCACACGCAGATAATAGATAGTGGCAGTCTTTACAGCCGTCTGCACAAGGCGCAGAGCGAATTAGAGCAGCTTGGAGGTGCGGTATGAGAAGAAGTAAAATAATCATAATGCTTCGTCTGGCGGGGCTGGCAAAGCCGCTTCTGCACATCATGATAATTGCGATAACAATGGGTGTTGCAGGATTTTTGTGCGCGCAGTTCGTCACCATTCTCGGCGGGTACGCGGCGCTGAATAGCATCGGCTTTGAAACGGCGCTGCCGATTGGCGGACTGTTCGTTCTGCTGGGAGCGATTGCGATTCTGCGGGGAGTGCTGCATTACGCGGAGCAGTACTCCAACCACTACATTGCATTTCGCCTGCTGGCGATACTCCGCGACAAGGTATTCGGCAAGCTGCGTGAACTCTGCCCTGCAAAGCTGGAATGCCGCGACAAGGGCAGCCTTATTTCGGTGATAACCACCGATATCGAGCTGCTGGAGGTGTTCTACGCACACACTATCTCCCCGATAATGATAGCCGTCATAATATCGGTCATCATGGTGATTTTCATTGGCAGCTTTCATGCGGTTCTGGGGGTAATTGCGGCAGCGGCGTACCTGTTTGTGGGGGCAGTTGTCCCTGTTATCATCTCCAAAAGCTGCGGCAGTAATGCGGAGGAATTCCGCAGAGAAAGCGGAAAGCTGAACAGCTTCGTGCTTGAAAACCTATACGGAATCTCGGAGATAATCCAGTATGGCATGGGAAGTCAGCGCATTCTCCAGATGAAGTCCAAAACACGCAGTCTTTCCGAAAAAGAGGGCAGGCTGAAACACAGCGAGGGTATAAATTCCGCAATAACAACTGCGGCTGTGGTAGTGTTCCCGCTGATAATGCTTGCGGTTTCGGGCGCACTATATTCTGTGGGAAATGTGGGCTTTGACGGGGTGATAATTCCGACCATTGCAATGTTCTCTTCGTTCGGTCCTGTTATTGCGCTGGCGAACCTCGGCGGAGGTTTACAGCAGACCTTCGCGGCGGCGGACAGGGTGCTGGATATCCTTGACGAGCAGCCGAGCGTACCCGAAATAAGCGGCGGCGCAGATGTTTGGTTTGACGGCGCGGCGGCGCAGAATGTAACGTTCTCCTACGGCGATGACGTGGTTCTGGACGGAGTTTCTGCACAAATACCCGAACACGGCATTGTTGGAATAACAGGCAGAAGCGGCAGCGGAAAATCCACCCTGCTGCGGCTGTTCATGCGCTTTTGGGAAACGCAGAGCGGTAAGATTTCCGTTTCGGACAGGGATATCAGCAATATAAACACGAAATCCCTGCGCAGAAGCGAGAGCCTTGTCACTCAAGACACCCACCTGTTCCATGACACCATAGAGGAAAACCTGCGTATAGCAAAACCGAATGCAACACAGCAGGAGATAGAATCCGCCTGCAAAAAAGCGGCGATACACGATCTTATCATGTCGCTTCCCGATGGCTACAAAACGCAGGTCGGGGAGCTTGGCGAAACGCTTTCGGGCGGAGAGCGACAGCGGTTGGGAGTTGCGCGGGCATTCCTGCATGACGCGCCGTTCCTGCTTCTGGACGAGCCAACAAGTAACCTTGATGTGCTGAACGAGGCAGTAATACTGAAATCGGTATTAGAAGAAAAGGACGAACGCGCGGTTATTCTTGTGTCACACAGAAGCTCCACAATGCGTATCGCGGACAAGACCTATTCGGTTGAAAGCGGGAGATTGTCATGAATACCGAGAAGAAACGTCAGCGTGAAAAGCAGATGGTGACAGAGATGATACGGCTGTATTGCCGGAAAAAACACGGCGGTCGGGAACTTTGCTCCGATTGCGCCGCGCTTTCGGATTACGCCCGACAACGGAGCGACAAATGCCCGTTCATGGCGGAAAAGACGTTCTGCTCAAACTGTCGGTTGCATTGCTACAAGCCTGAAATGCGGGAGAAAATCCGCGAGGTAATGCGGTTTTCCGGGCGGCGAATGATATTCACCCACCCAGTTGCCGCAGTCCGTCACGTTATCGAAACAAAACGCGAAAAACGAAGATTGGAGAGAAGCTATGAAGATTAAGAAGTACGTGTACATAATTATAGGCTGCGTGGGGCTGGGACTTGGTGCGCTGGGAGCGGCACTGCCGCTGCTTCCGGCGTTCCCGTTCCTGCTGCTGGCGGCGGTCTGCTTCGGGAAAAGCTCCGAGCGGCTGCACAAGTGGTTTGTCGGGACAAAACTGTACAAGAACAACCTTGAAAGCTACGTCAAGGGCAGGGGAATGACGTGGAAAACAAAGATCCGCATTATGGTGATCGTGACTGTCACGATGTCCGTAGGATTTATCATGATGAACGCCGTTCCTGTCGGGAGAATAGTCCTGATTGGCGTGTGGGTGTTCCATATATTGTATTTCGTATTCAAGGTCAAGACCATAAAGCCGGAGCAGAGCATGACTTCTGAAGACAGCGCTTCCGAATAAAAAGTTGTGCGTTTTGACGTGGTTAGTCAAAACTACCTAATCCGAAGTGTGGAATTTCAACAAAAATTCTGAATAAGATAAGAATTTATCCATTTTCTATTGACAAAACCCGAAAATAGTTGTATCATATTTGTGGTTAGGAAAACCTAACCAATATATTTGAGTGAAAGTTAGTTTTGCCTAACACAACTATATACGAAAGAAGGAGGAGCAATGGTGCCGTTAATATTGGCGAATCCGGGTGAGCAGAACATTATAAAAAAGGTGGGCGGAAGCCCTGATACCCGCAAGTTCCTTGAAAATCTCGGCTTTGTGGCGGGAGGAACGGTGACGGTGATAAGCGAGATAAGCGGGAACGTCATCGTGAACGTCAAGGATTCAAGAGTTGCCGTTTCAAAGGAAATGGCGCAGAAAATAATGGTTTAGGAGGCAGTTATGGGCACACTCAGAGAAGCGAAAATCGGACAGACCGTCACAGTGAAGAAGCTGAACGGCGAGGGCGCGATAAAGCGCCGTATCATGGACATGGGCATCACAAAGGGCGTTGAAATCTACGTCCGCAGGGTGGCGCCGCTGGGCGACCCGGTGGAGGTCACAGTGCGCGGCTATGAGCTTTCCCTGCGGAAAGCGGACGCTGAAATGATAGAAACCGTTTAATTGTGCGACAAAGTTAGTGTTATCTAACATTAAGAAAGGACTATTGATATGGGAATAAAAATCGCGCTTGCGGGAAATCCGAACGCAGGCAAGACCACGCTGTTCAACGCGCTGACCGGCTCTAATCAGTTCGTCGGAAACTGGCCGGGCGTTACTGTTGAGAAGAAAGAGGGCAAGCTGAAAGGCCACAAGGACGTGACTATCACCGACCTGCCGGGAATTTACTCGCTGTCGCCATACACGCTTGAAGAAGTCGTTGCCCGGAATTACCTCATCGGCGAGCGTCCCGATGCAATTCTGAACATAATTGACGGCACGAACCTTGAACGCAACCTCTACCTCACTACCCAGCTTGTGGAGCTTGGAATACCCGTTGTCTGCGCCGTCAACATGATGGACGTAGTCCGCAAAAACGGTGACAAGATAAACTTTGAGCAGCTTTCCAGCGAACTTGGCTGCAAGGTAGTGGAAATTTCCGCGCTGAAAGGCAACGGCGTAATGGAAGCCGCCGAAGCCGCTGTTGAAGCCGCAAACTCCAAAGTCCCCTCAGTACCCCGCCACAAGTTCTGCGGCTGCGTGGAACATGCAATCGCGCACATTGAAGAAGCAGTCCTGCACGATTCCCCCGAGGAACAGCAGCGCTGGTACGCGATAAAGTTGTTCGAGCGCGACGAAAAGGTGTACGAAGCGCTGAACCTCTCCGAGGAGAAAAAGGCGCACATTGAGTCCGACATTGCTGCCGCCGAAAAGGAAATGGACGACGACAGCGAAAGCATAATCACTAACGAACGCTACATTTACATAGCCGGGATAATCAAGGACTGCCTGAAAAGGGCGCGCACGGGTCTGACGATTTCCGACAAGATAGACAAGGTTGTAACTAACCGAATCCTCGCCCTGCCGATTTTCGCGGTGGTAATGTTCGTTGTGTACTTCATCTCGGTAACAACTGTGGGCACATGGGTCACCGACTGGACGAACGAAGGGCTTTTCGGCGACGGATTTCACCTGTTCGGCATAGGCTCGTCCGAGTATGACGAAGCGACCTCGGCTTTCGCGGAGGAAAACATCTTCACGGACGAACTGCTTGTACTTGTACAGTCTGCTGCTGACGCAGAGGTAATCGGCGCAGAGGACGTTCTCGGCGCGATTGAAGAAGCAGATTTCGGCGCGTTTGACGAAGCGCTCGGCTCTTATGGCGACAGCCTTGCGGAAGCCGGCTTTGACGTTGCCGCGCTGGTGGAAGAGCCTATGGACGAACTTCCCGCGCCGGAGGATTACGGAGTATGGGTTCCCGGTATTCCCGTTCTGCTGACAAACGCTCTTGAAAGCGTAAACTGCGCGGAATGGCTGGAAAGCCTTATCGTTGACGGAATTGTTGCCGGAGTGGGCGCAGTTCTCGGGTTTGTGCCGCAGATGCTGGTGCTGTTCATCTTCCTCGCGTTCCTCGAAAGCTGCGGTTACATGGCGCGTATTGCGTTCGTAATGGACAGAATTTTCCGCAAGTTCGGTCTTTCCGGCAAGTCGTTCATTCCTATGCTTATCGGCACGGGCTGCGGCGTTCCCGGGGTAATGGCGAGCCGTACTATCGAAAACGAGCGCGACCGCCGCATGACTATCATGACAACAACGTTCATTCCCTGCGGCGCAAAAATGCCGATTATCGCGCTTATCGCAGGCG
>JBJFGA010000034.1:0-5647 GCA_051892275.1 Oscillospiraceae bacterium | reverse complement strand
TCCATTGAAATGAAAGGTACGCCGGTCGTAGCATTGAACGCATTTACGAACCACCAGCCGTCGATAGCATATCTATCATCGTCAACATCACAAAAATCGACCATCATTTCCCAGAAGGTGTCCCACGTCCAGTTGTCGTTGGCAAGCAGTTCCTGAGGATCGTCCAGACCGTAGTTCTCGATCGTCCTCTTGTTGTAGATCATTACAGTACCTGCGTCAGCGCCGACAGTTGCTACATAGTGATTGCCCTTGAATATGAACCAGTCGTTGATCTCCTTTGTCGGCTGCCAAAGCTCAGAGTCGAAGTCAATGTACTGATCCAGCGGCTCAAACATATTATAGATAGCGCCCTTCGGGAAGTTATCAAGGTCTGCCGCCGAGAAGAAATCCGGGGAATCGCCGGAGGATACCATTGCAGCGAGCTGGTCGTATCTTGCGTCCCATGCGCAGACTATATCTTCGACCTTGCCACCGTACTTCTGCTCGAACATCTCCAGCGAAACCGGAACTGCCTTGCCGTTAGCAGGGTTCATCGGCCAAGAGGAAAGGAACCTGATAGTCTTGTTTTCAAGGTTGAATTCCTGCACCTCGATGTCGGATATCGTCTTTGCGTCCTCCTCTTTCATGGTCGAAGGAACACCCGATGTGGTTGATGATGAGGTTGAAGCGCTCGGTGCATTGGAAGGTGCGTTGGTTGAAGGGAGCTCAGTGCTTTCATCACACGCAGTCACAGATGTTACTGCGATCAATGCTGCCGCTGCCGCTGCCAGTTGCTTGATCTTTTTCATGGAATAACTCCTCCTTATTTGATCGTTTTTTCGGATATATCGCTTCCGTAACTATATAATACTACATTTAACTGCTTTTTTCAATGACAAAAACTATGCAAATACTAACATATTCTGTTTTTAAGCAAATTACGCAGTAAACTAAAAAATGCCGCACAGGAGATCCTCACTCCTGCACGGCAGCAATATATCGTTTTACTTATATATGTTGACTATCGCTTCGACCATCTCCGGCAGATACCAAGTGCAATTTGAACGGTTGAATATTCCGAACAGCTCGTTGCCGCTGTAATAGTACCCGTTATCCCACCATACGCAGGGTATGCCGGACTGCTTTGCACGCTCAAGATAATGAGTTACCCATTTTATATTCTCATCATCGTTTCGTACAGCCGGGAAAACGCTGTCATCGGTTATCTTGCTTACAGCACCGTATTCGGTAACGACGACCGGGATATTCTTTGAAATAAAGTACTTGTCCATTAGATCAAACACCTGGTCGATATCCCTGCCCACCGAATCATCATACGCGAAGGCTTCCCACTTTTCGCCGTTATGGTAGGTGTAGCGGTAGGGAGTATACGCATGGAGCGATATAATGATGTTGGGGTCGTCGGGTATTTCAAGCTCTTTCATAGTTGGTTCGGAAACCTGTGCCGCAAAGGTCGTGATAAGAAGTCCGCGGGTGGAATTGTTGCCGCCGGTCGCTCTGACGGTTTCGGCAAACGCATTGTTGAGGATATTCAGCGCCTCTCTGCCGTCTGCGGTGCCGCCGCTCCACTCGTTCTCTCCGCCCTCGATTCTCGGTTCGTTCAAACCTTCGAAAAGCAGGTGGTCGCCGTACTGCTCAAAGCTCTCTGCAATCTGCTTCCACATTGATTTGAACTTAGGCAGAACGCTTTCCACGTCACTCATTGTCGGCTTAATCCACGAGGTTTCGTGGTGGCAGTTGAGAATAACGTACATATCGTTATCGAATGCGTAATTCACGACCTCATGCACCCGGTTCATCCACTCAGGGTCGATCTGATAGTCGTTTTCATCATCAAAATGCAGATTCCATGTGGTTGGTATCCTTATCGTATTGAAGCCAGCCTGCGCAACAGCGTCGATCATTTCGTGGGTCGTTACCGGATTTCCCCACGCTGTTTCACCACCGGTCGCGTCCAGCGTATTTCCGAGGTTCCAGCCGGTGGTCATTTCGGCAACCAGATCGGTGATCGAAATTTCGCGCATCTCTCCGTAATCGAACTCCGGAACGGGCGTTTCGGAGTCGGCGGTCGGGGTTTGCAGTTCGTCCTGTGAGCCACTCTGCGCTCCGTTAGCGGAACAGCCGCAAAGCAGCATTGCAGCCGACACGAGCAGCGCATACAGTTTGTTTTTGATTTTCATTTTTGATTCCCTCCTGAAAATGGGCGGTATATTCACCCTCTTATACAAAATTATACATCAAAAAGGCTTGATCATCAATAAGATAATCTATTATTTTACTTACATATCGTGCTTTGAATATTACAGCAGAATATGTTAGTCTTTTCGTTGGATAGTTCATTGTTTTGATATATGTTCTGTTGTACAATTTGTATATAATAAAGAGTTTCTGTTGCTGTCTAAATAACAAAAGGAACGAAATCGGAAGGTGAAACACATGAAACAATTTACCGGATATATGCGGGGCGTAAACCTCGGCGGCTGGCTTTCTCAATGTGAGCATACAAGCAGGCATTATATCTCTTTTATCAGAGAGGAGGACATTCAGGCTATTTCCCTCATGGGAGCAGATCATGTCAGACTTCCAATCGACTATGAAGCGGTCGAAACCGCTGACGGTCAGCCGCTCACAGAGGGACTTGCCCATATCGACAATTGCGTTGAGTGGTGTAAAAAATACGGGCTGAACGTAGTTCTTGACGTTCACAAAACCGCCGGCTTCTCCTTTGACGACGTGGAACACAGCACTCTCTTTGACAGCGAGGAGCTTATGCAGCGTTTTTTGACGTTATGGGACAGATTATCCCTGCGCTACGGCAAATGCGAAAACATGGCGTTTGAGCTGCTGAATGAGATAGTCGAGAATACTCCCGAACGGTGGAACGCACTTGCGCTGCGAGCAATAGAGATAATACGCAGAAACGCGCCAAACACCAAAATAATCATCGGCGGAATCCAATGGAACAGCGTACATACTCTCAGCCTGCTGGATAAGCCTTATGATGAAAATATCGTATACAATTTTCATTTCTACGAGCCGTTTCTTTTCACGCATCAGAGCGCTCCGTGGCAGCCCATTATTCCCAAAGGCGTGATGAACTATCCCGCGACTATGGAGCAGTACCGCAGACTTTCGGAACAGATAAACTGCTTCGGATCGGGGCTTAGAAATACCGATGAAATGGGCGCAGAATTCATGGAGCTGCTTATCATTGAGGCTGTAAACGCAGCGGAAAATGCCGGAGTACCGCTCTACTGCGGTGAATACGGCGTAGACGATTTTGCGCCGGCAGCTGATACGCTAGAGTGGTTCAAGGATATTCATTCCGTTTTTGAAAAGTACGGAATAGGACGTGCTGTGTGGACTTATAAAGGCATGGATTTTGGCATAACAAACGAGCATTACAGCAGTATTTTCAGAGAGCTTATTAATCTTCTCTGACCGGAACGGAGGTAAACATGGGATTCAGACAAGACTTTGTATGGGGCGCAGCTACCGCCGCATATCAGATAGAGGGAGCGTATAATTCAGACGGAAAGGGCGAAAACATCTGGGACGTTTTCACTCACACCGACGGCACAATTTCTGATAAAAGCAGCGGCGACGTTGCCTGCGACCACTATCACCGCTTTAAGGAAGATGTTAAGCTGATGTCCGAGCTTGGACTGCGGGCATACCGCTTTTCAATTTCTTGGAGCAGAATTATTCCAAACGGCACGGGCAGTATCAATCAGGCGGGCGTTGATTTCTACAATTCGCTAATCGACGAGCTGCTGAAATACGGCATTGAACCGTATGTTACTCTGTATCACTGGGATCTTCCCTATGCTCTTCACTGCAAGGGCGGCTGGCTCAATGATGATATTTCCGATTGGTTTGAGGAGTACGTTTCCATAGTTGCAAAGCTTTTCGGCGACAGGGTGAAGCACTTCATAACCTTTAACGAACCGCAGGTATTTGTTGGCTGCGGCTATGAGCAGGGAGTTCATGCGCCGGGAATGAAGCTCGGCAAAAGAGAGCTGCTTCATGTCTGCCACAACATTCTGAAATCGCATGGCAAAGCGGTTAAATCATTGAGAAGCCTTGTTCCTGACGCAAAGATCGGAATTACTTTAGCCACAACACCGCCCTGTCCTGTCAATCAGAAAGACGTTGACTCTGCCAGAAGCTCATATTTTTACAGCGGCAGAAATCACTTTGTTTTTGCAGAGGCATTCTGGCTTGACCCGATAGTATTCGGAAAATACCCGCAGAATATTCTTGACGAATGTGCCGATATACTGCCGGAAATTCATGAAGCAGATATGAAACTCATCAACACCCCGATAGATTTTCTTGGAATAAACACCTATACCGGGCGGTTGGTGGAGGAATGCTCCGGGCAATGCTGCGATGCAAAGCTGCCGCAGGGAATTTCACTGAACACCATAGGCTGGGCGACCATTCCGCAGTCGCTTTACTGGGGACCGAAATTCATGTATGAGCGCTACAAGCTGCCGATAATCATAACCGAAAACGGCATGGCGGCGCACGATGCGGTTTCGGTTGACGGAAAGGTTCACGACCCGAACCGCACCGACTATCTCCACCGATACATACGCGAGCTTCGCAGGGCGGCAGATGACGGCGCAGATATTCGGGGCTATTTCCAGTGGTCGTTCCTTGACAATTTCGAATGGGCTATCGGCTATACTGCGCGTTTCGGAATGGTTTACACCGATTACACTACCCGGCAGCGCATTGTCAAGGATTCTGCGTATTGGTACAAGGACGTTATCAATAATAATGCGGAAAATCTGTAACGGAGGGCACAGCAATGAAACTAATCAGATTAACTACTGTAATATGTGCCGCGCTGACAGCGTTGGCAGTGCTTGGCGGCTGTTCAGCAGGGAATATAGGGGAGGAGTCGGAAGTGTTTTCTGAGAATAACGAAGTTCTTTCGGAGGATAAAGAGGTTCTGTCGGAGAAATCCTTTGCGGCAGACAATATGCACGTCAAGCCTATCGGCAGAACCCTGATGAGCGACGGAACGCTCTGGATTGCGCACTCGGCGAGCGGCGTTGAGTTTTCTTTCAGCGGAACCTCCGCTTCGATAACCCTAGTCGGAGATGGCGCGGCTTTGGGTGCTGAGGATACCCGCGCGAGATTTGCCGTTTATGTCAACGGCGAGAAAACGCTGGACGAACTTGTAGATTCCGCAGAGAAGACATACGAGATTTTCAGCTCAGAAAGCGCCACCGAAACAACAGTAAAGCTGCTCAAGCTGTCCGAGTCTGCCAACTCAACCTTCGGGATAAAGAGCATTGATGTGACTGCCGTCGATGGGATCGCGCCAACTGCCGAAAAGGAATTGAAGATCGAATTTATCGGTGATTCAATCACCTGCGGATATGGCGTTGATGACGAGGTCAAGGAACATCATTTCTCCACGGCGACCGAGGACGCAACAAGAGCGTATGCCTATAAAACTGCACAGCTTCTTGACGCTGATTACAGTCTTGTGTCATACAGCGGTCATGGAATTATTTCGGGCTATACGGATAACGGCAAAAAATCAGTGTCGCAGCTTGTACCGAAGGTGTACGAGCAGTTCGCTAAAACCTACGGCAGCAGTCAGGGCTTCTTTGCGGAAGAAACTGAATGG
>JBJFGA010000033.1:0-1503 GCA_051892275.1 Oscillospiraceae bacterium | reverse complement strand
GGCGGCGAGAAGCTGACTGACGTTGTTTCCACCTACACCACCCTCACCGGCAAGCCCGCACTGACCCCGGCTTACACCTTCGGTCTGTGGCTGACTACTTCCTTCACCACCAACTACGACGAGGCGACCGTCACCAGCTTCATCGACGGCATGGCTGAAAGAGATATCCCGCTGGAGGTGTTCCACTTCGACTGCTTCTGGATGAAGGAATTCAACTGGTGCGACCTCACATGGGACAAGAGAATGTTCCCCGACCCCAAGGCTATGCTGGACAGACTGAAAGCAAAGGGTCTGGAGATATGCGTATGGATAAACTCCTACATAGCACAGCGCTCCAGCCTGTTTGACGAGGGCGTAAAGGGCGGCTACTTCATCAAGACCAAGGACGGAAGCGTATGGCAGGGCGATATGTGGCAGCCCGGCATGGCTATCGTGGACTTCACCAACCCCGCGGCGCGCGAGTGGTACAAGAGCAAGCTGCGCGTACTCTGCGAGATGGGCGTCAACGCGTTCAAGACCGACTTCGGCGAGAGAATACCCACCAAGGACGTTGTTTACTACGACGGCAGCGACCCCTACAAGATGCACAACTACTACACCTACCTCTACAACAAGACTGTATTTGAGGTACTGGAGGAATACTACGGCAAGGACAAGGCTTGCCTGTTCGCGCGTTCCGCTACCGTTGGCGGTCAGCAGTTCCCGGTACACTGGGGCGGCGACTGCTTCAGCAACTACGAGTCCATGTGGGAAACGCTCCGCGGCGGTCTGTCCCTCTGCATGAGCGGCTTCGGCTACTTCAGCCACGACATCTCCGGCTTCGAGGCGCAGGGTACTCCCGACCTCTACAAGCGCTGGTGCGCATTCGGTCTGATGTCCTCGCACTCCAGACTGCACGGCAACAGCTCCTACCGCGTTCCGTGGAACTTCGACGAGGAAAGCTGCGACGTACTCCGTCACTGGACAAAGCTCAAGGGCAAGCTGATGCCCTACATCTGGGCGCAGGCTCAGAAGACCCACGCTACCGGCGTTCCTATGATGAGAGCAATGGTAATGGAATACGCAGACGACCCGGCAACACTTTCCCTCGACCGTCAGTACATGTTCGGCGACAATCTGCTGGTCGCTCCGGTATTCAACGAGGAGGGCATTGCGTACTTCTACGTTCCCGCAGGCAGCTGGACTGATATCCAGAGCGGCAGGGTTTACGAGGGCGGCAAGTGGTACTCTGTAAAGAACAACTACTTCGAGATGCCGGTTCTCGCAAAGCCGAACAGCATTGTTGCTTACGGCGATTTCCAGCGTGGATTTACCTACGCTTACGGCGACAAGGCTGATATCGTTATCTACCAGCTTGAGGACGGCAAGACCGCTGAAACCACCATCTACGACGCTGACAGCAACGTTGTTCTCACCGTTAAGGCTGTACGCTCCGGCGACACCATCAAGGTAACTGCCGAGGGCTCGGCTAAGGATTACACTATCAGAAGTGCCGAGGGCTTA
>JBJFGA010000032.1:0-5705 GCA_051892275.1 Oscillospiraceae bacterium | reverse complement strand
ATTTAAACGGGCTGTTCAACGAGGCTTTCCAGCGTTATCCGATCAGTCAGGACACGCTGAAAAAGATACAGCAGCTCGACCTGTGGGTCATTGAGAAGCTGCGAGTCGCTTTTGGTAACCGTATCCTTAAACAAATGAACCTGTTCGTGCCGGTGTACGTTGCCTGCGGCGGCGAGGAACTGGACGGCGTTGATTATGTACTGGCGACCAAGATATTCAGAAAGTTTGAAGCGCTGAACCTGGCCATGCTGAGAGATGAACTGAAAGAGTTGTGTACATATCTGCAAAGGGTTTTCGGCAAGAATTCCATGAAGGAATCCATTGCATATCTTGAAAGACTGCAAAAGCTCTATTGATATGCGTAGCGCACCCTGGAACAAGTAGAAGGCGGTGAGAAAGTGAGCGGGACATACGGCGAATGGATAGGCGATTTCGAGGCGCTTATGGGGCTGCTTGACAGCGATGAAATATACGGCGGTATCCGCTCTGAACTTTCCCGCAGCCGCGGCACTCTCTCGTTCAACCGCAAGATCATGGAGAAGACCGTTGACGAGGCATGGGTCAATGCGATAGAAACAGGGCTTGTACATGTTGACAATGTGATACGCAATCCCCGCAAGACCATCGTCAATGTGGAGGAAGTTGTTCCTATCGCTTTGTCCAAGAAGATAACGGTGGACTCGATAAAGCATTTGGCGCAGCATACCGACCTTATCCAGAGCGTGGATCCCAAAACAGGAAAGATCACGCCGTCAAAGGTGCTGAACGTACATAAGGAAGAAAGCCTGCTGACCTACGAAAACAAATTCGTGAACACGCTTATCGACCGGCTGTACATCTTTGTCAACAGGCGGTACGAAAAGCTAAAAGCGGCTTCCGCGAACGAAGAAGTGTTCGCTATGGAGTACGACACCGCCATTGAATCCGGCGTCGGCAGCAAAATGAAACTGAGCCTTAAACTTGAAACGGTGGACTCGCTGGACGCTGTGGACGAAAACGGCTCGACCGTGTGGGACAGAGTTGAAAAGCTCCGTAAGATAATAGAGAGCTATAAGGCGTCGCCGTTCTGTCAGCAGATGGGAACGAACTACATACGTCCGCCTGTGATGAGAACGAATGCGATCATGAAAAACGTCGATCTCAAAGCCTGCCTTGTGCTGTGGCAGTTTGTTGAGAGCTACGACAAGGTCGGGTATGAGATCAATGTCGCTGACGAAGCCAGGAAACCGGAGCAGAAATACACAGACGACCTTTACGATCTTGCTGCGCTGAATCTCCTGCTGTTCAGAGCCTACACCAAAGGCGGCGCGAAGCAGGCAGAGGTGCTTAAATCAAGAAGCAGCAGGGCGGCTTCTCCAAGGATAGTGCGCAGGCTTGACGATATCTGCACTGACGAGTACGATCTTGCCGTAGGCAGGGAAACCGGCGAGCCTTATATGGAGGAGTACACCTGCCCGCTGGATCTTCCTTCCGACGCCGACGAGATACTTGCCGAAATCGACAGAATCATTGAGATAGAAACAGAATTCTTCAAAGCCGAGGAGCAGAAACGCCTTGAAGCCGAGGAAAGAGAGCGTAAAAGGCAGGAAGAAGAACAGCGAAGGCTGGAGGAAGAACGGCGGCTTGAAGAAGAACGCCGCCTTGCGCAGGAGAAGGCTGAACGCGAGGAGCAGGAACGGCTTGAACGTGAGCGGCTGGAGCAGGAGCGCATTGAGCGCGAGCGGCTTGAACGCGAAGAACAGGCACGCCTTGAAGAAGAACGTATCGAGCGTGAGCGCGCCGAACAGGAGGAGAGGGAAAGGCTGGAGGCAGAGCGTGCCGAGCTGAGCCAGATAATGGGCGAGGAACGCGAGAAGCTGGAAGCTGAAAGAGCCACCCGAAAAGCAGAGGAAGAAAGGAAGCAGTGGGAGCGCGAGGAACGAGAGAATATCCGAGCGCAGAAGCTGAAAACAATGCGCGAGCAGCTTGAAAGCAAGGGCTTTGATGAGATATACGCTGAATATTCCAGAAAGCCCTATTATGCTGTCAAACGTGGAATACGCCGAGCGATATCCCTTGCAAGAAAAGACGGTCTTGTTATCAGAGAGGGCGATTCTGACAACCCAATGCTGATCGAGCGCATTGCCGAAGAGTATAATGCAAGGCAGGAGGCAGAACGTTACAAATCAGAACTGGCAGAAATGCAGGGTTTATATGACAAGTATATCCCATCTATCCCGAAGAGAGTGAAGAAGCTTTGCAAACGCATTTTCGGCAAGAAGCAGGAGAAAGTTTACGTTATGCCGGCGGTAATGCCTGTTCAGCGTGACCCGTGGGAACAGAGGGCTTACACCAAGAAAATGCGCGAGCTATTCAGAAAATACCATGTCAGCCCGATAAGAAAGCTCATCAGAAAGATAAAGAAAGATTACTGACCGCAGGTTTTTGTCAGGTTAGCTTTATGCGGCATTGTGTGTACCAAGAGAGGAAATCGTTCCATGACTGAAAATAAAGGCAGGGTGCTGAGGGCTGCCAGGAAAGCTGTGCAGATAATTCTGGCTGCGGCACTGACCGCGCTTGTCGCGCTAACTGTGTATATCATGGTTTGCAATATGCGCGGAGAAGTGGCAGGAGTTTTTGGTGTAAGCGTTGTTAAGGTAGTTACCGGCAGCATGGAACCGTCTATTCATGTGGGAGATTACATTGTTCTGAAACAGACAGACCCGGACGAACTGCGCACCGGAGATGTGATATGCTTTTATTCAAGGGACAGCGCCATATACGGTAAGCCGAACACTCACCGGATAGCAAGCGTGCTTGACGATGGGAGCTTTGTCACAAAGGGCGACGCTAATCCGGTCAGCGATACAGTCACGGTTTCGCCTGATACAATAATTGGCAAATACGACGGCAAGGTGGGATTTCTGCGTTGGATAGATTCGTTTTCGTCGGTCAAGAAGCTGATACTCATTGCGGTGATCGTCGTGCTGGCTGCCGCGGCGATATATGAGGTCAGGTCTATCGCCGGTATCACTTCCGAATACCGTGAGCAGCGGAAAGAGGCTGAAAAGCAGAAGCTTATCAGAGAGGCGATAGAGCGTGAGAAGCAACGATTGTACGAGCAGGGCAGCGTTCCCATAACAGATGAAGATCCCGGCGGCAGCGTGAACCGGCAGGAGGCTGAGAAGAAGTGAATCAAGAAAAAATAATGAAAGCGAAGATGATAACAGCTATTATCATGGCAATAGCCGCTTTTGTCGCAGCATTCATTTTCGCTGGTCTTTATTACGACCAGAGGAAGCTGAACCGGCTCACTTACATTGAACAGTATGAAACAAATATTGCTCAGGCGGCAGAGGAGCTTGACAGATTCAACGAAAAGAAAACCGATTACGATCTGCACTACAATATGGCGATTTCTGATCTAGGCGCGGCAAGAGCAATGATATTTCTGGTTGACGGGAAAACCGATGAGCAGAAAGCAATAAACGAGATCCACTACTGCTTTGTGAAATATCCCGACCAGATGAGAGAGAAACTTGATGAATCAGCGCAGGCGTTTCATGATATTGCGGATCATCTTGACAAAGGTTATGATGAAGTTCGTGAGATAGTAGACTCTGTTGACAGGCTTGGAAATTGACCGCAGATAAGGAGAACATACCATGTTTGAAGAAAAAAAGTACAAGAAGGAAATCAAAAAATGCAGGGTGACGATCGAGGAGATCGAAAGAAAGCGTTCGCGTTCGCAGTCGGCGCTCGTGCAGGCGATACTTTTGCAGGAAGAGCCGAATGAAGCGGACGTAGAGTGGTTCAATAAATACACCGGCGAGATAACGGCATGCCGTAATCACATGACCGAAACGCAGAAAAAGCTGGACGCATATATGGCTCAAAAGCAGGAAAAGAAGAAAAAATCAAAGAAGTGACCGGGCATATATCGTTATGGGAGGCGCAGGCAGTGGAAAAGCGAGAAAAGAGAACAATATCAGTCGGCAGGCTGGTCATGAATTCGCTCGGCGCAGTCGGCGTTATTGTGCTGCTGATATTGACTGCGGTTTCGTTCGGCTGGTTTACCGGGATAAGCCCGGTGAATGGACGCGGGGTGTCGCTTTCTGCGTCGAACGGCGTGTTTGAGCTGGCGTCGGCGGACAAAAGCGGAAAAAACGACGCGCTTCTTATCGCGCCCTCCGGTGATACTCTCAGCGGGATAGTTTTTGAAGACGGTACACCGGCTGAACTTATTTCCACTTCCGACGGGAAACCGGAGGTAAAGTGGCTGATGAATGACGAAAGTAATTTTGATAATCTGTCCGGCGATGGAATACAGCCGGGCAGCTATGGAAAGATGACGTTTTATGTCGTAGCAAAGCAGGATCAGGATCTTGATCTGATGTTTTCGCTGGACACGATCCTGTATGACAGCGCCGCAGAGCCTATCTCCGGGCTGAACCCGGATAATTCAGCGCATATTATCCCGGACACAGAAACGGCGGCGAAGCTTATCAACGGACATATCCTGTTCTTTGAACATTATGACGAAGCCAGCGGGGTCTATTCAGACCGCATAACAGACAGCTTTAGGTTCGCACAGCCCGGCGCGTCGGAAAACACGGCGTATAAGGTCGAATTCTACTGGATATGGCCGGAATTTATAGACCAGCTTATCCTGCCTTCTGACGACGCACTGTTAAGGGCAAGGGGATATGACAGGATAACAGCGGACGGGCAGCATTTGATTACATACGCTGACAGCGAAGATTATTTTACAGAGAGCATTGCCGGACTTGCGGACATGCTTGAAAATATGTCCAAAGGTTCAGATGACGCGAATTTTGATATTGGCAGCTATAACTTGCTGAATTCAAAATGGAACGAAGCAGATCAGATCATCGGGACAAATGTGGGATATATCGAGCTTCTGCTGACGGCTGATGTGCGACCGGTCAGCGTACCATAGCAGCATGGAGTGATTTTTGATGAACAACAATTCAAAAAGACAGCCGGTGCTTAAACCGCTTATAATTGCGGCAGGCTCTCTGACTGCGGCGCTGGCATTATCAGCGACGGTTTATGCGTGGTTTACCAATCAGCGTAAGCTGGACACGATAACCAGGGTTAATTCGCCCACATCTCTTTGTATCGGTGCGGGGGCGAAGGAGGATTCCGCCAACATAGATATGGGCGGTATTGATGTAACAGACCCGGCGGAGAAGAAAGACTTTGTTTTCTGTGTGTATTCTGATGATACAGCCGGAAACTACAAGATACAGCTTGCCCATACCACGAATATTGATTTTGCATATAAAATATATAAAGCGGCAGAGAGCGAAGGCACTCCGATAGCCGGCGACTCTGTGGTGGTATATTATGATGAATCAAATCTGGTGCATTATTATATCAAAGACAGCGAAGCTGTACCGGGCAGGTATCTGAATCAGGACGCCGATGATACTGCGATAGCGGACAAATCCCTGCATGAAAAGTCCTACGGCGGATATGATCTTGTCCAGAAAAATGCAGAGCCGCTGTACTGGCAGAATACAGACCCGATCGAACATCAGGCGTCGGAACTGACATTTGTGGATTATTATATTCTTGAAGTTAGCTGGGACAGCACAAAGGTATCAAATGACAAAGAAACCGATATGGTTTATCTTACTGCCGGAATGGTATAGCAAAAAAATCAGAACAATGGTGAGCAAAGATGAGGCGTAACAGAAACA
>JBJFGA010000031.1:0-5743 GCA_051892275.1 Oscillospiraceae bacterium | reverse complement strand
AGGTCATAAGATTCCTTCGTGAGCGCGAGGTGGTTCACTTCCAGCGGTTCGGCGAACTGCTCAATCACTATCAGAGCAAGATAAAGTGCTGACAAGTAGTATACAATAAAATAGACAATTCGGCGGATTTTTGAGTGCCAGACCCAAAATCCGCCGAACTATTTCTGTTTATAATGAGCGCATTTGTGTTAGGTAGCTTTATTGATAAACCGTAAATATATCTCCAGTGCTCATATATCCGAAGATATCGAAATCAAAATCGCAATTCAGACTGATGTGGGCAGTGCCGGGGTCGTTGTAGCCAATGCTTATCGTGAACTGATAATCCGTTCCGTAAGACTTGCCATTTTCGTCTGTGTTTATAGTGCAGAGCATTGTTTCATATCCCTTAGGACCGGCCAGCATACTCCCATGTACCGTAATATTCTGTGTTCTTGTAATAATCGCTGCTTCCAAAGATGAAGTTGTTCTCGGAATAAATTACAATATATGCCTTGATTTCAGGCTCAAACATATCAAAACCAGACTGCTGCATATAGTATATCTGGTCAAGTTTGCTTATGTCAAACGGTATGCCAGAATCGGTAATTTCTTCCGGCTCGGGTTGTGGAGCTGCTGTTGTAGTAGTGGTAGCTTTTGTGGTGGCAGAGGTAGTTGTTTCAGCAGTTGTAGCAGCTGTTGTCTGTTCAGCAGTAGGTTCGCTGTCCTCTGACTTTGATTGATTGTTTCCGAAATAGTCGAACGGGTTGTCTTTATCGGAATTATCGTATTCCGCCGACGCATTGCTGTTTCCTCCGGAATTCTCTGTATTGCCGGATATTCCGCCAAAGACAAATACAAGTACAAAAGTCAGAAGAACGACCGAAGCCACGAACATAGCGATACTTATTACAAGACGACCACCCTGTTTAGCAATGCCTTTCCAGCTATTATCCTCTTCCGGTTCGGACCCTGTTTCAGTGGTTACGGGTTCAAGCTTAGAACCGCAGAATCTGCATAATAAAGCGTCAGACTTGATATTTTCTGCACAGAACGGGCACTTTCTGGTAAGCTCTTTCTTCTTTTTCTCCTTTTTTGGAGTATCTTTTATAAACCATAATCCTATACCGAAAACAACAAGAAGAACCGCGCCGATGATAAGGCAGTAAAAACCGCCCTCCTTCGTGATGAACTGTGAAGCCTGTTCAACACTATCGTCAAAGAATCTGTTCAGCTTTCCGTATGCTATCAATGCTGCCGCAGCTGCACAGGTATCTACCGAAATATCCTCCGATAACCAGAATGCCGCAATTGCAAGCAAAGCGTTAAGGACAACCAATATCCAATCGGTGCTGTCAGTCATTGACATACTCATCTTAGTTCCGAAAAACTCAACGGAAGCGATAGGAATAAACGCGCCCAGCGCAAAGATTAGTGCGGAAACCGTTCCGCCGATTTTAACGATAAGCGATTTGTTCATGTCTTTCTCCTTTTTTTCAAATGTAATTAGTCAGGCACAGATGGATTTGCGCCCGGTCATTTTGAGTTGCTAAATTCGACAATAACCTCCCTTTTACTGATTATAGCATAAGTTTGACACACAATTCAAAGCAGAAAATTAGGAAAAAACTGCTCTATTTTGTTACCCACTTTATGGGCTTTAAAAAGGAAGAACTGCCGTGCAATGCGCCCCGGCAGTTTAATTCTACATTCTTTCTTGTATTATATTCCGATTTTCAAACAGTAGTGAACAGTTTTTTTGCGAAATTATTATATTTATGTATTGAATTTTCTCAGAAAGTATGTTATAATTATATTAAGTAAATTTAGTAATAATCGGTATTTTAGTAATCATTCTACCAGGGAGAGTATAATGTCAATTGAAATAAAGCATAAAACCAAAACTCTGATACAATACATATTCAGTATTGTATTGTTCTTTGTGTGTCAGGTTTTGATGATCGTATTATCCAACTGCGGTTTCTCAACTTTGGGCGGCGTCTTTTCTGCATTTCAGTATGGAGCGTGCCTTGTTCTTGTAAGAACCAATAAAAAGAAAGGTATCATTACATCAATGGTACTGCTTGGTTTTTCACTGTTCAACATCGTTCGTATTATTATTGTCGGAAGTGACTACCTGCCATTTGCCGGTCTTTTCAATTTGGTTTTTTATATTGTAACGATAGCTTGGCTCGGTAGGATATTCGAAAAACAGGATAAGGACGCAGTCACAGATATTGTCACCGGGCTTTACAACCGCCGCGGATTGTATAAGCTGCTTATCTCCCTTATTGAGGACGAGAAGCCTTTCCACCTTATCAACCTTGAGGTAGGCAATTTCAAACTTCTGAATGACAACAACGGTCATGCATACGGCGATCTGCTGCTTAAAAAGATAACCAAGCTCATGCAGGATTATTTCGGTGACAAGGGTACTATTATCCGAAGCGGCGGCGCTGAATTTGTTATCATTCTTAATAAAACCGAGGACGCTGAAAAGGACGCTAATGGCATTTTGCGTATATTGGCAGAAAAGATCGTCATATCAGAGGAATCCGATGTTCTTGACTGCTATTTGTCAGTCTTTGCAGGAATATCCTCATATCCTGCTGACAGCAAAAACTATGAGGAACTGATTAATTACGCGGATTTGGCTATGGTCGAGGCTGTAAGGAAAAATTCACCGAATGCGGTGGTATTTGAACCGAGCATGGAAGAAAGCGCAAAGCGGCAGATGGAGCTTGAGCGTCTTATAAAAGAGGGGCTGGAGAACAACTACTTCTTTCTTGTATATCAGCCCCAGTATAAGCTTGACGGCAAAAAGCTGCGAGGTTTTGAATCGCTGATAAGAATGAAGCTGCCCGATGGAACAATAATAAGTCCCGGCGAGTTCATTCCTGTTGCCGAAAAGGGAAAGCAAATCATATCCATCGACCATTATGTTCTGCGCAGAGCCATGAACGAGTTTAAAGGCATTGTATCCGAACAGAACCCCGACCTGACTATATCAGTCAATGTATCCGCGAAAAACATAGGTACGCTGGATTTCCCAGACAGGGTAAGAGAGATACTGAATGAGACAGGATTTCCCGCAAAGAACCTTGAGATTGAGATAACCGAATACTGCATGGTACAATCCATAAATATAACCGTCGAGAACATAAAAAAACTCCGTGAGATGGGAATACAGGTTGCTCTGGACGATTTTGGTACAGGGTATACCTCTCTGAATTATCTCTCGAAGATGCCGGTAAATCTGCTTAAAATCGACAAGAGCCTTATTGACGACATTGAACAGAATCAGCAGAAATGTGAGTTTGTGAATGCGATAATTTCAATGGGACACCTTATGGGCTGCGAGGTAGTTTCCGAGGGTGTGGAAAATTCATTGCAGATCTCTAGACTGGAAAATAATAACTGCGATTTCGTTCAGGGATATGTCTGGGGCAGACCGCTGCCATACGAAACGGCTATATCTCTCGCAACCGAATAAAAGTCAGCCACCGAATACAACAAAGCTCCTGCGTCGAAGAAAGACAGGGGCTTTTCGTTTAGTTTGTTCAGACAATAATGTGCTCGTGAACTTTTTGGTCAACTCGCTTTATATTGACATTTTCGACAAAAAGTGATATGATATTTATGACTAATGCGTGAACGGGTTTCGGATATAACTGTTGTCTACGACGCTTTATTGACGGCGGTCTGCACAGTATCATAGAAATAAAAGAACAAAATACTGCATTTAGGTACTGCCCATTGAAAGGACGACCAGGAAATGAAAAAGAGAAATATACTTTTGCAGACGCTGATATTGATAATCATAAGCTTTGTACTGTCCACACTTATCTCCGTGAATTCCCTTAACACAGTCATTGAGGGGAATAACGAGGAAATGTCCAAGGTGCTGACCTCAAATATATACGACTCCATCAACAACATGCTCATTGAACCTATCAACGTTGCGCAGACCATGTCCTATGATTATTTCATGATAAACCTGCTGGAAAACGAGGATTTCCCCGGGGACATGGAAGATGAACTGATTTCATACCTTAGAACGATAAGCGGCAGCATGAATTACAGTTCTGCGTTCATTGTGTCGGAGAAAAGCAGGACCTACTACACGCAGGAAGGTTTCAATAAGATTGTCTCGCCGGAAACGGACACGCATGATGTATGGTATTCGCTGTTTGTTGACGGCGGGAAGAAATACGACTTTGACGTGGACACTGACGAGGTTCACAATAACGCCTGGACGGTTTTTGTCAATTCCAGGATAGAAAACGAGAGCGGAGAACTGCTTGGCGTATGCGGAGTCAGCGTAGTGATGACCGAATTGCAGGACATGCTCTGCGAGTATGAGAAGAACTACAACATAAAGATAAATCTGGTGAACCAGGACGGTCTTGTTCAGATAGATACCGATTCCATCAACATTGAGAATGTAACACTTTACATAGATACAAACACTGAAAACGGCGGCATGGATTATGTTTATCACCAGAACAAAAACGGCGGCTATTCGGTAAGCAAATACGTGGAAAATCTTGGCTGGTACCTGGTTGTGCTAAGCGACTGCGAAGCAGACGACCAGGTTTATGCAGACATGATTTCCATGAATATCGTAATATTCGTTATTATTCTGACGGTGTGCGTTCTTATGGTGTCCTCCAGCATTATCAGCGACAAAAAGAGAATGGTGGAGTACGCCCGGGAGAAGGAGCAGTATGCGAAGGAGCAGGAAGAACTGAAGGCACAGGCGGAAGAAGCGAACAAGGCAAAGGGCAACTTCCTCGCCAATATGAGCCACGAGATACGGACGCCTATCAACGCCGTCCTTGGCATGAACGAAATGATAATGCGCGAGTCGAACGAGGAGCAGATCATAGAATATGCCTCAAGTATCCAGAGCGCAGGCAGAACACTGCTTTCGATCATCAACGATATCCTGGACTTCTCAAAGATCGAGTCCGGTAAGATGGAGATAGTGCCTGTTTCGTATGATGTAAGTTCCCTTGTGAACGATATCGTGAATATGATAAAGATCAGAGCGGAAAAGAAAAACCTGGAGTTCATTTATGAGATAGATGAAAATATCCCATCGGTGCTTTTCGGCGACGATGTAAGGATCAGGCAGGTAATTACAAATATCCTCACCAACGCGATAAAATACACCGAAAAGGGATACGTCCGCTTCAGAATAAGCGTTGCAGCGACCGGGAACGAAAGCGTCCGGTTAGATGTCAGTGTTACAGACACCGGAATAGGTATCAGAAAAGAGGACATGGAGAACCTGTTTGCGTCGTTCCAGCGGCTTGATCCGGAAAGAAACCGAAGCATCGAGGGCACAGGGCTGGGAATACCCATCGTTCAGCGGCTGCTTGAACTCATGGGCAGCAGGCTGATGGTTTCAAGTGTTTACGGTTCAGGCTCTACCTTCTCCTTTGAGCTGGAGCAGCGCGTGATAAACGCCGAGCCTATCGGGGACTTTGAGCAGCGTTTCAGGGCGTTGGCGCTGGAGCATACCGCAGAAACGGCTGTTAAAGTTGCGCCGGACGCTAGGGTGCTTGTTGTTGACGATAACGAAACAAATCTTCTAGTCGCAAAGAACCTGCTGAAGCGCACAAAGGTTCAGCTTGACACAGCACTGAGCGGCGCGAAGTGCATTGAGCTGCTGAAACTCAGCCGGTACGATATCGTGTTTCTTGACCACATGATGCCGGAGATGGACGGCATTCAGGCGCTTCACAAGATAAAGGAAGAT
>JBJFGA010000030.1:0-5758 GCA_051892275.1 Oscillospiraceae bacterium | reverse complement strand
AACGGACTTATCAGGCAAACCGCTATCCTGCCTAAGTCTATCAGTTCCTTGTCTGTAAGACCGAACAGTTCGGCGATCTGACTGCCGAACAAAAACAGCAGCAAAGACAGGGTTACACCCTCTGCGATAGCGTATATCAGCGCGGTTTTCATGACCCGCTTTATGCCGACATGGTTATCCTCGCCGCGATATATGTTGACGATAGGAGTCACCGCCTGTCCGATACCGTCAAACACAATTGTAAGCTCAATAACATTGAACACCATCAGAAGTACCGGCAGGTAGTATTCGCCGAACATATACACAACAAACTTTGTCGCTGTGAAAGAGGTAAGACCTATGAACAGATATGCGCTGGAATCGGTGATACCGCACTTCATGACCTTCAGCGTGTCCTTTATGCTGACGTGCCATACAAACCGCAGTGAGTTCTGCTTTCTGAAAAAATGTACAAAAAGCACTGAAATGCTGCAAATCAGACCGAGAAAAGTACCAAGACCCACTCCGAGTATACCAAGCTTAAAACAGAAGAATACCGAAGCTGCAACATTCACTATGATCTGTACTGCGCTGGAGATGTTGCATATCAGACCGTCGCCATCGGAATAGACCATTTCAAGCAGGACTGTGTACAGCGGCAGCAGCATGATAACGAACTGATAGAAGAAAAAATAATCCGACGCAGATGACGCAACATTTTCCGAAAGCGCAAGGTAATTAAAATACGGCGTTTTGCCGAATACTCCGATAACTAGCATGAGCAGACCCGAACCGACCGAAAGGATAATTCCCTGCCCGAACAGAGCGTTCGCCTTGTCCTTGTTGAATTCACCAATCTCGTATGAATAGAAAACCGATGTGCCAATACTTATCAGTGACGCAAGAAAAATAGCTACCGAATGGAACGGCTTAACTACGTTTATCGCGGCTAATTCCTGTTCTCCGAGTATCTGACCAACCACGATGGTGTCAGAAAGTATCAGAAGATACTGGATAATTGTCGTGACCGACCCGGTGAACAGCAGTGATCGGAATTTCTTGTTGCAGAAATACTTTTTCATAACTTGCGCTTCCTCATCAGAACCAGACGTTTTCGCCCAACACAATAAGTATACTTCCCACTAGCATAAGACCCAGACTCAGATACTGCTTGACAGGTAACTTTTCCTTTAAGATCATCCTTGACAGAAGTATCGTAATTGCAGGGTAAACAGCGAGAATAGGGTCGGTGGCAACCGCATTGCTTGACATTGCATTAGCATAGAATACGATCGCAACATTATCGCACAAAGCGCCGCCGGCGAATGGTGCGTTACTCTTTGTGAACGGATTGAAAACGTGCTTTTCCTTAACGCTGACATATATCCAGAAGCCAAGTGCAAATATGCCGTACTCTATTCCGATGATGATAACGCTGTCATCTACCGGCATTGCATATCCGAAGGTCTGATCAAGGCAGACGCCGGAAACAATTGTTTCAAGTCCGTCCATCATAGAGAATATTATCGGGAAAATAAGCGCGGTAGCGCCTGCCTTAAAAAGCTGGGTCTTACCCTGCGCCTTTGATTCTTTATGCTGAATAATGCTGGTAAACAATAATCCAAGAAAAATACATATAATGCCTGATAATTCAAATGGGCTGAGAATTTCCCAGATAGATTCTACATTTCCCTTTATGGCAAAAAACGCAATTAAAAGTATCAGGCAAAAGCCGTTAGCTGTATTTTCAATAGGAGCCTCGATCGAAGCGTCGTTATAGATATAGCCCTTGAATGTGTATGTATTTCCTATTGCGTATATTATTCCGAACAACGTCATGGGCCAGAAATGAATTGCACTTTCTATTATCGATATTTCTTCATCGCGTATGATAAGGAATACTATTGCTATTATGAAGAATACGATTCCAACGCTTATTGAGAATTTGTAATGGATAAGCTTATCCTCTTTGTTTGCGCCTTTTTTGTAAAAAATGCTTGTAATTGCCCACAGAACAATACATGACAGAACGCATATTAACCACATTTGCTCTTCAACTCTCGCTGTTTTTTGTTATTTCGCAATGATCATCGGTATCGTGCTGTTATACACACAACCGATTAATAATATTATACCATAAAAGGTCGAGAAATGCAATATTTTTTTGGCGAATAAAGGAAAGTTGGGACACGCTGATTAATGCGAAGCATATCAAATCTAGTTTTGCCAGATCAATCTTTGCATGGACATAACGCAGAATATCTTTGTTGGATATTCACAAATCAAAGTTGATAAATATATGTCTTTTTCACAAATTCTCAAAATCGAATTGAAAAGCAGTTCGATTTGTTGTCCATTTGTTGTCCTTTGGATTGTATAATGTAATCAGTTCCCAAAAACCAAAATAAATTATGCAAAGGAGAATTATTATGGACGAACTTAATAAGAGCACAGCAGCTACCAAGGAACTTAGCGACGAGAAACTTGACACTGTGAACGGCGGTAGTATAGCTCTGGGCGACTACGATGAAGGCTACCAGTTGAAGAAATGCCCATACTTTGAGGGTTCAAACTATGTTAACAGCATACTTAACAACAGCCGTGTTTCTGATACAGCAAAGAGCGCTATAAGAGCTGAACTGGGAAGATGCAGCAAATGTAAGAAGATTGATACCTGCACATTATCCAACGAGGAAAAGATTGAATTCGGCGGCCTGTCGTTCTGGGATGGTAAGCTCTGATCTGAGCAATTCATAAGTCGGGTGCAGTTAATTCTGCTCCCGATTTTCCCATATCATAATGCAACGTTAAAGTTTATGGATGTCATTATTGCTTGTGCGTAATTAACAAAGATTTATCCTGACTTATGTTTGTTTTTCACGAATTTCTTAAAATGTGCTGAAAAGCAGGGCGTTTTGTTGTCCATTTGTTGTCCTTAGGTTATTATAATATAATCAATCCAAAAACAAAAGGCGTTAAGCCTTAAATATTCAGAAAGGAAAGGTAAATATTATGAAAACAATGGAACAACTTCTGAACGAGCTCAATGAGAACAAGGAGCTTGCGGAAAAGCTCAAAGCGGTAAAGGACGAGCAAGAGTTTGCCGAGTTCCTCAAGGAAAACGATGCCGAGGGAACGTTAGAGGATTTCAAGAAGCTCGCTGCTGCAAAGTTTGCGGCAAGAGGCGAGCTTTCCGACGATGAGCTTGACAGCGTGAGCGGCGGCGGCTGGTGGAACAGTAAACCTGGTTACGAGAGCGGTTCAACACCTGTATACAAGAGGTTCGATGAAGTTGTATTCAGAGGAAAGAAAGGAATTATAGATTCTGTATCAAGTGAAAAACACGGTTGGATTAATAAGGAATTCACATACGTTATCAAATATAACGACGGCACTAAGGAAGAGGACGTTTACGAGAGCCAGCTTGTATCAAGTGACCCTTCATCCCCATGGCACTAAGGAAGAAGACGTTTACGAGAGCCAGCTTGTATCAAGTGACCCTTCATCCCCATGGCACTAAGGAAGAAGACGTTTACGAGAGCCAGCTTGTATCAAGAGACCCTTCATCCCCATACTAATATCCTGTTCGCGTTTTTCGCATATCTTTATACGGCTGTAACGTACATGGAATGCGCTTAGCAGATTATCTCCCAGAGATTGCAGCTATACAGAAATAGTGGAGTTCATAAGAGATCAGAGAAAAAAGGTAGTAATTAAGGGCAGGCTGGATTCCTGCAAGACATCATCGGGGGCAGTTTATTCTGCTCCCGATTTTCTCATATCATAATGCAACGTTAAAGTTTATGGATATCATTATCGCTTGTGCGTAATTAACAAAGATTTACCCAGACTTATGTTTGTTTTTCACGAATTTCTTAAAATGTGCTGAAAAGCAGGGTGTTTTGTTGTCCTTTTGTTGTCCTTAGGTTATTATAATATAATCAACATCAGTTCCAACAGACTAAATTAGGAGGAAATGCAATGAAAACTATCGAAGAATTCTACAACGAAGCATTGCAGGACGAGGCTCTCGCCCTTGAACTGGACAAAGCCCACACGGAAAACCGCCTTGCGCAGTTCCTTGCGGAACATGACGTAGACTGTAAGGCGGAATCATTTCTCGAATTCTTGAACAAAAAGAAGAACGCTTCCCGGGAGCTTTCCGACGATGAGCTGGACAATGTGTCCGGTGGAGTAGATTGGGCAGGCGACGGAGAGGTCGAAACAGCAGACGCTATAGAAAACGAAAACGGCGAAATAGTAACCTATGAATTTATGATCGGTCAATTAGTGTTAGTCTGGGGCTTATTTAAAAACTCAGTAGCCACGGTGGTCGATAGAACGGAATCGTATGCATGTCGGGGTTTGACGACAGGAATTGCATACCCGGTATATAAAGTGGAATATGAGAGCGGGAGCACGGAGTGGAAAAAACAGAAATACCTTGCACATATAGGCGGCGGCGCTGCCGGTATCTGGTAATAAATATTAAGTTGAAAGGATGTAATGCTATGAAAACTATCGAAGAATTTTACAGCGAAGCAATGGCAGACAAAGCGCTAGCTAATGCGGCATACAAAGCGCGTAAGGAAGAACGCCTTGCGGAATTCCTTTCCGAGCATGAGGTAAACGGCACAGCGGAGGAATTTAACTCCCTTGTGGAAAAAATGAAAAAAGCCGCCTGTGAGCTTTCCGATGATGAGCTGGACAATGTGTCCGGCGGTACATATGGCTATGTTGACTGGAATCAGGATTGGGCTGAACACGGCGGTGAATATGACCCGTCCAAGATCGTATATCTTTTCGATATCAATGATAAAGTGGCTGTTGACTGTTGGTTCAGAAACTTAACGGGAAAGGTAACGGCGCGTAAAATAGAGTCTAAGGGTTTGTGTTATTATCCTGCTTATTATATTGAATTTGACATTGATACATCTTCGGATTGGTACTTTCAGAACTATTTGGTTCGTATTTGATTATCGGAGGATTCACAGGGAAAGGTCAATTATATATCATACATAATGTAGAAAGGAAATGGTTTTATGAAAACTATCGAAGAATTTTACAGCGAAGTAATGGCAGACAAAGCGCTCGCTGAAGCAGCATACAAAGCCCGCGCGGAAAAACGCCTTGCGGAATTCCTTGCCGAGCATGAGGTAAACGGCACAGCGGAGGGATTCAACGATTTTGTGGACAAAAAGAAGAACGCCAGCCGGGAGCTTTCGGACGATGAGTTAGACAATGTTTCCGGTGGAATAGATTGGGGCGGCAAGTCGGGATACGGAACTGTTCTTGAAAACGAGCCGTTTATCTATGAATTCAGAATCGGTGAAAGAGTGCGTGTCTGGGGATTAATTAGCGACTCGTATGGCACGATAAACGCTACGGAAGAAAAGCACACGACAGACGGTATCAATAAAAAGATAAAATATATTGTTTATGAAGTAAAATATGATAACGGTTCTAAAGAATGGATAGAACAGCAGTATCTTGCGCATTGCGGCGGCGCTGCCGGTATCTGGTAATAAATACTAAGTTGAAAGGATGTAATGCTATGAAAACTATCGAAGAATTTTACAGCGAAGCAATGGCAGACAAAGCGCTAGCTAATGCGGCATACAAAGCGCGTAAGGAAGAACGCCTTGCGGAATTCCTTTCCGAGCATGAGGTAAACGGCACAGCGGAGGAATTCAACGATTTTGTGGACAAAAATAAGAAATCCAGCCGGGAGCTTTCGGACGATGAACTGGAAAAGGCGTCCGGCGGTACATATGGCTAT
>JBJFGA010000029.1:0-5772 GCA_051892275.1 Oscillospiraceae bacterium | reverse complement strand
TACAACTTGCGGTTGTCGGCGGGAGCGAAGCGACTTCAAGCCGACAACTCGTGAGCGCAGGCGGGCTGTTCTGTCGTAAGTTATGCGCAAAAGAGATCATCTCACTTATAGAACATGTGACATTTTTCTCACATTTAACAGGTTTGTGTACACTTTTTTCCCACAGCTATCCATGTAACGGAAATATATCACGATATTTGTTGGTGTTGCACAAAATTGTGCCAAAGTGCTTGCAATTTCTGTTGATTTATGTTATAATTTATTCTCGGTGGGCAGGTCTGGCGCGTTGAACCAGAACCGCCCTGACAACATTATCGGAGGAACATGACACATGGCATGGTATGACGAATCGGTATTTTATCACATTTACCCGTTGGGATTAACGGGAGCGCCAAAGCAGAATGCCTACGGCGAGCCTGAACATAGACTGAAGGAACTCACCCCCTGGATAGGTCACATAAAGGAGATAGGCTGCAACGCCCTCTACATAGGACCTCTGTTCGAGTCGGTGGGGCACGGCTACGAAACCACGGATTATAAGAAGCTGGACAGCCGCCTTGGCACTAACCAGGACCTGACGGACTTCGTCAGCGAGTGCCACAGCCAGGGCATAAAGGTCATTCTGGACGGAGTTTTCAACCACACCGGGCGCGACTTCTTCGCGTTCCAGGACATCAAAAAGAACCGCGAGAATTCCCGCTACAAGGACTGGTACTGCAACGTGAACTTCTGGGGCAACAACCAGTTCAACGACGGCTTCTCCTACACCAACTGGGGGGGCTACGACCTGCTGGCTAAGCTCAACCAGAACAACCCCGAGGTTCGTGCGCATATCTGCGACGCAATACGTTTCTGGGTCAGCGAGTTCGACATTGACGGAATCAGGCTGGACGCTGCGGACGTGCTGGATTTCGGCTACATGCAGTGCCTGCGCCAGGTAGCAAACGAGGTGAAGCCGGATTTCTGGCTGATGGGCGAAGTCATTCACGGCGACTACAATCGTTGGGTCAACGAGGGCACGCTCCACTCCGTCACCAACTACCACCTCCACAAGGCACTCTATTCCGGTCACAACGACCACAACTACTTCGAGATAGCGCACACCGTCAAGCGTCAGTGCGGCATGGGCGGGCTGAAGCTGTACAACTTCGTGGACAACCATGACGTGGAGCGTATCTACACAAAACTCAACAACAAAGCGCACTACATGCCTGTCCATATCCTGCTGTATACGCTGCCGGGCATTCCGTCCATCTACTATGGTTCAGAGTTCGGTATCGAGGGAAGAAAGGAGCGCGGCTCTGACGACTCCCTGCGCCCCGCACTGAACCTTGCGGACTACAAGGACGCGGTGAACTCCAACCCCTGCACAAAGCTCATCGCCGCCCTCGGCAAGATACGCAGCGCGAACCCCGTGCTTTCCTACGGCGATTACCGCGAACTTGTTCTCACCAACAAGCAGTACGCCTTTGCGAGAAGCTGCAACGGCACAACTGCGCTGGTCGCAGTGAACAACGATGACTCCCCCGCTTCCCTCTCGCTTCCGGCTGACGGCGCGAACGAATTCGTGGGTGCGCTTTCCGGCAAACATTACTCCGCCGAAAACGGACGTATCAACATCA
Organism: Oscillospiraceae bacterium; assembly: GCA_051892275.1. Classification (GTDB taxonomy): domain Bacteria; phylum Bacillota; class Clostridia; order Oscillospirales; family Ruminococcaceae; genus CAG-115. Next base: position 4,150 of record JBJFGA010000029.1, on the reverse strand, counting down.
CCCTGGGCGCAAACAGCGGCGATATCCTCCTCCCCGCCGGAGCAAAGACAGAGCCTGTTTCCTTTATGGCAAAGCAGCCTGCACCCGCACCCGCACCCGCAAAGGCTCCCGAGCCTGCACCTGCTCCTGCACCCAAGCCCGAGCCTGCTCCCGCTCCCAAAGCACCCGCTCCTGCGCCTGCTACCGCTCCCAAACCAGAGCCTGCCGAGCACGTAGACGTGTCTACGACCGAGGGCAAGTCCTACGAGGAAATGACCATTGAGGAGCTTCAGGAAGCCGTACTGTCCAAAATGGCAAAGAACGGTCCTATCACCGATGATATGCTAAGGACAGTCCGGGAAAACGTATACCACAACTCACTTGTAAACTGGGTCAAGAGCTTTAATTAACGGGAATCTCAAAAAACCGTTGTGAAAACAAAAATGGGCAGTTGTCTGTCGGTCGACCCTTCCGGCACTTCCTGCGTCCTCACAGGAAATTCGCGGGAAACCTCCTTGTAAGGCTGTATGCCTTACAAGGAGGTTCGACGACGAAGATGGTGTGCACTTCACAGTTTTGCTCACAAGATTTTTTTTGAGTTGACCTAACAAAAAAGGCGCTGCATTTTGTGTGCTTCCGTTAAAGCAGTTTTTACGCCCCGCCGAGCAAAACATCTGTTGCAAAGATGAAGTTTCGGCGAGGCGGAACTGCCAAAAGGGGCACCCTTTAGTGTGTTGCCGATAAAGCAGTTTTCGACCCGCCGAGCAAATCATCTCATGCAAAGATGAAGTTGTGGCGAGGCGGAATTGCCAAAGGCGGTTACGCCTTCGGGCAGCGCCTTGTTGCTTGTCAGAAAAATACACCCTTAATATGCGGTTACTGCTTCGACCGCCAGATTATAACCGACCAGTGCATACAGGATATCGCCGACATTCTGCGCATACATATACGCTCCCCTGCCTTTGTTCAACGCAATGAAACGTCAGGGCGGCGGAAAATGTTCAAATTTTAATAGTGTGCACAAAAATTTCTGATTGAAAAGCCGCCTTTCTGCGTGTATAATGTAATTAATGGCTGACTGTACACGAATGAAAACAATGAGGTGACGGCATGAACGCTATAACAGACGAAAAGATCCACAACGGCATGAAAGCCGCGGCAAAACAGATACTGAACATCCTACCCGGTTTTACGGACAAGTTTCCACAGGCGTACAGCGAGGGGAATTTTTACCCGGCTACTGAAAATGTTGACTGGACGACCGGCTTCTGGACAGGGGAAATATGGCTTGCTTATGAATATGTGACCGCACACGAGAGTGAGTTTGAACCGGACGCAGCAGATAATCTGAAGCAAGCGGGGCTTACGCAGATAAGATCATTCCTGCACAGAATTGACGAGAAAATCGAGGTAGACCACCATGACATGGGGTTTCTCTATTCGCCGTCCTGTGTTGCGGGGTACAAGCTGACCGGCAGCGCCGAGGGAAAAGAAGCCGCGATAAAGGCTGCCGACCAACTTCTTACAAGATACCACCCGGTGGGCGAATTCATTCAGGCATGGGGTCCGATGGATCAGCCCGAGAATTACCGGCTTATCATCGACTGCCTTAACAACCTCCCGCTTCTTTACTGGGCGTCTGATATGACAGGCGACAGCAGGTACCGGGAAATTGCCGACAAGCATATAAACACAGCCGTCAGCAACGTTATCCGCGAGGACTATTCCACCTGGCACACATTCTTTTTCGATATGGAAACCGGCGCTCCGCACCACGGCGCGACCTGCCAGGGCTATCGCGACGGTTCTGCGTGGGCGAGGGGGCAGGCGTGGGGCGTGTACGGTCTTTCAACAGCCTACCGCTACACTAAACGCCCGGAATATATCCCGCTTTTCAAAAACGTTACAAAGTACTTTCTGGACCATCTGCCGGCAGACCTTGTACCATACTGGGATCTGGAATTTACTGACGGTGATGACCAGCCGAGGGATTCTTCCAGCGCTTCAATAGCCGCCTGCGGTATGCTGGAAATGAACCGCTGGCTTGATAAAAATGACGCTGAATACTACATAAACACCGCAAGAAAAATCATGAACTCGGTGTATGAAAACTACGCTGTTACCGATTTCAGCAGGTCAAACGGGCTGGTGCTCCACAGCACGTATTCCAATCGCTCCCCCTACAACACCTGCAACCATTACGGCGTTGACGAGTGCAATATCTGGGGCGATTACTTTTACATGGAAGCACTGACAAGGCTGTCGAAAGACTGGGTCCAGTACTGGTGAGGAGAGCGTTATGTTAAATTCAAAACAGGATTTTATAGACTGTATGCTGAAAATGGCTGACCCGCTGATACCATATTTCAGCGAAAAAAAGGCAAGGCTCCATCTCGGCGATACCGGCGTTTACTACAATAAAGCTGCCGCTTCAATGGAGGGTATCTCGCGGCTTTTGTGGGGATTTGTCCCGCTGTTTTCAGGGGGACATAAGAACGAAAAATGGCAGGAAATTTTTAAGTCTGCGCTCACCGAAGGCACGAACCCCGAGGGCGATGAATTCTGGGGAACATTCAGCGATAAAGACCAGAAATTCGTTGAAATGGCGGCTATCTCTTATGGAATTCTTTTCGCGCGGGAGAATATTTGGGACGTTCTTGACGAAAAGGCTCGGGACGATCTCGCCGCATATCTGTACGCGATCAACGACTACACGCTCCCGGAATGCAACTGGGTGCTGTTTGCAGTGCTGGTAAACATTGCGCTGAAAAGCGTGGGAAGAAAATACAGCGCGGAAAAGCTGGAAGAGTATCTCAGTCTGACCGAGAGCTTTTACTGCGGCGACGGCTGGTATCGTGACGGCGATTCAGACCAGAAGGATTATTATATCTCTTTTGCAATTCACTTCTACTGCCTGGTCTACGCAAAGGTCATGGAAAACGAGGACGCAGAGCGCTCGGAGCGGTTCAAGAAAAGAGCCGTGACATTTGCGCGGCAGTTCATCTACTGGTTTGACAGCACTGGCGAAGCGCTTCCCTTCGGGCGTTCGCTTACATACCGATTTGCACAGGTTTCATTCTTCAGCGCCTGCGTTATTGCGGAAATCGAGCCGTTCACCCTCGGGCAGATGAAAGGGCTTATTTCAAGGCACATTGAAAACTGGCTCACAAGGGATATTTTCGACAGAAACGGCGTTCTTACCATCGGCTATGGCTACCCCAACCTCATTATGGCAGAGGCATACAACGCCCCCGGTTCGCCCTACTGGGCGTTCAAAACCTTTGCAATTCTTATGCTCCCCGACGGTCACCCGTTCTGGAGCGCACAGGCAGAGCCGTTCCCCGTGCTTTCTCCGATAAGCTCCCAGCCCTTCGGCGACAAGCTGATGTATCATTACGGAGATCACTCGGCGGCTTTCCCGGTCGGTATCTTCAGCCCGCAGGGTCACGGTCAGTCAGTGGCGAAATACGGCAAATTCGTTTACGACACCTGTTTTGGCTTCAATGTTGCAAAATCAAGTTACAGCTTGTTTGAAAATGCTCCGGACAGTATGCTTGCGTTTGAGATAAACGGCGACTGCTACGTCAGAAGAATAAGCCTTGATACAAAAATCGGCGAAAAGGAAACGTGGTCAAAGTGGAGTCCATACCCCGGGATTTACGTCGAAACAACAATTATCCCCGACAAAGACGGACACACGCGCCGTCACAAAATCACTTCCGGGGTGGAGTGCTTCGCTTATGACGCTGGTTTCGCTGTCGCCTGCCGTGACGAGGATATGGCTTTACAGAAAACCGACGGTAACTCCGCCACCGTTGAGAACGTCTTTTCTGTGTGCACCGTAAGCGGCTGCGGAGAAGCGCTCGTGCTGGACAACAGCCCGAACACGAACATTCTGTACCGGAAAACCAAAATGCCCGCAGTGAAGTATTTCATACCCATGGGCGAAACGGAGATCGTTACACGGGTGGACGCGGGGAGAAAATGAGGGGCGGCTCCCTGATGTTGTCAGCCGATTTGTGTTATTCCTGTAAACATTCATGAGATCCAAAAGCATTTCTTATCCCACGGTTTTGCATGAGGAGACACTATATAAAAAAACGACTAAAGAAGAAAAGTATCCGCCAAATCACCCTGCGTCATAAACAAATCACCCTCTGCCGTAGAAAGC
>JBJFGA010000028.1:0-5783 GCA_051892275.1 Oscillospiraceae bacterium | reverse complement strand
GTTTTCGTTGGTCCTGTCTATGCGGGAAGATTCCCTCGGATAATGGACGACTACATAAGAAGCACTGCGTTTTCCGGCACAAGGGACGCTTATTTTATCGCCACCTGTGCGGCAACTCCGTGGCTCACGGTAAGCTACGCGAAGAAGCTTTGCGAGGAAAAGAGCTTTTCTCTGCGGGGCTTTAACTCTGTGGTAATGCCGCAGGGGTACGTTGCGGGCGGCGGAACTCAGCCCAAAGAGGTAAACGACAAAATTCTCGCCCAAGCTGAGCCTGTAATTACAGCCATTGCCGAAAAGATACGGGACGGTCAGCCCCTTGCCGAAGAAAAGCCCGGCAGCGGTTTCATGTCGAAGGTACTCAACCCGATGATGTACTCTATGATGATAAACGCGAAAGCATTCACCGTCACAGACAAGTGCATAGGCTGCGGAAAATGCGCGGAGCGCTGTCCCCTTAACAATGTGACCCTTTCGGACGGAAAACCTGTCTGGGGCAAAAACTGCACCCATTGCATGGCGTGTATTGCAGGCTGTCCTCAGGAAGCTATTGAGTACGGTAAGAAAACTCAGGGCAAGCCGAGGTATTATCTTGGTGAAAAGTAATTTATTACTCCGAAAGCTGCGTTTCATCACGCAGCTTTTTCTGCTTTCGCAGCAGAATAAAGAAGAACACTCCGCACAGAATTATCTGAACAAGGGAAGAAGCCGGGGTCGCAAGCCCTATGTGGAACAACGAAGCCTCCGCCTGCCTGCTCATCAGCCAAGAAACCGGCAGCCTTACACCGAATGCTCCGATAATTCCCTGAACCATAACGAATCTTGTGCAGCCGCAGCCGTTGAAATACCCGATAAAGCAGAACAGGAACGAGGTCAGCAGGCAGTCCAGCGCGTAAGCTTTCAGGTAGTCAGCTGCCGCCAATATAACCTCAATTTTGTCCTTCGCGAATATTCCCGCAAGCAGCTCGCCGTGGAAAAAGGTGAAGTGCGCCATAACAACGCTCACGACAAGCGAGGAAGCAATTCCGCAGAGCAGAGCTTTTCTTGCGCGCTCGGGTTTTTTTGCGCCGATATTCTGGGCGACAAACGCGGACATTGACTGCATAAACGCCGACGGAACAAGCATAAGGAAGCCGCACAGCTTCTCCGCTACGCCTATTCCCGCAGAAGCGGTAAGTCCGAGAGAGTTTACAATCGCAATAATAACAAGGAATGAGATGTTCACCAGAAGGTCTTGAAGTGCAATCGGGATACCAAGTTTCAGTATTTCCTTTATATAAGCGCCGTTTGGCTTTATATCCCTGAACGAGAGGACAAACGGCAGGCTGCGCTTGCGTATGATAATCAGCGAGATAACCACGCTGACCGCCTGTGCGAAAACCGTTGCAATCGCCGCTCCCGCCGCGCCCATGTGAAATACCGCAACCATCAAGAGGTCGCCGCCGATGTTCAGCACACAAGCGATTGCAACAGTTATAAGCGGCATTTTTGAGTCGCCGATACCTCTGAAAATGCTTCCCACCAGATTATACGCAACGATAAAAACCGCACCCGCCGAGCAAATCACGATATAGGAAACGGTAGCGTCAAAGGCTTCTTCCGGCGCCTGCATTATTCTTGCAAGAAACGAAGAGGTGCATACCATTATAGCCGCAACTCCCACGGCGATTATCCCGAACAGGAAAATACCGCTGCCGATTATCTTTCCAGCTTTTTCGCGATTTCCTGCGCCGATTTCTCTGCCGACAAAAACGGTAAGTCCCATAGCAAGCCCAGTGATGACCACGGTTATTGCCTGCATTACCTGACTTCCGGTAGACACCGCCGAAACATATATTTCGGAAAGCTCACCGCCGAATTGCCCCACAATAAGCAGGTCAACCGCGCCGTACATTGTCTGCAAAAACAGCGCCAAAAGCACGGGAAGCGCAAACCGTATCAGCGGCGAAAATATGCGTCCCTCGGTAAAGATTGTCTGTTGTTTCATTTATACACTACTCCTTTTCGCTCGGAAACTTTTTTCAGCACTATCGCTATTATCAGCACAATTACCTCGTAAATTCCAAAGGTGTGCCATACGATCGCACCGCCGAACAGCTTCGGCAGAAATGTGATTATAAGCGAGTTCATCACAAGACTGCGCACAGCATTCAGCACTATTGCCTGAGTCGAGCGCTTTGTCGAGTAGAAATATGCGGACATCATGGTGTTTATGCTGCCCACGATAAAGCCCCAGCAGTATTCCCACATGTGTATTGCCGTAAATTCAACCGTTTCGCCGTCCGCACCGAACAGTTGGCAGAGCGCGTGTGGAAATATTACATAAACCGCCACGCAAAGCGCGCTGCCGATAACGCTGATAAGCTGTCCTGCGCGATAATAATGTTTGAGGTCGTCGTCCTCCTTTGCGCCGTAAGCCTGCCCAAACAGCGGCTGCATACCCTCGGACGCACCAAAGAACACCGCCATTGTGAACGAGGACAAATACGAGATTATCGCAAAGGAGTTGATACCGATGTCGCCGTATGTATCCATCAGGGTGTAGTTCATACACAGTGTGGTGACAGGTGTCGAAAACTGCGCGATTGCTTCTGGAAGTCCTCTGAAAAGTATCTTGCCGAACAGCTTCATCTGCGGCTTATATCTGCTGATACGAAGATTGCCTTTCTTGAAGATATAGTGTGTAAGCGCTATCAGCAAGCCGACTGTCTGCGAGATACCCGTTGCCGTTGCCGCGCCCATAACGCCCATCTGTAACGGAAATACAAACAGCCAATCGAGGAATATGTTTATCGCCGTGCTGACAACGTTGGTTACTGCAACAAGTCCGGGGGAATTGTCGTTGCGGCAGAATGACTGGAGATTTAGCGAGAGCGCGTTCGGTATTGCAAAAAGCGCGTACCAGAACACATATTCCGTAACCAGCGAATAGTAGCTCTCCGAAGCACCCAGCAGTCCGCAGACCGCTCCCGTAAACACAGAGCCGGACAATGTTATCAGAATGCCCACGATAAGGTTAAGCGTGAACGAGTGCATAAAGGCATTCTGCGCGCCCTCCTTGTCGCCGCGCCCGAAGCGTATCGCGGTTATCGTAACGCCGCCTATGCTTGCCATAGCGTTGAGTGCCTGTGCAAGCAGCACAAAGGGAAGCGCAATATTTACCGCACCCAGCGCCTGACTTCCCGCGCCGTTGCCGACGAAAATTCCGTCCACAACCGAGAAAAGGAACACGCAGGCGTTCGACAAAATTGCCGGCGCGACATTCCTGAAAATCTTTTTCTTTCTTGAGTCTACCATAATTCTTCCTTTCTGAAAACACAAAAGCGCCCGGTTATCTTTTACAATAACCGGGCGCACCCGACATCTTCTGTTCGACTTAGCCATTGCGATGGCTTGTCCTCCGATGACTATAAGTATTTTCGTCCGAAATCGGACAGTATTATTATAATCATTTCATGGTGAATTGTCAATACCTTTCTTGAAAAAATTGCGGAGATCAGTTTTACCAAGAACTATTGATGATTAGCCATACCTTAATTTCTGCCGTTGACTTATTTTTATGGATAGTGTATAATAAAGATAGATTTATAATCTAAGTGCAACACTCGACAGACAGGATAATGCGTTCAATAAAGCTACCATTCAAGCCTTTTCGGCTATTCCCGATAAGCTGAAGAAAAGTATCACCGTGGATAACGGCAAGGAGTTTGCTGCTCATCAGGAACTGGCAGAAGCAACTGGCATGAAGGTGTATTTTTGTGAGCCTTATTCCCCGTGGCAGCGTGGCACGAACGAAAATACCAACGGTCTGCTTCAACGATTTTTCCCGAAAGGCACTTCCTTTGCCGACATTTCCGATGATGATTTACAAAACATTGTCGAGCTGTTAAACGATCGTCCGAGGAAACACTTGAATTACCTTACTCCCTTCGAGGTGCTCAAAAATACTTCTCATAATTGTGTTGCACTTGTATTGACAATCTATCATTTATAAACTGAAAAGCTGAACAAAAAACTGTTCGGATCGAAATGTTATGCTTGACAAACACGCATTTCGTATGTTATACTGTATACAGTTAGCCAAAACTAATTGAAAGGAGGAAAACAATTGAGTGTAGTTGTAGTAGGCGGCAATGACCGCATGGCAACGCGGTATAAGGATATCTGCGAATCATATAAATTTAAGGCGAAGGTGTTTACGCAAATGCCATCGGATTTTGAGAGCAAGCTGGGTACTCCCGATCTTGTGGTGGTATTCACGAACACCTGCTCCCATAAAATGGTGAACAGCGTGAACCAGAAGTCCCGAAAGCTGGATATTCCTGTCGCAAGAATACATAATGCCAGCGTTGCCGCGTTGAAAAGCGTTTTGGAGCAGTATTGCGTTTGAGTTTTGCATGTGGGTTAGTTGGAACTAATTATGCGGTAGGTGATTGAATGTCAGAGATGGAACAAAGGAATTTCGGGCAGCTCCTCGCATATCACACCGCACCCACGCTGCTGGGAATAAAGTGCACGAGCCTTGTTTCTATAGAACGGAAACAGGATTCTTTTACGAACGCCGCAAACGCAAGTACCAATGCGACGGTTTCAGCGAAGCCGCAGAAGAAACCGTTCAATACTAATATTGTCAAAACCCTTGGTTTTGACAGCCGTCTCTTCGGCGGCATCGACTTTTAGACTTTGTCTATAAGTCGATTATATATTAGTATTATAACACACCGATGATTTTGCGGATTATATTATGAGGAGAGAGTGACAATGAATACCAAGCCTGGGGGAGGTCTGTTGGGATTGATTGGCATATTGAATTTGATTTAATGCTTTCCTGTTTCTTTAATCTCATTGAGAAAAATATCCATTGACTTTTTCGGAATTGTGTGATAGAATATAGCTTGGTTAGCGTTCCCTAACCTATAACGCTGTACATAAGTTAGTCTTGTATAACTTAACTTGAAAGAGGTTTCCCGATGATAAAGAAAAGATTGATAAGCATAGTTCCGCAGTCGAAGAAGTACATAGCGGCAAACGTTCTGTGCCAGCTTGTGGGGCTTGCGGCGAGCATTGTGACGGTGTTTGCAATATCGTCATACCTGCAAGGTCTGTGGGCTGGAACGCCTGATGTCAGCATTGCAGCGGTGATAACGATAGTATTGGCTGCGGTGGCAGTACGGGCTGTGTGCCTGTATTTAAGCTCGCGGACGAGCTTCCTGTCCTCAAAGGCGGTGAAACTGACCCTGCGGCAGATGATAACCGAAAAGCTGCTGCGGCTGGGCAGAGGCTATTCTTCCAAAACCGCAAGCTCCGAGGTCGTGCAGCTTGCCGGCGAGGGCGTAGACCAGCTTGAAACCTACTTCGGCGCATATCTGCCGCAGTTCTTCTATGCAATGATCGCGCCGCTGTGCCTGTTTGCGGGGATGTGTTTCATCAGCGTGAAAGCGGCGGTGATACTGCTGGTTTGCGTACCGCTTATTCCGGTTTCTATCGTTGCGGTGCAAAGAATAGCGAAGCGGCTTTTGTCCGCCTACTGGGGGCAGTACGCAAAGCTGGGCGACAGCTTCCTTGAGAGCCTGCAAGGGCTTACTACGCTTAAAATCTACAACACAGACGACCGTATGCACGAAAAGATAAACACAGAATCGGAGAACTTCCGCCGCATTACCATGAAAGTACTCACAATGCAGCTTAATTCGGTTACTGTAATGGATATTTTCGCCTACGGCGGCGCTGCTGCGGGAATAATCACGGCGGCTCTGGAGTTCTCGGCTGGCAATATCGATCTGTTC
>JBJFGA010000027.1:0-5797 GCA_051892275.1 Oscillospiraceae bacterium | reverse complement strand
GCATTTCCCCGCGGTCAATATAAGGAGAAGTAACGAAAGTATAATAGCTTCCATCAGGCTGCTTGCAGTATTCCTTGCCGGGTTTTTCGATAAGACCTGCCATATCATAGTCATAACGCTGTTCCCTGCCATCTTTCGTGATGGTGAAGCCATTGTTGTCAATAGAGAACTGCGTTTCGCCGGGGGTGTTGGAAGCTGTGGCGACAAACTCTGCGGTGTACCGGTCGCATACATAGAGCATTTGCTCCCCGTTGTCCCCGGTCGTAACTATCACAATGTACTTTTGGTCGGGAGAGAGGAAGAACTCCTCCGCTTTGCTGCCCGCAATAAACGGACTTTGGAATGCGAGCGCACCCGCACCTACCGGATAAGCCGACAAATACATACCGCTGCCGTCAGTTTCCCGCCCGATAACATACAGCATGTCATCGATCTGGAGATAACGGCAATAGGAATAGGAATTGATCAGATAGTATTCATCTGTTGCGGTATCGCAGGTGAACAGGTCGGAGCCTGTGGAGATAAGCGCGGTGTAATAGTCGGTACCCCATGCAAAACGCTTCTCACGGAATCCCGAGCTGTAATTTGCAGGTGAAATAACGCCCTGCATCATCATTGCGTCGATGTTTGTTCGTTCCTGCCAGCTTTCCTGCCAGTTTCCGTTTTTGTATTCCGCAGTGAGAACAAAGTACCGGGCTGCACCGGCGAGGGCGTTGGTTTCGTCATCGGCGGTAAAGCGGAACGCTGCGATTATTTTCGTGTCGCTGTGGTCGATAAGCCACACTGTCCCCATGCCGTTATAATAGGGCTGCGGAAGTCCGCCTGCGCCTATCAAAGGCTTTCGGGTGTAGCTGTATCCGTTCATAACAATGCTTTCACCGCAGTTGTACCACTTGTTGAACTCTGCCGCCCAGTTATCTCCGTGGTCGGCGCAGAGTTTTTCCTTGCCAAGCCACGAGATCTCTCCCACATAGTTTTCGGCGGGCTGTCTGCCGCTGATCTGCTGAGCGGAATCGTAGAAGCTGCCGTCGTTGTTCGGGTCGGAGAATGACCAGTCGCCCTTGCCCTGTCTAAGGTAGCGTTCGTTGTAATCCGCTCTTGTATGAACGGCGTCGCTGCCGAAATAATACTCGTACATGTGCTCCGGGTCGCTTTTCGGTATCCAGTACATACTGTCGCCGCCGTTCCAGTTTGAGCCCCTCATATACCAGCCGAGGTCGTCCTCGCAGAAGCCTGCGCAGTACATATCCGGAACATCTTCGCTTTCATAGCCGTGGACGCTGCCGAAGATGTCCTCCCGCGCGTCGATGCAGATAAGCTCATTTCTCTCGTTGAACCAATAATAGCAGAACGGCTCGACAAGTCCGAAATCAAGCGTGAAATCGCTGTACAGTCCGGGAAGCGGCTCGGTGCCGAGTGACAGGTCCTCGTCCGATAAGAGCACCAACTGCTCCAGCGCAAAGGCAAGCTCTTCCTGCTCATAAATGCCGTAGTAAGCAACCGGGTTATCGGTGACGGTGGTGATACGGAGGATATCACCGTGCTGGTAGTTTCTTGCGTTGTCGGCAAGGTCGAGCCAATACCAATGCCGCTGCGCCGCAAAGTCCTGCCCGTTTGCGGAGAAGCACTCGAACAGCAGCTCATCGGGGAGAACAAGCGATATCTCACCGTTCACTTCTGCGGCAGCTGCAATAAGCTCATCACCCACTGCGAAAGACGGCTCTCCGGTTATCTGTTTGGAGTGAGTGCTTCCAAGCTGAAAATATATGGTTTCATCGGAAGCTGTGAGCTGTTTTCCGGAAAGACACTCCGTAATTTCCGCGCTGTATTCGGTGAATCCATCTTCGTCACATGATTTCTCGGAGGTGACTTTTATCCGAACCACCGAAACCGGCTTTTCTTCACGCAGCCTTTCAGTGAACCGCGGATCTGCCTTAGTGTTTTCCACGCCTGAAATCAGGGAGTGCTCATAATCGTCAAAACAGCCTGCACGCTCGTATGCAGGAAGGTCATCTGCGCTTTCAAAGCGCATTTCCTCTGTATTGAACGGGGATTCGGTCGTTTCTTCTGTTTCGGACTCAATAGGAGGGTCAGAGGATATCGGAAGCTCGTTCAGCAGATAACTTCCTCCGACAACTAAAAGCACAGAAGCTGCCACAGCAGAAAGGGAAATAGCTGCTGTCTTTACAGCAAAGGGCTTCTTTCCGGTAAACCGGTATTCCTTTGGAGGTTCTGTCGGGGGTTCGGTTTGGTCAGAGGGATCAGTGTTTTCAAAGAGCTTTATAAGCCTCGCTTCGATGGCTGCGACCCGCTCTTCAGGCATAGACATAGAATCGTATATATTCATAAGCTCCTGCTTCGTCATTACTCTCCCTCCTTCACTGCAAGTTTAAGCAGTTTCCGCGCCTGCGCAAGCCGCCGATATACATTGTTTTCGCTTATCCCGATCGTCACTGCAATGTCACAGACGGGGATATCTTCATAGTAGTAAAGATATGTTACGGTTTTCAGCTTATCCGGAAGACCAAGCACCATTTCTTTCAGCTCTTGCTTGAACTCATTGGCATTTGAACTACGCTCGGGGAGCGAGTCAAGCGGCACTGTTCTTTTCATTCGCGCAGACTTTACCACATTCAACGCCTTGTGTTCAGCAGTGACGATAAGCCATGCCTTGAGGTGATTTTCGTCGTTGAATGTTGTCTTGTTGATCATTGCGGTAAAGCAATCTGCCGCTATATCTTCGGCTTCCTCGGGTACTCGTACTATTCCAAGCGCTATCCGATAAACCATCTGAATGTGTTCCCGGTAATATTGAGGGAAATTGTCGCTCGTGATTATCAGCACATCAGTGACCTCCTTTTCCATCATGGCAATACCTTGAAATCGCATTGCGGTACTGCCTTTTACCTACAAAACAAATGAGAAAGTTTTTTTTTGCATTGTCAGGTAATAAATTTCATAATTATTTTTCATTCCTTAAATGTTGACTATTATAAATCCTGCTATATTCTGACCTCGAGCAGTTCCTGAAAAATTCACGCTGTTTGCACATCTAAAATTCCATTATTTGTAACTACCCCGTAAAATTTTCATTTTTTTTTGAAAAAAATAGTCCAATTAATGCACATTATGGTGTATAATAAAAATGATAATAGAACACATATTCTGAAGGTCAGCGACCACAAATGCTCCGGGAGAGCGGGATATAATAAAAAAAGATAGGGTGAGCAATAGTGAAGTCGATACAGACAAAGATTATTCTTCTTATCATACTGGTCAGCTTGGTTACTTCGCTGATAATCGGCGGAGCGGGGATATTGAACGCAAATGCTGCGATAGAAAGGGATTCCGTCCAGATAATCAACCTGCTGTGCAGAGAAAAGGCACAGGAGCTTAACAGCACCCTCGGGCGCATTGAGCAGTCGGTGAAGATAATGGGCGAGTACGCGGCGACACACATTGAAAGCACCGAACGGCTCGTCTACGACAAGGATTACCGCACCGAATACGTTGAGGTGCTAAAAAGCGTAGGACTTACCGCCGCAAATATGACGGACGGTGCCGTGTCCTACTACATGAGATTTGCACCGGGCAGGTTTTCGGACACCGAGGGCTTCTTCCAGGTGAAGAACAAGGAAAGCGGCGAGTTCGACTACTTCCCCGTCACCGACCTTGGCATATACAGCCCGGACGATATTGAGCATGTCGGCTGGTACTATATCCCGGTGGAAAAGGGCTGCGCCACATGGGTAAACCCCTACCACAACCGCGAGATCGACGTACTCATGATATCCTACGTTGAACCTATTTACCACGGCAGCGAGCTTATCGGCGTTGTTGGCATGGATATCGACTTCGGCTATGTAAGCTCGTTCATAGACTCTATCGCGGTGTACGACACCGGTTACGCGTTCCTGACGGACAGCGAGTTCAACATAGTCTACCACAAATTCGGCGCTGACATCTCAGTGCGAGAGTTGAGCGAGGAGCTTGCGAACGAGGACGGTAACACGCTCACCAACTCGGATAAGCTGTATGACTACCAGTGGAACGGCAGCAGCAAGCACATTGCCCTGCGCACGCTGAACAACGGAATGTGCCTTGCGGTTACCGCCCCGGCGTCCGAAATAGACGCGGGTAAAAACGTCCTTGTGCGCCAGATACTGGAGTTCGGAGTCCTTATAACGCTTGTGTTTATTCTCGTAAGCTCAATAATCGCACGCTCGCTTGTAAGCCCGCTTAAAGAGCTGAACGAAGCCGCCAAGGAGATAGCCGACGGTAATCTTGACGTAAAGCTCACCGTCCGGTCGAAGGACGAGATAGGAACTCTCACAAGAAGCTTCCGGGAAACCGCCGACAGGCTGAAGGAGCAGATAGACTACATCAACAGCCTCGCTTACACCGACAGCCTCACCGGGGTGAACAACAACACCGCCTACCAGCGCGACGTCAACCGGGTGCGCGGTGAGATAAGGACAGGCTGTGCGCACTTCTCGCTGGCGGTCATCGACGTCAACGGACTGAAGCAGATAAACGACAATTACGGTCATGAGTACGGCAATATGCTCATCTCCGCCACCGCAGAAGCAGTGGCAAAGGTGTTCGGCAGGGAGCATGTCTTCCGTATCGGCGGCGATGAATTCGCGGTGCTGATGAGGGACACCACGCTTGAGGAGTGCCGTGAGCTTGCGGACAGATTCCACGACGAGCTTAAAGTGTGCAGCAGCTCTGTTTCTGCGGCTGCGGCGGTGGGCATTTCAGAGTATGTCCCAGCCGACAGCTGCTACGAGGAAGTGTTCCGCCGGGCTGACGAGGAAATGTACCACATAAAGACCGCAATGAAAAAGAACGGTGAAGTGAGCAGGGTGCTGTCCGGGGTTCTTCCGCAGTAAATAAACGCGTGTCGGGTTTGGAATTATCCGACACGCATTTTTATTTCAAAGCTATGAAACCAAGAACTTCCGGCAGAAAAACGCACTCCACGGCGCTGAAGACGCACCGCCGGAGCATTTCGCTCTCCTGCTCCACCGGGCATTCCCGGTCGGGCTTCCGGCGCTCCTGCTTCGGCTGCGGGATATTCACGGCAATTATTCATCAAAAAAGGGCATGAACCGCCTGCAGCTGACGTTGTATTGCGATAAGTCCGAACTGCTCCCTATTTCCTGTCAGGCGCCTTTCTTCGTCAGCAGGACGACCGCCTGCGCACCTATCCCCTGCCCCGCAAGCCCCAGTCCCTCTTCTGTGGTAGCCTTCACGCTGACCCGCGCGGTATCGCAGCGAAATGCTTCGGCAAGCCGCTGGCGCATTGCCGGGATATATTTCGCCAGCTTCGGGCGCTCGGCGATTATCGTTATGTCAAGATTGCCGAGGGCGTAGCCGCAGCCCTCCATGCGGGAGATGACCCCGGTCAGCAGCTTCACGCTGTCCGCACCCTTGTACTGCGGGTCGCTGTCCGGAAACAGCTTCCCGATATCACCCAGCGCAAGCGCCCCGAGTATCGCGTCCATCAGCGCGTGTACCGCAACGTCCGCGTCAGAGTGACCCAGCAGCCCCAGCTCGGACGGTATCTCCACCCCGCACAGCACAAGCCTGCGCCCCTCCACCAGCTGGTGAACGTCATAGCCAGTCCCTATCCTTACCATATACAAGCCCTCCATAATGTTTTCTGGCTATATTGTACACTATCCGTCAGGATTTGTCAACAGTTATCCCCCGGCGGGAAACCGGGGGAATGTATTGTGCGGGCACCTCTAAAAACCTCGTTTGAGCCAAAATCACCAGAGCACATCGTCTACTT
>JBJFGA010000026.1:0-1539 GCA_051892275.1 Oscillospiraceae bacterium | reverse complement strand
TATAAATTACCATATATATGCAAACGGCGCTGCCTTATCGCAGCGCCGTTTAAATTATTTGTCCCCGATATACATCGAGTCGCCGAATGAGAAGAACCTGTAACGCTCCTGCACCGCGACCTCGTAGGCATGGAGCGTCTTTTCCCGCCCGAGGAACGCGCTGACAAGCATAATGAGCGTGCTTTCAGGCAGGTGGAAGTTGGTGATAAGCCCGTCGATCACCCGGAACTCATAGCCCGGGTAGATGAAAATGCCGGTGTCCTGCGTAAGAACAGGGCTTTGCGAGCCGGTCAGCGGCGAAGTTCCCTTGTCCGCTTCGGTGGGGGTGAACAGTTCCGGCTGAACTTCTGCGGCGGACTCCAGAGTGCGGCAGGAGGTAGTTCCCACCGAGATGACCCGCCCGCCGTTCGCCTTGCAGCGGCGTATTTTCTGCGCGGTTATCTCCGGCACGGAGTAATGCTCAACGTGCATCTTGTGGTCGAGGATATTGTCCTCCTTCACCGGGCGGAATGTACCCAGCCCGACATGCAGCGTGACATAGGCGGTGTCCACACCCTTCTCCGCGAGGGAGCGGAACACGTTATCGGTGAAGTGCAGCCCAGCGGTGGGCGCCGCCGCAGAGCCGGTTTCCCGGCAGTAGATGGTGTTATAACGGTCTTTGTCCTTGAGCTTCTCGGTGATGTAGGGCGGCAGCGGCATCTGACCTATCCTGTCCAGAATGTCGAAGAAATCCCCCTCGAACGAGAATCGCACCAGCCGGTTTCCGTCCTCCACCGTGTCGATTATTTCGGCGGACAGACCCTCGGGGAAGTCCACCACAGCGCCGGGCTTGAGCCGACGTCCGGGCTTCACCAGTGTTTCCCACTCGGTAAGGCTTAGCCTTTTGAGCAGCAGGAACTCCACCGGAACGCCGGTGCCGCGCTTGGTGCCGTAAAGCCGGGCGGGGAACACCTTGCTGTCGTTCATCACCAGCAGGTCACCCGGACGAAGGTAGCTGCATATATTGTAGAAGCGGTCGTGGGTGATGTCGCCGGTGGCGCGGTCTATCGCCATCAGCCGGGAGCTGTCGCGGGGTTCGACCGGGGTCTGCGCAATAAGCTCCTCCGGGAGTTCGTAGTGAAAGTCAGATTTTAACATTGTCATGTTTTTCGTTCCTTTTCATATTAATATATTTATTGTACCATAAATCCGCAAATAAATCAATTTTTCCACGTTGTGTATATTCACCAAAATATGATCGCTGAATGAAGAATATTTATACGAATGGGGGTTGACAAGATAGCGTTAATGTGGTAAAATATATAGAAGCAAGGGGAAGGACCCCGAAGCTGATAGAGGTGCGGGACAGATGAGTAATTCCGGTGCAGCGGTCTGCGGAGACCGCCGGGGTGAAAGGCCTACCGCCGAAGAATGTACATTCCGCAGTGTGCATATCTGGCTGTACGCTGAACAGGTGTGCGGTTGTCATCGGTCTGATGGAGAGCTATCGCATATTTACATATCCGATATGACCATTACAGCCGGTGATTTTTCTCATCG
>JBJFGA010000025.1:0-5840 GCA_051892275.1 Oscillospiraceae bacterium | reverse complement strand
TCAAGACCTTTGATTTCGGCGGTTTACCGCACTGGGAGGTGACAGCTAAGTGACAATAAGGAACATGAATCTACTGTTCCGGTGGGATAACCCGGACAGGATACCGGACAACATAGTCCGGGCGCAGAAGTTCCTCGACAACGCTGTCCTTAAGGACACCGACCCGTATGTGCCCATGCGGACTGGCGTGCTGAAAAAGTCCGGTGTTCTCGGCACAAGAATAGGCAGCGGTCTGGTGGAGTACACTGCGCCCTATGCCCGGAAATGCTATTACGGCGTTCACATACGCTTCAGCAAGTCCCGCCACCCGCTGGCGCAGGCTAAGTGGTTCGAGGCTTCCAAAGCCGTCAATAAGAACAAGTGGCTGGAGCAGGTTCGCAGCTTTGCAAGGAGGAGATAAAGTGGATTTTACAGAGGCTATACTCAGAAAACTGAAAAGCTGTCCGCTGCTGAAGAAGAATGGCGTTACCGCTATTGGCTTTGCCGGAATGGACGCTAAGAAACAGTCCATGAGCATTCTGAACACCAAGGGCGAGCTGGTGGTAGAGGAGCATGTTGACGGCGGTTGCGATATGCAGTACCCGTTTGCGCTGCTCTACCGTTCTCTTAGTACTGACACCGCCGAAAAGCTCGCCGCTCAGAAGCTCATTGACGAGGTGGCGAACTGGCTCACAGCGCCGGAAAATCTTCCTTCGGCGGAGGGCTTTGACGTGCAGCGGCTTACCCGCACCGACCCCTGCACGCTTATTTCCGAGGACGAAACCGGCGCGGATTTTCAAGGTTCTTTTACATTGGAGTACTATAAGGAGGGATAATATATGGCTGACAATAAAGCAAAGCGCAGTCAGTGGTACACATTTCTGAACACCGGTACAGAGGATTCTCCGACATGGGTTCGTGAGGGTAAGAACACCAGCGAGCTGACGGCGCAGATGAATCCTCAGACCAAGACCACACAGGACGTAACGCAGGACACCGCCGAAACCGACATCACCGGCTACCAGCCGAGCATCGGTATCAGCAAGAGCGTTTCCAAGAGCGACCCTACATTTGAGTTTATCGACAATATCCGCCGGAACAGAAGCATTCTGTCGGACGCATACACACAGATACTGAATGTGGACGTGTTCAACGCGGGCACTGACGGAAAGTACCCTGCCGAGCGTCAGAACGTGTCTATCCAGATAGATAGTTTCGGCGGCAGCGCAAGCGACCCGCTGACTATCGGCTACACCTACAACTATCGCGGCGACCCGGTCAAGGGTACCGTCACCCTGTCCGACGGCAAGCCGACATTCACAGCAGATTCCACGGAAACTGTTTAATTAAATCGCCCTCCGGCGCTCTGCCGGAGGAAAGGAGGTTTTTATGGATAAGATACGTATTTCCCGCAACATAAAGCGCATTCCTGTACCGCAGTAGCTATCTCCTTGAAATTATCCTTTGCAGTTTCCAGCTTTGACTTATTATCTGAAAAAGCGTCAGCCACCTTGTCAATACCACTTGAAATAGGGTCGGTAAGCTCGGCAATCTCCTCAAATGAAATCGAAATATCGCCGAAGCAATCAGCTATATCCTGCTTTTTCAGTTCCAGCGTTAACTCATAAACCGCAATACCAAGAGCAGTTAAACCGACTATGGCAGCAGCTACCGGATGGGCTGTAATTAATTTCAGCAGACCGCCGAAACCACTGCTGAAATTCTTTACAATACCCACTGTTCCGTCCAGCGCCTTGTACGCCAGAAATGCCGTCAGGATATTCTCAAGTGTTGTTACAATATCCCCGGCACTGATATTTCCGTTCTCGTCAATGAATCCGAAGAATTCCCCCAAATTCTTTAGGATATCTTCGATCAGCTTTGTAAGCGGGTGCCGTTTAAATGCCAGATAGATCTCGTTTAAAATATCCCTGTACTTCTTAGAAGACTTCTTTGCAGTCGCAGCGTCCTGTTCCAGACTAACTCCGAGCAGGTTTGAAGTATCAATACCAGCTTCGGTGGTATCGTCCTCCTCGTTTTTCGCGCCGCTGATGATATGCAGCTCGTCAAAGCCGGAAAGCAGGTTATTGAGCTTCTTCTCGGACTTTTCCGCTTCCGTTCCGACAGCTGCTACTTCATCAGAAACAGCCTCGGCGTTCTTCACGGCGGTGGAGTCCTCCTCGTTCCCGCCGAAGAATAGGTCGTTCAGGAACGTCACCGCCTCGTTCGCGAACTGGAGTGCCGGGGTGAATATGTTCATGAGCACCTGTCCCATGTTGGTTATGAACTGGTTCAGGCGCTCACTTAACAGCCTTGTCTGGTTCGCCCAGCCCTCGGAGGTCTTTGCAAAATCGCCCTCTGCCATAGAAGTTTGTTCCAGAAAATATTTATACCGCACAAGAAGCTGTTCCTGCGCGGACATTTCGCTGTATGCCTTGTTCAATCCCTGTGCCATTGCGTAGGCTTCAAGGTTGGTCTGTGTCATGACAACGCCGATTGCTTTCAGCGGTTCAGTTTCACCGGTTATCATGGCTCTGCCGATGGTGTCTACCTCGGACTGTGTTTTATTGTAAAAGGACATGATGTCCGACAAGCGCCCGGTGAGAGTTACCGCCATGTCCGAAGCTGCGTCCGTTGCAACGCCCATGCCCTTTGCCATTGCCATGTAGGTACTTCCCATGTTCTTGGCGGTAAGCTCGGATATGCCGTAGGTGTCCAGCGCCGTGGCTGCGAACTGCTCCATTTTGTAGGACATTTCGCCGAATGCGGTATCAACGACATTCTGCGCTTCGGCAAGGTCGGAGGCGGCGGAGACCGCCTTGCTGCCGAAATCAATCAGTTCCTTCACGCCAAACGCCAAACCTACCGCCGAAGCAAGACCCTTTATCTTGCTTTCGATCTGACCAATACCGTTGCTTATTGGTTGGGTATTTATCTGGGTGTCTATGCGTATTGAGCCGTCATAGTTTCCTGCCATGATATCATCTCCTTTCACGTTTTAGGTATAAGAAAAGCACCCCCGGGTGGGAGTGCCTGGATATTCGATTATCTGTTAAGCAGTTTCTGTTTCTGCTGCTGAAACTCTTCGTCAGTAAGAACACCCATATCAAGCAGCTGCTTCAATTATAAGAGTTCATCTGCAACCATATTTAAAGAAGCAACTGGCTGGGGAGGCTCCGGCTGCGATTGCGCCTGTTCATTTTCGGCTTTGTTCTGTGCAGCAATAAGCTCCAGCTGTGATATTATCTCATCAGCCGATTTTCGTTCGGTCTTATAGATAAAGCTGTTTCTGGGCGTCGGAGAAGAAATGAGTACTATTTTCTTCATACCAACTGATTTCAATGTAAGTCTGATATACAAAGAATTGACCTTGCTCTCAGACTTGCGGGTGGTTGCTCCGACAATAGCGCCCACATCACCGAACAGAGCGCCGCCTACAATGGCTCTTCCAACACCGCCCTTTGCTACAAGCTCATCACTCTCGTATAATTCAAAATTAACAAGGTCGCTAAACTTGTATGAATTACGGTCACCGTAGATTTCAAACCGTTTTCCGTAGTTGTCAACTCTGAAATATACTCCGATTTTCACATCACAACTTGCGGTATGTGACCTCGAAGAAGAAAATGATACCGGTCTGTTTGATGAAGCGGCATAATTGTCACCTATCCTTGCCGACAATGGCAAGTCTTTATCGCAATCAAAGCAATGAGATGTCTTACAGGTTGCTCCACAGGTAGGACATTTATATCCGGAATACCTTGAATATACAGGCTTTTCTCTTGCGCTGCTATTTGGCATGGCAGGGGAATAATCAGCCGACGGCTCACTTCCAACTTCATCATCGTATCGTTGCGACATAGGAATATCCCTATCACAGTCATAACAATGTGCTGTATGACATGATGCACCACACTCCGGACATTTGTACCTTATCATTATGATGTACCTCCCATGGATTTTTCTCCATTATACACCAAACCCGACAAAATGTCAACTAATCTTACTCTCAAACTCCGCCAGCATAGCTTTTTCAGAATCCGACATCTGCGGCTTAATCCGGTACTTCTGCTGGAGCGCCGCATAGCTCCGCTGCTGTTCGCCGGAAAGCTTAGACAGGTCGGTGGAGCGTATACCCATGATATTAGTCAGGGAACAGTCCCCCAGATCGCCAAGCATAGCGAGGAACGCGAACCAGTGCAGCCGCTCCCGAGTGAGGTCGATTCCGTACCTAGCCCGGAACGCCGAATACACCAGCCTGTTGTCCTGCTCGAAATCGAAGGTCGGAATGCCGCTCTCAGAGGAATGTTCACCCTCGTCCTCCTCGCCGCCGCGCATGAACCAGCGAAGCCCCGCCTCGGCTACCTTGATGTCCGCCGGAACACCTCTGCCATAGAGCAGATCCATAGCGGTCATCAGCTTCTCCGGGTCGGCGAGGTTTACGTCATTCAACGCCTCGGAAATCTGCATACCTATGCGGAAATCGGTGCGTATAAGATAGCCCTCGTACTCGGTGGGCATTCCGTCAAGCATTATATTCACTGTTGCCGCTCCTTTTCGCACTGTATCTGCTCATCTTCTGCTGGCGGCGCTTCGCTTCTTCCTCGAAATAAGGACGAACAGCGTCAAAAAACTGGAGGTGCATATCTATCGACGGCAGGATATCGCCGTAAACCTTGCGGCAGGTACCCTCACCGAAAACCTCGTCAACAGCGTCCCGGAAATAGATGTTCAACTCATGCTCGGCTTCCACCAGTTCCTCTGTGCTGTCAGCTCCGGTCTTATCCTTGAACCGCTCCTGAAGCTGCCGGGCAAACTTTATCCTGTCCTTTTCCAGCCGCTTCAGCATAGCATAAAAGCGGTAGGGCAGGTTAAGGTCGTCAAAATCCAGCGTGATGAATTCGCCGTTGTCGTTTACCTCAATACGATTTGGTGCTGCCGCAGCCTTTACGGGCTATCCCGTCCATTGAATCGGGTACGCTGGGCGTTATAGCGTTAAATGTGTCATCAAAAAGTCAGGTCGATACTGATTTCTCGTTCACTTTCGGCATTCTGAAAAATCACCTGTTAGTACAGGCGACAAAAACAAACGGCGCTATTGACAGCGCTCTGTATGTAGTTGAACAGGTGATACTTTCAGCGGATTTATAAAGAGGTATACATGACTTTAACAGACAAGCTCATTAAGAAAAACGAGTACAACCGCCCGGGCATAGCGAGCAAGCCGGTTCGTATCTGTGTGCATTACACCGGGGACGTTGGCACGGGCGCGGACAGGCTGGCTCTGTTCTATGCGAATGTCGCGGCGGGAATGTTCCCGGACAAGCCGGACAGCTGGACAAGTACGCAGTACATAGTGGGCTTAAACGGCGAGGTGATACGCATTGTCCCGGACAACGAGGTGGCTTACGCAGCCGCAAACCGCAATAACGGTACAATACATATCGAGGTTTGCTACACGCAGAAGTCCGGTGAATTTGAGCAGGCGAGCAAGACCACGCTGCGGGAGCTGATGCAGTACCTCATGCAGAAGTACGGCATTTCTGCTGACAAGGTGGTAAGGCACTACGACCTGACCGGAAAGTATTGCCCGATTTACTACGTTGACGAAACCCGCTGGGCGGCGCTGCACGAGTACATCACCGCGCCGGAAGTAAAGCCTGCAAAGCTGTACCGGGTGCAGGTAGGCGCATTCAGCTCCCGCCAGAATGCCGAGAATTACATGAAGCTGGTCAAGGCTGCGGGGTTCAATGCGTTCCTCGTGACCGTCAACGCTGGGACACTTTATCGGGTGCAGGTGGGAGCATTCAGCATTAAGTCAAACGCCGAGACTTACATGGAGAAAATCAAGGCGGAGGGCT
>JBJFGA010000024.1:0-1561 GCA_051892275.1 Oscillospiraceae bacterium | reverse complement strand
TTCATATTTCCTATTATACATCTTTTCTGAAAAAAAGTAAATGCTGTTGCCGTGGTGTTCAGGCGCGCCAAAGCGAAAAAACTGACCTCCCGCAGCAGAAGGTCAGTTTGTGCAATAGCCGGACAGACCCGCGCTCACGCCGTTCCTGTCACTTTATCGACAAATCCGTACAAGTCGTCGATATCCTTGTCGTCCGGGTGCGCCGCAGACATCTCCATTATCCTGTCCAGTTCCTCCGGCGGGATATCCATGCCCGCCGCAAGCTTTTCGCGGAACTTTCCTGAAGCCCTTCCCTGACAGAGGAAGAACCCCAGCATGGTGCAATTGTCGTTCACCCACGGCAGCACCGCGTTCTCGACATACCGCTTGTATTTCTCGTTTACCGGCAGCCCGCAGGTTGCGAACAGCGCTATTTTTGCGCCCTCGATCTGCTCCAGCAGGTCCATCGTTTCAATTCCGCAGGAGCGGTTCTTCACCGGGAAGCCCACAAAATACAACTCCGCCCCGGGAAGCTGCGCCATGCTCTCTGCTTCGGTTATAACCTTGTCGTTACCCGGCAGGCTCACAAATATGTTCTCCGCAAGTTCCTTCGTGTTGCCGGTTTCCGAGGTGTAGATCACCGCGTATTTCATCAAAAAACGCCCTCTTTCAGAAGAATATGTTCAGCAGACCGAGCAGGAAGCCTATCAGTGCGCCGAGATTGACAATGGTGTTCAGTTCCTTCTTCATGACGCTCATGACCAGCGCTTCCAGTTCGTCCGCGCTCATCGCATTTATCTTGTCCTCGACTATGCTTGCGAGGTCGAGCCACTCCATCAGCTTATCCGCACAGCCGGTCACCGCCTTCCTGTACAGCGACACAACGACCTGCCGCAGCTTCTCCCGGTCAAGCCCCGCCTGCTCCAGCATCTGCGCAGGGGTGGTATCCCCCGGGCTGGTCAGCTTCTGCTCCACCACCGGCGTGATGAACTCCTCGCCGTGCTCCGCTATGTAGCGCTGTATCTCCCCGCCCAGCGGCGCAAGCACCGACTGCAGCAGTTCCTCGGTCAGGAACATCTGTATCATCGGGTTGTTCAGCTTAGACAGGATAATGCCCGGTGCTTTCTCCATCAGTATGCCGGAGAAATCCACCTCCGCAAGAGAGCCTGCGACAAACCTCGCTATCCCCCGTGACAACGCGGCTTTCTTTGCCTCTGCTTCCTCCGGGGATATGCCGTCGCCCTCAAAAAGGCTGCCAAGCGGCTTTTCCAGCTGCTGGAGCACTGCGTCAGCTATCTTCCCGGCGAGTTCATCGCTCATCAGCTTCTCCTCAATGTCCGCCTGGGTAATCAGCGAGCCGCCCACCGCGCTTCCCACCGACTTCGCGAGCCGGGGCTTGCCCTTTGGTATCGCTCCCGGTGTGAACGGCAGCCGGTGCCCGAACACCTTGACCTCTTTTTTCGGGTGGAACAGCATCTTCACCGCAATAAAGTTCGTAAAGTAGCCTATCACCGCGCCAATCACCGGTCCTGCTACATATTCCAGTATCATTCTGTCAGTCCTTTCTGTTATTCTGTTTGAT
>JBJFGA010000023.1:0-25006 GCA_051892275.1 Oscillospiraceae bacterium | reverse complement strand
CCGGTCTTATCGAGGTACCGATGGGCACTACCCTGCGTGAGGTCATCTATGACGTAGGCGGCGGTATCCGCGGCGGCGGAAATTTCAAGGCTGTACAGATCGGCGGTCCGTCCGGCGGCTGTCTTACCGAAAAGGACCTTGACTTGCCCTTGGACTTCGACTCCGTTAAGAAGGCTGGCGCAATGATAGGCTCCGGCGGTCTGGTTGTTATGAACGACAAAACCTGCATGGTCGAGGTAGCACGCTTCTTCATGAACTTCACTCAGAACGAGTCCTGTGGTAAGTGCGTTCCATGCCGCGAGGGAACCCGCAGAATGCTGGAAATACTGGAAAGAATTGTTGCGGGCAACGGCGAACCCGGCGACATCGACCTGCTGCTGGAGCTTGCTGAAACCATCTCGGCGACAGCGCTCTGCGGTCTGGGCAAGTCCGCGGCTTCACCTGTCGTAAGCACGATAAAGAACTTCCGCGAGGAGTACGAGGCTCATATAAATGAGAAGCGCTGCCCCGCAGGCGTCTGTCAGAAGCTGAAGAAGATAGAGATACAGCCCGACAAGTGCAAGGGCTGCTCCAAGTGCTCAAGAGGCTGCCCTGTTGGAGCGATCAGCGGACAGGTCAAGTCTCCGTTCGTTATCGATCAGAGCAAGTGTATCAAGTGCGGAGCGTGCGTGACCACATGTCCGTTCGGCGCGATAGAGGTGAAGTGAAATGGATAAGAACAGATATCTGACAATTGACGGTATTCCCGTTGAAATAAACGGCGAGAAGAACCTTCTGAAGCTCATTAACAAGGTCGGGATCAAGATGCCGACATTCTGCTATCACTCGGAACTTTCCACCTACGGCGCTTGTCGTATGTGTATGGTTGAGGATCAGTGGGGAACGCTGCACGCAGCATGCTCCACCCCCCCAAGAGGAGGCATGGAGATACGTACAAACACCGAGCGTCTGCGTAAGTACAGAAAGGTGATACTGGAGCTGCTGCTGGCTAACCACTGCCGCGACTGTACCGCCTGCGAAAACAACGGCAAGTGCAAGCTGCAGGACATTGCACGCCGTTTCAACATCGAGGGCGTCCGCTTCCCGAACGCCGCATCCACACCGGAGCTGGACAACTCCTCCCCCTGCATCACCATCGACCATCACAAGTGCATTCTTTGCGGCGACTGCGTAAGAACCTGCAACGAGATCCAGCATGTCGGCGCTATCGACTTTATGCACCGCGGCTCCAAGATGAAGGTCGGAACTGCGTTCAATATCCCGATAGCCGAGTCCAACTGTGTGGGCTGCGGGCAGTGTTCCGCGGTATGTCCTACCGGCGCTATCGTTGTAAAGAGCAATGCCTGCCAGGTTTGGAAGGCTCTTGACGACAAGGACACCAAGGTCACTATCCAGATAGCTCCCGCGGTTCGTGTTGCTATCGGCAGGGACCTCGGTCTGGGCGACGGCGAGAACGCTATCGGCGTTATCGTTGCGGCGCTTAGAAGAATGGGCTTTGATGGCATTTATGACACATCCACAGCTGCTGACTTCACCGTTGTTGAGGAGTCCGCAGAGCTTCTCAAGCATATCGAGAAGGGCGGGGATATGCCGCTGTTCAGTTCATGCTGCCCGGCGTGGGTACGCTTCTGTGAGGGCAGATACCCCGAGCTGATGAAGGACGTTTCCAGCTGCAAGTCTCCTATGCAGATGTTCGCGGCGATAATCCGCGAGCAGTTCAGGGACGACACGAAGAAGCACGTTCACGTGGCGCTCATGCCCTGCACCGCGAAGAAGTACGAGGCAGTACGCGATGAGTTCAAGGACAAGGACGGCAACCAGATGGTGGACTATGTTCTCACCACACAGGAGCTTATCCAGATGGTTCGCGAGTCCGGAATCCTGCTCAACGAGATACAGCCCGAGGCTGTTGACATGCCGTTCGGCACAATGGCTGGCGCAGGCGTTATCTTCGGTACTTCCGGCGGTGTTACCGAGGCGGTTCTAAGAAGAATATCCGAATTCAAGAAGGGTCTCAGCCCGATGTACAACAGCGTAAGAGGTCTGAAGGGCGTCAAGGAAGTAGACGTTCCCTACGGAGATACGTCCCTTCATATCGGCGTTGTAAGCGGTCTTGGCAATGCCGAGGAGCTTATCAGGCGCGTTAAGGCTGGCGAGCACTTCGATTTCATCGAGGTCATGGCTTGTCCCGGCGGCTGTATCAACGGCGCTGGTCAGCCCTTCGTACATTCGCCGGAGAAGTCCGCGCGTTCACAGGGCCTGTACAACGCAGACAGAATGTGCAGTATCCGCACCAGTGAGGAGAACCCGCTGGTGGATACGCTCTACAACGGTCTGCTCAAGGGCAGGGCGCATGAGCTTCTGCACGTTGAGTACAAGAAGTAATACATAATACTAATTATTATTCGACTTACAGACAAAGTATATAAGTCGATACCACCGAAGCGGCAGCTGTCAAAACCAAGTTTTTTGACACTACTAGTATTGAACGGCTTTTTCTGCGGCTTTGCAGAAACACCGCTATGCGGTGTAATCTAACTATATACTTTGTCAATAGGAAAACATTCCCCGGGACAATTGAAATGTTCCGGGGGATTTTTGGCACATATCCGCCGAGGGTGGTGAAGTACCGGCTTTTTTGCGAAATATTGCCGCAGAACTTGACATAATCCGGCATATATGATACAATAATATAATGTATTATACAGTCGAAAGGGGCAGAGAAATTTGCTGGAATTACAGGACCTCGTCTGGAAGCTTCCGGACGGAGAAGCTATAATAAATGGAATAAGCTGTAAGATGGACAGCCGTCTTGTGGTCATAACCGGACCAAACGGCGGCGGAAAAACCACGCTTGCTAAGCTCATCGCCGGGGTTGAGACCCCCACCAGCGGTAAGATACTGCTGGACGGCGAGGATATCACCGACGTTGACATCACCGGCCGCGCGAACAAAGGCGTGGCGTATGCCTTTCAGCAGCCGGTGCGGTTCAAGGGACTCACCGTGCGCGACCTGTTGGAGCTTGCCGCAGGGAAGAAGCTGGAGCACGACCGCCTGTGCGAGCTGCTAGCAAAGGTCGGTTTATGCGCCGAGGAATACATCGACCGCGAAATGAGTGCAGCGCTTTCCGGCGGCGAGGCAAAGCGCATTGAGATAGCCACTGTGCTTGCGCGCAACGCGAAGCTGATGGTGTTCGACGAGCCGGAGGCGGGCATTGACCTGTGGAGCTTCACCCGGCTGGTGGAAACCTTTGAGGAGATACGCAGCAACACCAGCGGTTCGCTGATCATCATCTCACATCAGGAACGTATACTGTCAATTGCAGATGAAATAATCGTTGTCGCGGACGGCAGAGTGCGCACCAGCGGCAGCCGCGGAGAAATACTCCCGGCGCTGTTAAAGGGCGAGTTCTCCTGCCGCTGCCCGCAGAGAAACGGAGGCGGCTGTCAATGAGCGATATCAAGGAAATGAACTTCAACGATGTCACCGGCGAAATGCTGAAGGTGATATCCGATTATGACCCGGTCACCGGGTTCAAGGGCGCGTACAATATCCGCGAGGACAGCTACTGCGCCGGACGTAAGTCCTCGGACAACATCACGATAGAGTCAAAGAAGGACAAGCCGGGCATTGACATCAAAGTAAAGCCGAACACCGTGGGCGAAACGGTGTTCATTCCCGCCTGCGTGACCCATTCAGACGTGGACGACCTTGTGTACAACGATTTCTTCATCGGAGAGGGCGCTGACGTGGTGGTAGTCGCGGGCTGCGGAGTTCACAGTGACGGCGAGGAGACAGCGCGGCACAACGGAATACACCGCTTCTTCCTCGAAAAGGGAGCGCATGTGGTGTACAAGGAAAAGCACATCGGCACTGGAAAGGGCAAGGGGCTGAAGAAGATAGACCCGGTGACCGACTGCTTCCTGAAAGAGGACGCCTGTCTTGAGATGGACACGATACAGCTGGGCGGCGTTGACCGCTCCACAAGAACCACCTCGGCGGTGCTGGAAAAGGGCGCGAAGATAATCGTGCGCGAGCGTATCATGACCGACAACGAGGAGGAGGCCATCACGAAGTTTGACGTAAAGCTGAACGGCGAGGACAGCGGCGCTGACCTTGTTTCTCGTTCAGTTGCGCGCGGCAGCTCGCACCAGGCGTTCTACTCAGTGGTAGAGGGCAACAACCGCTGCACCGGGCATTCCGCCTGCGACGCTATCCTTGCGGAGAACGGCAGGGTGGACGCACAGCCGGCGCTGAACGCGTCCAACGTTGACGCGGCGCTCATTCATGAAGCTGCAATCGGCAAGATAGCCGGAGAGCAGCTGATGAAGCTATGTTCGCTGGGACTTACACGGGAACAGGCGGAGGAAAAGATAATCGAGGGCTTCTTAAAGTGAGGGTAAGGCTTCTGCTTTACTGGCTTGCCCAGTGGACCTGGGGCGTTGTACAGAACCTCTGCGGACTTGTGGTGTTCCTGCTGAATATCCGGCGGGAGCACCGCTTTTATCATGGCGCGGTGGTGACAAGCTGGGACAACCCGGGTTACAGTACCGGGCTTGGAATGTTCATCTTCATGAGCGACAGTATCTCTGCGGAGGACTATCCCCGCACGCTGGTGCATGAGTACGGGCACACGGTGCAGTCGGCGCTGCTCGGCGTTTTCTTCCTGCCGGCAGTAGGACTTCCGTCCGTGCTGTGGGCGGCGATACCCGCACTGAAACGTTTCCGGCGGGAAAAGCGGGTGTCCTACTACTGGTTCTATCCGGAGCGCTGGGCGAATTTCCTCGGCGAGCGGGTGACGAAAAGCCAGTCAATGGGGCAGAAGCTTATCGACGTATGAGGTTTTTTATGACAAGCTATGAGATATTCACCCGCTGCTTTCCGGAACTCCGGCTGACACTGCGGCAGTTCACAGAGCTGTCCGGAATTCAGCAGGGTAAGCTGTTTGAGGCGGAGGGCGGCTTCGCATTGGTTCAGGGTAACAAAATACGCTTGCTGTGCGTGCTGCCGGAGTACCGGGGGCAGGGCGTCGGCGGCGGTCTGTTGGCGACGTGCGAGGACTATATCCGGGAAAGTGGCTTTTCCCGGGCAGAGATAGGCGGCACGGACTCCGGGCTGTTTATCGGTGCGGAACTGTCCAGTGCGCCGTTTTTCGAGAAGCGCGGCTACGTTTTTGGCGGGAACATCGCCGAGATGTACGGCGAGCGCGGTGAGCTGCGGCTGGAGCCTACGGAACTTTCCGGGGTGGGCTTCGGCTGGGAGAGGTGCGGCACGCAGAACCTTCTGTCTGCGGTGGGCAGCGTTGACGAGGACTGGCGGCAGTACTTCCGGGAGGGCGAGTGCTTCTGCGCTTACAAGGACGGCGATATCGCGTCCTTTTGCCTGGTCGAGGAGGACGTGACCTGCCTGTTCTCGGACGAAAATGCCCGGGTGGGAAGTATCGGCTGCGTGGGCACTGTCCCGGAGTACCGGCGGCGTGGGATAGGTCTTGACATGGTAGCCCAGGCTTCCCGGATACTGCTGGAGCGCGGCTGCGACAGGGTATTCATTCACTACACCGGGGTGTACGACTGGTACGCAAAGCTGGGCTATAAGACCCGGGTGTGGGTAAGGCTCGGCGGGAAAAACCTGCGTTGACATTTTGCACTGCTGTTTTTGTAAACGGCGGTGCTTTTTTGTTGGATTTAACATAAAACACCTTGAAAAAAATACCGCTTTATGTTATAATGTAGATTGAAAAATGTTTAAGGCAACACCGCACAATTACCGGCTAACGCCTTTGCCGTCCGCTTGCTTGAATATTTTCCGTCATATTGCCCAAATTTCGCTTGACGGGCGTGGTCTCCCCCTGTGGGGGAGGTGTCACGCAGTGACAGAGGGGTTGACCGACAGACCAGCCCGCCTGCACTCACGAGTTGTCGGCTTGAAGTCGCTTCGCTCCCGCCGACAACCGCAAGTTGTACTATCTGACGAAAAATCGAGTTGTGTCAATCAGCGAAGCGCAATATTGACACAACTAGCGGCATGCAATCGAACGACAATAATTATGTGGTATTGCCTTAATACTAATTCCAAATCATTCTATAGACATCTTTGCAAAAAACTTGTCTATATCCTGACTTGTAATTTGTGTAAGGAGGCAGCCATGAGCGATAAGACCCGGATAAATCCCGCGTTGAGCGCCGGAACCGAAATAAACCCCGCCCTCTCCGGCGGTATGACCGCGGTAAATCCCGCGCTGTCGGCGGCGGTGGATATTGCGGCGGGAACTACGCTCCCCGGCGGGTATGTTATAAACCGGCGGCTGAACGCCCCTGCGGGGGAAGCTGACATCTATATCTGCGAGCGTGACGGCTGCGAGTATGTCGCGAAGATCTACCGCCGCGCCATCGCCGTGAAAAGCGAGGTCATCGCCGCGCTGCAGGAGGTTCATTGCCCGTATGTCGCGCCGCTGTACCGGTCGGACGTGTTCGGCGGGCTGCCGTTTGAGATACTGCCGTATTACCGGAACGGCTCGCTGCTTGGGCGGAGGTTCAGCTTTGAGGAGCTGAAGCGGCGCATTATCCCGGAACTGAATGAGGCGCTGGCGGCGCTCCATGACGTGGGCGTGATACACAAGGACTTAAAGCCATCAAACATCATGCTGACGGACAGCGGCGATATCGCGATCATCGACTTCGGTATAAGCTCGGTTCAGAGCAGCGGCAGCACTGTTGTTGTCACCAGCACCGGAATGACCCCGGAGTATTCCGCGCCGGAAACGTTCCGCAAGCTGTTCCTTGAGGAGTCGGATTACTATTCTCTCGGGATAACGCTGTACGAACTGTTC
This sequence comes from Oscillospiraceae bacterium, assembly GCA_051892275.1. Taxonomy (GTDB): domain Bacteria; phylum Bacillota; class Clostridia; order Oscillospirales; family Ruminococcaceae; genus CAG-115. The sequence continues at coordinate 18,177 of JBJFGA010000023.1, read as the reverse complement.
TGCGGGAAAACGCCCTACACCGACATGTCCGCAGAGGAAATAGCGCGCTATACCGCGATACAGCGCATACCGCTGCCGGAGGACATGCCGAAGCCGCTGAAGGACCTCATCTCCGCGCTGACCTACTACGACATAACCAACCGCCGCCGTAAGTCCAACCCCAACCGCCGCTGGACGTATGACGAGGTGCAGAATTGGTGCGCAGACATACCGCAGCCGGTGCCCGGCGAGGGCGCAGAGCCGGTGCAGCGTGCGTTCCCGGTGTACACCTTCATGAACCGGCGGCTGACCAGCCTGCATGAGGTGGTCAGCGAGTTCACGCTGAACTGGGAGCAGGGGAAAAAGGACGTATTCCGTGGCATTCTGTCCGGATTTCTGAAGCCGTATGACCCTCAACTGGCGGGGTATGTCCTTGACGCGGAGGAGGAGGCTGCTGCCGGCGGCGACCCGGATATCGCGTTCTTTAAGCTGATATACCGTCTTGACCCGGATACAAAGGCTTTCTGCTGGAAGAACAGGCGGTTCGAGAGCATACCAAAGCTTGGCGAGTATATCCTGAACTGCATGAACAGCGGCGATATGTCTGACGAATTCGTGAATGAGCTGCTTTCAAGGAAGCTCATCTCGGCGTATGTCGGCGCCGCCTGCCCCGGAGACAGCGCGCTTGCCGAAGCGGCGCGAAGCCTTGAGGACCTCACGCGGTACGGCGGGCAGGAAGAGCGCTCGTTGGAGCTTGCGCGGTACATGGTGGGCTTCGTGCTTGCCGGGGAGAAGCGGTTGACGGTGGGGGAGAAGTCCTTCGCCAGTCCGGACGAGCTTGTGAAGCACATGAAGTCGCTGCTGGCGCAGGATATCCGTGAGTTCGAGCGGGTCTGCGGGGAGATAATAAGCCCCTCGGGGCAGCTGTCGCCGCAGTTTGAGGCATGGCTCATCTCTCTCGGCAAGCGGGGCGAGGTAGAGCAGTGGAAATCACAGAACGCATGAAACGGAGGTAAGCCATGAGCGGACCGAAAACATCGAAATACAGACTCACCCCGGCGCAGCGCCGTGCGCTTATCGCACGCAGAGAGCGGGAGCGCAGAGTCGGCGAGGCGCGGGCGTACATCGTGCACCTCAACGCGAAGCTGAAGGCGGTGACGTTAATGCCGGCTTCCGGTGCGGAGCAGGCGGAGGCACTGAAACAGCGCACCGGCAATGACGGCGGTTATTCCGAAATTCGTCAGAAACTGGAGAAAACGGCTGCGGCTGCGCTGGAAAGGCTGGCTTCACTTGGCAGGGACGAACCGCCGGAGAAGCTGGAAAAGGCGGTGGAAGATGCGCGTACAGCTCTTGGGGAAGCGGAAAAACTGCGGGAGCAGCTGGACAGGATCGCGCAGCAGAACATCACCGCGCTGCGGCAGTCCATATCGGACAGCCTTGACGGCATTGCCGGCGCGGATTTCGGCAGCATAATGACTCCGGCGCAGAAGAAGCTGCGGGAAATGAAGCTGGAGCTGTCCGGGCGGCTGGCGGCGATACCCAGCGCGGAACTAAGCGGGGAGCTTAGGCAGGACATCGCGGACGCGCAGGAGAAGCTGGACGGAATAGACAGCGAGGACTTCCTGCACAATTTCGCCGCAATGACGGTGGCGGTGCTGGAAAAGGACTGCCGCAGCTATGCACAGCTTCGCCGGGAGATAGGCGGGAAATACGACCGGCTGCTTGCCGCCTACCACGCGCTGTGCGAAGAACGCGGTGTGCAGCCGCAGGGAGTGCCGTTCAGCCGGACCGCCCCGGAGCGGCTGGAGCAGCTTATCGCGGAGCTTGAAGCGGAGATAGACCGCAGCGAGGAGCAGAGCTTCATTTCCCGCTGTATCGACGAGGTGCTGGAGGACATGGGCTACGACCTTATCGGCGAGCGCTCTGTGGTGAAGAAAAACGGCGCCGCGTTCAGGAACGAACTGTACAGCTTCGGCGATGGAACTGCGGTGAACGTGACATATTCGTCCGGCGGCAATATTACCATGGAACTGGGCGGGCTGGACGACTCCGACCGCCTGCCGGACGCCGCCGAAGCCGACCGTCTTTCGGAGGACATGCGCAGCTTCTGCGGCAGGTTCAGTGAATTTGAGCGGCGGCTGCTGGAAAAGGGCGTGGAGTCGGAGCATATCTCGCTGCTGCCCCCGGACGCGGAATATGCGCAGATAATCAACCTTTCGGATTACGACATCAGGGAGGGCGCGGAGTACGCCAGGTTCACCGCCGGACAGGGCGAAACTACGACCAAAAGGACGATGAGCACAGATGAGTAAATACAGGATATGCCCGGACTGCGGGCTGCACAACCCGCTCAGCCTGGTAGAGTGCAGCGGGTGCGAGGCAGACCTCAACGCTGTCCCGGTGGTGGACGATAGCACTGCCCCAAAAACCGCAGAAGCCGCCCCCAACCCCGCCGCCAAGATGGTGAGGATATGCGGCTGTGGCGCGAGAAATCCCGCCGCAATGCGGAAGTGTGCGGAATGCGGCGAGGACATCTCGGACGTTATCCCCTCTGAGGATAAGCAGGACAGTGCGCCGCAATTCCTGCTGGCTTCGGTGGACGGCGAGTACGCCTACGAGCTGACCCAGCCGGAAACAGTTCTGGGCAGGGAGCGGGAAATGCGGGAATACCTCGCAGCCATGCCATTCGTCAGCCGCACCCACGCAAAGCTTGAAACACAAAACGGCAGGCTGTACATCACAAACCTCAGCACCACTAATTTCACTTATGTGAACAACGTCCGCATAACCGGCAGGCAGGAACTTCTGGACGGCGACGAGATTGGGCTGGGGGGCAACGCTTCCGGCGGTAAAAGGCAGCAGGGCGCCGCGTACTTTGTCGCGAGGATATGCCCATGTACCTAGCGCGGCTGCTCTACCCGGTAAAGACCCTCGGCGTCGGCGACAGGATAGGGCTGTGGCTGTGCGGCTGCACTCACGGCTGCAAGGGGTGCAGTAATCCCGAGCTGTGGGAGCGGCAGGAGAGGTACAGCGTTTCAGTTGAAAAGGTGCTGAAGCTGGTGCATACCGTTTCGGACAGCCGGCGGGTGGACGGCTTCACAATAACCGGCGGCGATCCTCTGGAACAGCCGGAGGAACTTGCGGAGCTGCTGCCGGAGCTGCGGAAGATATCGCCGGATATCCTTGTCTACACCGGCTACACGCTGGAGCAGCTGCGGGAGATGAAGTCGGGGAGCGTTGACGAGGTGCTGCGCAACACCTCGGTGCTGATAGACGGACTTTATGTCGAGGAACGCAACAATGGCTGTCCGCTGCGTGGCTCGGACAACCAGCGGGTGATATTCCTTGACGAGAGCCTTCGCATGGCATACGAGGAATACATGCGCGGTGGGAACAGAATACAGAACTTTACCTGCGGGAACAGCGTTATTTCTGTGGGAATACACTCACCGGACTACCCGCGGCAGCTTGAGCAGCGGCTTTCCGGGAAAAACCTGTTGAAAACAGACGGCACAGACCAGCATTATGAGAGGACATTGACAGATGACCGAGCTTGAAGAACTCAAACAGCGGATAGAGATAGAAACGCTGCACCAGCGGCTGGACGCGGCGGAGAAGAAGATAGCGATACTTACCGAAACGCTTGGTACGCTGAAGGACATACAAAATTCCCAGCAGATGAGCAGGTATCTTGCCAGCCAGGAGCGGCTGCTGAAAACCGCTGAATTCCTGAACTCTGTTTCGGACAACGAGAAGTTCGACCTGGACGAGCAGCGGCGGACTGCGGAGAACGTCCGTTCGGAGAAGCAGGCGCTGGACTCACGCATTGACGACGCGGTGAGGGATTCCCGGGAAAAGAGTATGCCCGCGTCCAACACCCGCATTGCCGAAGCGCTGGGAAAGTGGCAGTCCAAGCAGCCGGAGAACAGCTATGAGCAGGCGCTGAAATACCTGTGCTATCGCATTGAAAATAACGAGGTCACTATCACCGGCTTCAACGTTCACTTTTCGTTTGACGGCGAGGTGGAGATACCGGAGGTGCTGGAGATACCGGACGTCATTGACGGCTGCACCGTAACTAAGATAGGCGACAACGCGTTCCGGGGAACGAAGCTGAAAAATATCGCTCTGCCGGAGCATCTCTACATGATAGGGAAGAATGCGTTCAGCGCCTGCACGCTGGGAAGTATCGCGTTCCCGGATAGTTTAATGAGTATCGGCGTCGGCGCGTTCGCCAGCTGCGAGTTCACAGAAGTTCACCTTGAGAACACCCGCATAACGGTGCTGCCGGAGAAGTGCTTCGGCTGGTGCGGTCAGCTTAGCAACATAGTGCTGCCGGATTCGCTGCTGACTATCGAGAACAACGCTTTTGTGGAGTGCGCCAAGCTTGACCGGCTAGTCGTTCCGGAGTACACCCAGCAGATAATAAGCCCGTTCAGCGACCTGTATCTCAGGAAGAGCAGGTCTGTGGCGGTGCTTGGTTTGAATACGGAACTGGTGGATATCTGCGGGATCATGGTGACGGCAAACGGCGCAAAGAATGTGGTGATATACTGCCTGCCGGACAGCAGACCTCAGAAGTACTGCATTGAAAACGGTATCACCTGCCGCCACCTGTCAGAGTTCCCGAGAGATTTTGACTGACCCGGAAAGGAGAAGCATCATGACCGACTACACTCCCAAGTGGCACAGAGAGCTGTCTATATTCAGCCGTATAAAGCCGCTTATCATGCTGGAGGGCAACATATACGACAGTTACCAGTATCCCGCCGAGGGCAGCGTTCCTAAGGGCAGCATACTGCGGCTGACGGATTATCTGCATTATTTCTTCAAGGACATGGGGTATGAGGTCATTTCGTTCTACGACAGCCTTCGGGGTTTCACCAACACCTGCGAGGAGGGCTACCTTCAGGCATTTTCGGAGCTTACCGGGGCGAAAACCGCGGACGGTGCGATACCGGCGGCATTCAAGGGGAGCACTGCCGGAAGCGCGGTACAGCTGGTGAGAAGCGCACTAAGCCAGAACAAAAAGCCCTGCGCGATAGTGATGAACTGCGCCTCCCGCTACATAGTATCCCCCGACCATCTCCAGCAGTCGGAGGTGGACAGTTACACAACGCTGCTCCAGGCTTCTATGGAAGCGGCGGAGGTTAAGACCCAGGGCGGCAAGCTGCGCAATCTGCTGGTGCTTATCGTCAACAAATCCAACGATATCCCGGCGTGGTTCTATCTCGACAACCCCAACGAGAAAACCATCACCATCACCACCCCTACTAAGGAGGAGCGCTCCGGCTTCGTATGCGGCGGCAACTTCGCGACCTTTTTCGCTGGTGACATTTACTCCGGGGAAATGCCGTACTACACCGAGCACCCGGCGGAGCTTGCAAAGATACAGGAGCGCTTCGCGGCGCTGACCGAGGGTTTCAGCTTCACCGAAATGAACGGTCTGCGCAAGCTGTGCAAGAACGAACGTGTGTCGGTACGCAATATGTGCGACGTTATCGACCTGTACAAATACGGTATCAAGGACAATCCCTGGCGCAGTCTGGACGTAAATTCGCTGCGCAGCGCCGGGGAGGATTTCCGGCGGCGGGTCAAGGGGCAGGACTACGCCCTGACAAAGACCCTTGACGTGGTGAAGCGAGCGGTGACAGGCATGTCCGGGCTGCAGGGCTCCTCCCACACCAGACCGAAGGGCGTGCTGTTCTTCGCAGGTCCTACCGGCACCGGCAAGACCGAGACCGCCAAGACACTCGCCGAGCGGCTTTTCGGTGACGAGCGCTGCTGTATACGCTTTGACATGAGCGAGTACAGCCAGAGCCACAGCGACCAGAAGCTGCTGGGAGCGCCTCCCGGATATGTCGGCTATGAGGCGGGCGGTCAGCTAACCAATGCGGTGCGCAACAACCCGTTTTCTATCCTGCTGTTCGACGAGATAGAAAAGGCTCACCCGTCTGTTATGGACAAGTTCTTACAGATACTTGAGGACGGCAGAATGACTGACGGTCAGGGCAACACGGTGTATTTCAGCGAGTGCGTGATAATCTTCACCAGCAACCTCGGCATATATACCCGCACGCGGGACGGCGGCAGAGTGCCGAACGTCAACCCGGAAATGCCCTACCATGAGGTACAGCAGCGCGTCCGCAGCGCCATTGAGGACTATTTCAAGCTGGAACTGGGCAGACCGGAGATACTCAACCGTATCGGCGAGAATATCGTGGTGTTCGACTTCATAAGACCGGACTCCGCGAAGCAGATACTCCGGTCGCAGGTGGACAGGATACTTGCGAACCTTTCCGCGGACAGGCAGATAAACGTAACGCTGTCGGACAACGCGTATTCCGTGTTGCAGGAAAAGGCGCTGGGCAACCTCTCAAACGGCGGGCGCGGCATAGGCAATATCGTTGAGAACCTGTTGATAAATCCCTTGTCGCGGTATCTGTTCGACAACGGGATATTCTCGGACGCGGCGCTTGAAATAACGGCGATACAGCCGGAACTTATGCCGCCGGAAATCAATTGTGTCAGGAAGTGAGTTTTATGAAGGTCAGTGCCATCACCCGAATGGGCAGGGGAAAAACCGCAAGTGACGACAGGGTGCTTGTAGGTGGGAGAATACTGGTCTGTGACGAGTGGAGCGGCAGGACAGAGCTGCCCGCGGTCGTGGGGATAGCTGACGGCGTTGGCGGAAATGCCGGAGGAGATATCGCGGCGCAGTACGTCTGCGAGCGTATATACGGCTGTTCCACGGACATGGACGATATCGCCGGGGTGAACGCCGGGCTGCTGGAGCTATCCCAGAAAACCCCCGGCAAGGCGCAGATGGCGGCGACCTTTTCCGGCGTGTTCATTGCGGAGAATAAAGCTGTGAAGCTGCTCCATATCGGCAACACCCGGGTGTACTCAATACAGGGCGGGTACTTAAAGCAGCTCACCAGCGACATGACAACCTACAACTATTACATGTCTCTAGGCAGGACAGAGGAGGCGCAGCAGTGCAGCCGCAGCGAGATAACCGCCTGTTTTGGCGGCGGCACGAACAGCCTGTTCCGCCCGCAGCTTACGGACATTCCCGCCGCCGGGAGCCTGCTCATCACCTCGGACGGGGTTCACGATTTCCTTGAACTGGACAGGATGGAGGATATCATCACCGCCGCCGCGAATGACCTCGCCGCCTGCCGGGAACTGCTGGACAGCGCACTAGCCGCCGGATCGGAGGACGATATGAGCGCGGTCATTCTGCGACTGTAAGCACGATGATTTGCACGGAAATAATGTAGGGGAGGGGCTTGCCCCTCCCAGTTCGTTTAATTGCCCGGCTGACCGTTCATCAGTTCCAGCTTCTCCGCGTCCGCCGCCTTGTAATTCACCACAAAACAGTCCGCTATACCGTCGGGGATATCGCTGTCATCGTCGTAGTATTCTGTCAGCGGCGATAGCTTCACGCCGCACTGCGCGAAAAGCTCCGGCAGCGGCGAAGATACCGGTATCTTCATCAGGAAATGCAGCCCGGAGTTTTCCTCGGTGATGTCGGCATTCCCCCTGGAATAACGCTGCGCGAGGGCGAGGGTAAGCTCCCGCACCCGGCGGTAGTGCTTGCGCATACGGCTGATGTGCCGCTCAAAATGACCCTCGGAGATGAACCGCGCGAGGGTGTATTGCTCAAACGCCGGAACAGGGCAGGAACAGAAGCCCAGCCGCTCCTTCCACAGGTCGAACAGCCCGGAGGAATCCCGGTCGGACGGCAGGCAGATATAACCAATTCGCACCGACGGTGCAATGGTCATGCTGAAGGTGTTCATGTAGATGACCCTGCCGGAGGTGTCCAGCTCGAACATCGTGGGAACAGGTCTGCCGCTCCAGCGGAACTCGCTGTCGTAGTCGTCCTCGATGATGTAGCCGTTTCGCCTTGAAGCCCACTTCATCAGCTCCAGCCGCCGGGATATCGGCATGACGATACCAGTGGGGAAGTGGTGCGCCGGGGAGATGTGCGCCGCGTCAACATTGTTGTAGTACAGCTGTTCAGCGCAGATACCCTGACCATCAAGGCTTATCGGCAGGCAGAGCGCGCCGTTCAGCCGGTATATCCGGGCGGTTTTGTGGTAGCCGGGGTTTTCCACTGCGTAGGTGAGATTTTTCCCCAGAAGCTGTACTAACAGGTTGTTGAGGTACTCTGTTCCCGCGCCGACGATTATCCTTTCCGGCGGCACGTTTATCCCGCGGAACGACTTCAGGTGAGCGGAAATTGCCCGCTGAAGTTCCGGAGCGCCCCCCGGCGGCACAGGAGCGAGAATGTCGCTCCCCTTTTCCAGAATGACCGACCGCATGAGCCTTGTCCACACCGAAAACGGGAACGGTGTGTTCCCGCCGCTTGATGAAGCAGGCACTTCCGGCTGTAACTGCTCTGGCGGTAAGTCCGGCTGCTCCGTGGGGGCGCTCTCGGCTGCGGGGGCGGATTCAAGCCCGGGCACTTCACCCGCGCAGACATAGTAGCCGCTGCGCTCCCGGGCGGTGATGTAGCCCTCGGCAAGAAGCTGTGCATAGGCGTTTTCCACCGTCACCACGCTTATACCCAGCCGCTCCGCCTGCGCTCGCTTTGACGGCAGCTTCGTTCCGTCGGTTATCCTGCCGGCGAGGATAGCCTGCTTTATTTCGGTGTAGAGCTGCTCGTAGAGGCTCTCTTTTCGGCTCCGGCTTATGTCCATAAATTCACCTCATTAATATACGTGGTTGACTTGCGCTGTTTTTCGTGATATAATGATCTCGCATTATTTGACAGGAGATTTGTTGCATTGATAAAGGAAAACAGGAACTTCGCCCTTAGAAGCGCCGTGTGCGTGCTTCTTGCGGCGGTAATGGTCGGAGCGTCCGGGCTTCTCGGCGAAAAAGAGATCATCTTCCCGGAGATAACCGCGCTGACTGTGGGCGCGATAGCTGCCCCGAAGCAGTCCTGGCGGGTGAGCCGGGTGCGCATGGTGCTGATGATATTGCTGTGTTCGGTGGCGGGCATACTTATCGTGAGGTTCAGCCCGCTTCCAAAGGCGGCAAACTTAGTGCTTGCCTACGGGCTGTGTCAGGTGCTGTATCTCTGCTCCGGCACCAGCTTCGCGCCGATGATATCCGCGGCGGCGCTCCCGGTGCTTATGGGCACTGAAACCATCATCTACCCCGTTTCAGCGGTGACAATGACGCTGCTGACGGCGCTTGCACAGTATCTTCTTGAACGCTCAGGGCAGTACGACCGCGAGGAATTCACCCCCATGCCCCGACCTGACGGCTTCTGCTGGATATCCGCGGCGGTGAGGACTGCCGTGGCTGCGGCAGCCGCAGTTCCGGCGATACATTTCGGCTTCGGACTGTGCGTAGCCCCGCCGCTGTTGGTGGCGTTTACCGAGTTCTCAAACCCAAAAAGCGGCGCACGAAAAAGACCGCTGAAAACGCTGCTGATCATCATTGGCTGTGCGGTTTCAGGGGCGGCTCTGCGGTATCTGCTGTGCGTTATCGCCGGACTCCCGCTCACCATTGCTGCGGCGTTGTCGGTCGTAGTATCACTGCTGATAATGCGCGGGGCGAAGATGTTCATTCCCCCCGCCGGGGCGCTGGGAATGCTGCCCATGATAATTCCGCAGGAAACGCTGTTCATCTATCCGCTTGAAATAGCGGCGGGGGCAGGGCTGCTCCTGCCGGCGGCGCTGTGCTTCAGACGGAAAGAAGAAAGCCCGCAGTGACGCGCCCGCTAAAGCCCGCGTTTTTTCAGCCCGTTCACCAGCTGCACATAGAATTCCCTGACATCAAACCCGGGAATGTTCTCCCGGTTGAGGTCGATAACGTCCGCATGAGTGATACCGCGCTTGCCGGAGGGGTGAAGCACTGTGAAATCTTCCCCCCACGGCGCCGAGGTGAGCGCCACAAGCCCGTCGTTGTCGCCGTCGTACTTCTTCACCAGCGGGTAGGACATGTTCAGCGGGAAACGTCCGCTTTTTGAACACCGCGCGTGTGAACCAACGCTTCTGTACATTACCCCGGGCATATCCGGGGTGTTTTTGTTGAATTCCTCGCAGCTGCTGTTAGTGAGGTCGCTTACCGCCGCAAGGAAGTCCGGCTCATGGTCGCCAAGCCTCCTGAACGCCGAATTATAGATGTTTTCCACGGTCTTTACGAAGCTGTCCGGCGCGTTGTTCAGCAGGTATTCCGCGAAAAGGCAGCCGTGGTGCGGGGTGTTTATTGTGGTAAGCGAGGCGACGTATTTGTCCGCGCCGAGTCGTGATATAGCATAGCGAGAGTCCAGCCCGCCCTTTGAGTGGGCGATGATGTTCACCCTGCCGCAGCCGGTCTTTCTCACCAGTGTTTCAATGCGCTCCGCAAGTTCGGTGGCGCTCTTCTCCACCGAAGCCGCCGACTGCTGCTCGCCGTAGAATATCACCGCGCCGTTCGCTTCAAGCTCCGCAGGTATCCTGCCCCAGTAATTCAGAATGTGGCTGTCCCGGAAGAATACTCCGTGCACCAGCAGTATCGGGTATTTCGTGCGGCATACCTGGTCGTCGCGGCGCTCCTTGTTCATGATGGCTTTCTCCACCTCGAAGTCGCATTCCCGCCGCACCTGACGGTAGATAAGGAACAGCACTACAAGGTTTGCGGGTGTCACCATGCCCAAGGCGATACCCCACGCGCGGTACTTTATCCCAAGGCTGACCGAGGTGCAGTACACCCGGATAATGCCGTTCCAGAAGATGACCAGTTCGGCAAGGAACAGCACGACCCCGGTCGCAATTCCAGTCCCAGTGGGAATGACCTCCGCCAGAACTCCCCACAGCACGAATCCCGAGAACACCAGGCATATCGTCCCGGTGACGAAAAAGGTGAGGATATGCTCAGCGCCGTCGCCAAGCATTCTGAGCCGGAAGGTGGGGTATTTTTTCAGCGAGGGGTAAATGCAGAACACTATAATATAGATGATATACACCGTCATCAGCAGTATCTCCAGCCAGAGCGGCGCGTTCGTCAGCCAGAATAGCATGGGGCTTGCGATACCCGCGATTATGAGCAGGTAATTGAGCAGTCTTACCACCATGTCGGTGTGCTTTCCGAGCCGTTTCCGCGCCCCGTTCGCGATAAATGCCGCGAACCGCTCCACATTCTGCACAAAAGCGATGACGGCGGCGATAAATCTCATGATCGCTCCTCCGGTAAAGCCCAGACGGTGCGCAGCAGAGCCTTTCCGCTTTCGGTGCGGAATATCTTTCGGTACACCGTCTGTACGGCATTCAGCGACTCTCCGTCCTCGTAGAGATTGACGATGAAGTCAGCCTCAATGAGTATCTGTAGATCCCTGCCGGAAATATCGGTGTAGGTGTGGTGGTGGGCTATCATATAGCAGATACGCTCCACGTCCTGCGGCTGGAAGTCCAGCCCGGCGAGTATTTTCTCCGCTTCCGGGGGACCAAGCTGCTCCTGTAATTTGCCGCCGCACTCGCCGTACTGCGCTTCGGCGGGCTTAATGCCGATGTCGTGCAGCAGCGCGGCGCATTCCAGCAGGAACTGTTCATGCTCCGGCAGCTTCTCGGAAAGCCCGATATACCGCGCAAAAGAATGCACCTTAATAAAATGCTGTATCCGCTTCGGGTCGCCGGTGAAATACTCTGTCATCTTCTGTGTAAGCTTCTGTATCATAATTATCACAACCTTATTTCATAGCCGTATTCTATAAGTCCGTCCGGACTGAGGTCAGCGATGTGCTCGATATGCTGCCCCTCTCCCCTGACAAAGCCGCATTTGATGTAGAACCGCTCCGCAGGGACGTTGATGTCCACCACGAAAAGCCGCAGGTAGCTGCACCCGCGCTCCCGGGCGATGTCCTTCGCGTACTCGACGCAACCTGCTCCGATACCGCGCCGCTGGTACGCCGGGTTCACGCCAAGCCGCATAAGGGTCATGGCGGGAACGCCGGGCTGTTCCCATGTCACGCCGCCGCTGTCGGTGTAAAGCTCCAGCGCGAACGCACCGGCGATAATGTCACCATCGCACAGCAGCCACAGCCGGTCTGCTTCAATGTCGCCGGGGAATGCCTCGTAGGGGTAGTACTCGTTCCACAGATCTACCCCGGAGAGCACCATGTTTTCAACTATATCAGCGTAAACCGTCCGCAGCTGGGGAAGGTCGGACTGCCGCGCTTTTCGCAGTTCCATTTTCATCACTCCTTGCAAGGATTATTGTAACACAAATCCTGGAATAATGCAACAGTGTGTGCGGAAAAATGTGCGCCGTCATTGAAATTGTAAAAAATTCGCATAAACCCCTTGACAAATCGTTTTGGTTGTGCTATAATCTTATTGCCGCATGTGCAGGGTGAGTTATGTCCCGAAGCAAAAAGGACAGCTCGTAAGGCAGAAATGCAACCCCGACGCAGCGAGTCTGAATAAAAAGAGGTAATACAAATGTACGCAGTAATTGAAACCGGCGGAAAGCAGTATCAGGTAAAAGAGGGCGATATCGTTTTCATTGAGAAGCTCGAAGCCGAGGGCGAGATCACATTCGACAAGGTAATCATGGTAGGCAAGGACGACGGCGTTACCGTAGGCGCTCCCTATGTTGACGGCGCAAGCGTAAAGGCTACTCTGCTGAAGAACGGCAAGTCCAAGAAGATCACCGTTTTCACCTACAAGCCCAAGAAGAGCAGCAAGCGCAAGATGGGTCACAGACAGCCGTACAGCCAGGTAAGAATTGAAGCGATCAACGCATAATCTTCGGGCGGTATTTTTCAGGCAGAATGGTGCGCTGAACGGGTTTGAGTTCACCGGTCATGCCGGCTACGGAGAAGAGGGGAATGACATAGTCTGCTCCGCTGTCACCTCCGCAGTTTCGCTGACCTGCAACACCATCACCGACTTCTTCCTCGCGGACGCAGATGTCACGGTGGAGGAAAACCGCATAGTTCTCGCCCTGAACAGCTCTGACACACCCAGCGTAAAGCTTCTGGAAGCCTTTCTTGACCACATGCAGGACATATCGGAAAGGTATCCCGGGGTAAAGGTTGAGGTAAGGGAAAGATGATTTCCCGTGCTACACAATGATAACAGGAGGATATTACAATGATTAGACTTGATTTACAGTATTTCGCTCATAAAAAAGGTATGGGTTCTACCAAGAACGGCCGTGACTCCGAGTCCAAGAGACTTGGCGTTAAGCGCGCTGACATGCAGAAGGTAAGCGCAGGCAGCATTTTGGTAAGACAGAGAGGCACCCACATTCACGCTGGCAACAACGTTGGCAAGGGTTCTGACGACACACTGTTCGCTCTTATTGACGGCACTGTAAAGTTCGAGCGCCTCGGCAGAGATAAGAAGCAGGTAAGCGTTTACGCTGACTAATTTCTGCAATCTCACAACAATTAAGCCGGATTGCATAAATCCGGCTTGAATTATTTTGAAGTACCGCGTGAATTTGACAGTTCACTGCGGGAATGATAGTACAGAAAGCGAGGCGGAAGAAATGTTCGTAGATAAGGTAGAGATCTCCATAAAAGCGGGAAACGGCGGCAACGGCGCGGTCAGCTTCCACCGTGAGAAATATGTCAATGCGGGCGGTCCCGACGGCGGCGACGGCGGCAAGGGCAGCGATATCGTGTTTGTCGCAGACGACAATCTTTCCACGCTGATAGACTTCCGCTACAAGAAGAAATATATCGCTCCGGACGGCGAACCCGGCGGCGCAAAGCGCTGCTCCGGCAAGTCGATGGAGCCGACCGTTATCCGCGTCCCGAGGGGGACTATCGTCAAGGACGCCCACACCGGGCGAATCATGGCGGACATCTCGGACGACGAGCCGGTGGTTGTCGCAAAGGGCGGCAGAGGCGGCAAGGGCAACGCGAATTTCGCCACCCCGACCCGTCAGATACCGCGGTTCGCAAAGCCCGGCTTCCCGGGGGAGAAGTTCGATGTTATACTGGAGCTAAAGCTGCTGGCGGACGTTGGTCTGGTGGGCTTCCCGAACGTTGGCAAGTCCACGCTGATAAGCATTGTCAGCGCCGCAAAGCCGAAGATCGCGAACTACCACTTCACCACGCTGACCCCGGTTCTTGGTGTAGTAAAGCGCGGTGAACAGTCCTTTGTAATGGCGGATATCCCGGGTCTTATCGAGGGCGCAAGCGAGGGCGTGGGTCTTGGACACGCGTTCCTGCGGCATGTGGAGCGGTGCAGGCTCATAGTCCATGTGGTGGACGTTTCCGGCGTAGAGGGTCGCGACCCGAAGGACGATTTCGAGAAGATAAACAGGGAGCTTGCCAACTTCTCCGAGGAGCTTGCGGAGCGCCCGCAGATAGTTGCGGCGAACAAGTCCGACATGGCGACCGAGGAGCAGATAGCGGAGTTCCGCAGCTTTATCGAAGCACAGGGGCTGCCGTTTTTCACCATTTCGGCGGCGACCACAATGGGCACACAGGAGCTTATGGACTGCGTTGCGGAGGAACTTTCAAAGCTGCCGCCGCCCAAGCGGTTCGAGGTGCAGCCGCTCACCATGCAGGAGCTGGAGCAGCTTGAAAACGAGAAGCACAGCTTCACCGTTCAGAAGGTCGATGGTGTTTACGTTGTCGAGGCGCAGTTCCTCGCGCCGATACTGGAAACCTGCAACATGGACGATTACGAGAGCCTTCAGTACTTCCAGAGGGTGCTGCGTTCCAGCGGCATAATCGACGAACTGGAGCGGCAGGGAATTCAGGAGGACGACCTTGTTTCCATTTATGACTTTGAATTCAACTATGTAAGATAACCGTGAGAAACTGAGTGTTTCCGGGGGCTGAACATGAATTTCATCAGCGTTTTGTTAAAGGATATGGAGCGCTCCTCGCCGGGCAGTATTGACACCGCGCGGCAGGTAATTGCGCTTCTGGGGGACATTTCACCGAAATCCGCGCTGTTCGTGGGGGACGATATCTCCACACCGCAGCTTATCGCGGAGAAATACGGCTGTGCGCTCAGAGCTGCGTTCACAGACGCATTCCGGGCGGAGCAGGGCAGTGCCGCCGGGCTTGATTCCGGCGCGGTGCAGCTGTTTGAGCTGCCCGGCGAGGGGTACGACCTCGTGTGGTACAACGGTATCGTGGAGTTCGACGGCTGCGTGCAGCGGCTGGAGCAGCTTCGCGAGAAGCTGAATCCCGGGGGAATGCTGGTGTACCGCGCGGTGAGCTGGCTTACTGACCCCTCGCCAGACACGAAGGTGTTCTGTCAGCGCAGGTTCGGGCAGATACTGCCGCTGGACAAGGTTCTGGTGCTAGCTAAGGAGCAGGGGTACAAGGTGCGGGATTTCTACATCGCGCCGAAGTCCGACTGGTATGCAGGGTATTACGACCCACTGGTTGCCGCCGGCGAAAGCTACGCGGGGGTACACCGTGAGGACAGCACTGTATCCCTCGGCATGAGCGAGCTGCGCAAGGAGTACGGTATTTTCGATATGCACTGCGAGGAATACAGCTGCGTATACTACATACTGAAAGGTTGATGTGAATGACCGAGCAGGAAGCGGGGGCATACAGCCCGAACGTGCTTGCGTTCTACGGCGACTGCGTTTATGAGCTTCTGGTAAGGCGGGCAGTAGTGCTGCGCGGAAACACAAACGCCGGCAGGCTGCACGATCTTGCGGTGGAGCAGGTACGGGCTTCTTACCAGTCGAAAGCAGTGGAGGTCATCGAGCCGCTGCTGACCGAGCGTGAAGCGGACATTCTGCGCCGCGGCAGGAACGCGGGCGGGATTTCCGTCCCGAAAAGCGCAAAGCCGTCGGAGTACCGCCGCGCAACAGCGCTGGAAGCGTTGTTCGGCTACCTTAGTCTTTCAGGGCAGCAGGAGCGCATTGAGCAGCTTTTCTCGGCGATATGCGAGGCGCTCCCGGTTTGAATCGAGGTGCGTTATGGGCAGTAAAGGCAGCAGTTCCGGTTCAGGCAAGGCGCGGGCAGTACTGCGCTGGTTTCTGGACATTGTTATAATAATCATCGGTTCGGGCATTTACGCGCTGGGCGTTCATTGCTTCACTTCGCCGAACGATATCGCGCCGGGGGGAGTTACCGGTCTTGCGACAATAATCAGCAGCGTCACCGACTGGAAGGTCGGAACGCTCATCGGTCTGATGAATATTCCTCTTATCGTGGCAGGGTTCATTCTGCTGAACAAGCGGGTAATGGTTCGCACGCTGATATCTGTTGTGGTGCTGTCGTTCATGACAGACTACGCGTTCAGCGCAGTGCCAGTGTACATCGCTCAAACCGGCGGCGGAATTCTGGCGACGGTTTTCGGCGGTCTGCTGATGGGTGCGGGGCTTGGTATAGTCTACGTACGCGAGGGCACTACCGGCGGTACGGATATCGTGATCAAGATAATCAACCGCTTCCGCCCGGAAATGAAGCTTGGGACTATTTCGCTTATCATCAACGCGGCAGTTGCTGCGCTGGGTTATTTTGTGTACAAGAACCTTGACTTGGTGCTGTACGCGATAGTCGCGATATTCGTGGAGTCCCGGGTGATGGACGCGCTGGTATACGGCGGTCTTGAGGGCAAGTTCCTTATGATTTTCTCGCAGAAACCGCAGGAAATAGCCCCGAAGCTGCTTGAAATGAAGCGCGGCGTGACCTTGCTTCACGGCGAGGGCGCATACAGCGGCGAGGAACGTCAGGTCATCTGCATAGCAGTACACAAAAACGAGTACGTCAAGGTAAAGCGCATCGTCAGGGAAATTGACCCGGACGCGTTTGTGATAATAACCGGCGCGAGCGAAGTTCTTGGAAAGGGCTTCCAGAAGCTGGATCAACGATAATAAAGTATTAAGGAGAAGATAACATGTCAGGACATTCAAAATGGAGCACCATCAAGCGCAAGAAGGGAGAAAAGGACGGCGCAAGGGCAAAGGTATTCACCAAGATCAGCCGTGAGATACTTGTCTGCATCAAGGAAACCGGCAGCGCAGACCCCGCTAACAACTCCCGCCTGTACACCCTTGTTCAGAAGGCAAAGAGCAACAATATCCCGAACGATAACATCGACAGACTGCTGAAGAAGGCAGCCGGCGGCGCAGAGAAGAACGACTACGAGGACTGTGTATACGAAGGCTATGGCCCGAACGGTGTGGCTGTGATAGTTGAGTGCCTTACCGACAACAGAAACCGTACTGCGGGCGAGATACGTCACTACTTCGACAAGTTCGGCGGCAACATGGGCGCGTCCGGCTGTGTATCCTTCATGTTCTCGCGCAAGGGCATTATAGTGCTTGACAACGAGGACGGCGACATTGACGAGGACAAGGCGATGGAGGATATCCTTGAAGCCGGCGGCGATGATTTCAGCTTCGAGGACGGCGTGGTTGAGATAACCACCGACCCGTCTGTTGTATCGCAGGTGTCCGAGGCTCTCGGCAAGCTGGGCTACAAGGTTGTATCCGCCGAGGCAGAGCAGGTTCCCTCTACATACACCACCCTCACCGACGAGGATCACATTAAGAAGATGAACCTCCTCCTCGAAGCCCTCGACGACAACGACGACGTTCAGAACGTATGGCACAACTGGGACGGCGCGGACGACGACAGCGAAGACTAAGGACACGCTGATTAAAGCGAAGCGTACCAAATTCAGCCGCGTGAGTATGCGGGTTTGAGCGGGGCGAATTTGGTTTAATCAGCGTTTCCTTAATACATTTCAAAAAACTCCCGGATTTTCGTCCGGGAGTTTCGTTATTGTATAACGAAAACCCCCGGCAATGCCGGGGGTTCAAAAGAGCTTTAGCGGTGAGTAGAAAAAAATCCTCCAACTGGTATAATGGAAGTGCGGTCTGGCAACTGCACAACAAAACCAGAGGAGGAAAGTCAAATGAATGACAATAATAGTTTAGCACATACGACGTGGAATTGCAAGTACCACATAGTGTTTGCACCGAAATATCGGAGGAAAATATTGCTGCAGGAGTATCGTGTGGAAATGGGAAAGATACTGAGGGAATTGTGCGATTGGAAGGGGATAAAAATAATCGAGGCAGAAATCTGCCCCGATCATGTGCACATGTTTGTAGAGATACCGCCGAAGATGAGCGTGTCAAGCTTCATGGGATACCTCAAAGGAAAAAGCAGTGTAATATTCCACGAAAGGCATGGTAACCTGAAGTTCAAGTACGGAAACCGGTCGTTCTGGTGCAGGGGGTACTATGTGGATACGGTTGGCAAAA
>JBJFGA010000022.1:0-5939 GCA_051892275.1 Oscillospiraceae bacterium | reverse complement strand
ACTTTCCGAGAACTACGAGCGGCTGTTCAACGAATTTGATCGTATCAACAACATTGAATACGAACTCACACAGCTTGAAAACGGCATGTATACCGACGAGAACGGCGACCTTATCCCCGATGTTGTCGAATACAAAAACGAGCTTTTGCAGGCATGGTTCGACACGCTGGACGGTCTGGAGGGCGAAATTGAGGAAAAGCTAGAAAGCCTTGCCTGCTATCAGAAAGAACTTACAGCCAGAGCCGCCGCTATATCCACCGAGCGCAAGAAACTGGAACTGCGTGAAAAGCGCGAAGCCAACAAGGCAAAGTCGATTTCCGCCTACTTACTGGATATCATGGCCCGCATAAACCGCCGTAAAATCGAAATGCCAAGAGCGGCGCTGTCTGTATCTGACGGTCGGGAAAGCGTCAAGATAGCCGACGAACAGGCTCTCATTTCATGGGCGCAGGAAAACGGGCGCGACGATCTGCTGAGCTACAAACAGCCGGAGATCAGCAAAAAGGCGGTCAAGGCGGCGCTCTCCTGCGGCGAGGACGTCCCCTATGTAAGCCTTGAAAAGAAGCCGTCCATAACGATAAAGTGAGGTGACGATATGGGAATTCCGGTAATGATCATGGGCGAGAGCGGTTCGGGGAAAAGCACCTCCCTGCGGAACTTCTCACCCGGCGAGATAGGGATCTTCAATGTGGCTTCCAAGCCGCTGCCGTTCCGGTCTGCGGGAATGAAGCTGGTCAACCAGGCTACATACAGCGGCATCATGAAGTCGCTGAAAAAGAATCTGCTACACTGCTACGCAATCGACGACAGCCAGTATCTGATGTGCTTTGAGATGTTCGCAAACGCAAAGGAAAAGGGCTACGAAAAATTCACCAACATGGCGCTGAATTTTTACAGCCTTTTGCAGTCGGTAATCAACGATACTGATGATAGCACGATAGTGTATTTTCTCCACCATGTTGAGGTGGAAGACGGTTTCTGCCACGCTAAAACGCTGGGGAAAATGCTCAAAGAGAAGCTTACCGTTGAGGGGCTGTTCAGTATCGTGTTGCTGTGCGAAGCAGACGAAAACGGACATCATTTTATTACTCAATCAGAGGGACGCTCTACCGCAAAATCTCCGCTCGGAATGTTCGAGCAGACCGAAATCGACAACGACCTGAAAATGGTCGATACTATGATCCGTGAATACTACGGATTAACAAAATCACAGGAGGAAAAGTAACATGAAAAAACCAAGCAACTGGAAAGAAGTAAAGGCGGCAGGCGAGCGCGTGAAGCTCCCTGCGGGCGGCTATGAGGCAAAGATAATCAATGCCAAAGTGGTAAGCTAC
The DNA here is from genome assembly GCA_051892275.1 of Oscillospiraceae bacterium. Taxonomy (GTDB): domain Bacteria; phylum Bacillota; class Clostridia; order Oscillospirales; family Ruminococcaceae; genus CAG-115. The sequence continues at coordinate 4,605 of JBJFGA010000022.1, read as the reverse complement.
GACGGCTCAAACGGCTCTTATGAGCGCCTTGAGATCGCCGTGGACATCACCGCCGGGGAGTACAAGGACTACTACAAGCAGGACTTTGACAACAACACCCGCGACGACAAGAAGTGGCGCGGTGTGGCGAGATTTTATGTCCCCACCGACGACGGCTCCGAAAAGGACGAGTACACAAAGTCCGTTCTGAAATCCGTTACCGACGCTCTGGAGGACAGCAACAAGGGCTACCACTGGGACTGGGACGAAACCGCACTCAAAGGGCTTAAGGTCGGCATTCTGGTGCGTGATAAGGAGTACGACATTGACGGCAAGCGCGGCTTTTCGCCGGAGATATTCCGCTTCACGGACATCAAACGTATCAAGGAGGGCAAGTTTACCGTTCCCAAGCAAAAGCTGCTGAAAGGGTTTTCCGAGGCTTCTGAGGCTTCCTCCGGAACTGACAGCGCGGCTTCCGGCGACGACGACTACCCGTTCTGATGAAATACTCACACTTTGAGGTGGACAAGGCTCTTGACGATATGCGCATTATCGCGGACACCAGAGAGCAGGACACAGCGGCGTTCCGGAAAAGGTTCGCCGCTTGCGTTCCCCCGCCGGAGATATCGCGCAGAAAGCTGGATTTCGGCGATTATACGGCAGAAACGTCTGTAGGTGATGAAGTTATATCCCTTGCAGAAATCGCCGTAATAGAGCGTAAAATGAGCCTTGACGAGTTTGCCTTGTGTTTCGGCAGAGAGCGCGGACGATTCGAGCGGGAATTCCTTCGGGCGAAGCTGGCGGGCGCGAAGATATATCTGCTGGTTGAGAATGCCACATGGGAAAATCTGCTGGCGGGAAAGTACCGAAGCAAACTCCCGCCGAAATCATTCGCGGCGAGCTTAGCGGCATGGACAGCACGGTATGATCTCGTTCCGGTGTTCTGCAAGGCGGAAAGCTCCGGGCGGATAATTGCGCTGATACTGCGGTATGAGCTGCGGAATTTCTTGGAAAGAGGTGAGGACAACGGCTGATACTTCGACCGGCTGGGTGAAGCTGTTCAGGAGCTTCACGAAATGGGGCTGGTATACTGATGTCAGCGTTAAGGTGGTGTATCTGCACTTGTTTCTCACGGCAAATCCAAAAGATAATATTTGGAAAGGCAAGGAAATCAAGCGCGGTCAACTGGTGACATCTTACAGGCATTTAGCTGCGGCAGTAGGGCTTGATGTCCATACAGTACATGACGCTATTAAGAAGCTAAAACTAACCGGAGAAATCACCGTTGAACCCAACGCTAGATTTAGCATAATAACGCTGAATAACTACGATTGCTTTCAGGGTAGCCCAACGAAATCCCAACGCTCCCCCAACGGAAGCCCAACGTCAGCCCAATCAACTAAAGAATATAAGAATATAAAGAATATAAAAGAAGATACGCCTTCGGCGAATTCCGCTTGCGCGGAGAACCCTGCGGAAGAATTCACCGGGTGGAAGGCAAGAGAGGGGCATGATTTCTGATGAGCTATGAACTCAAAGACGAGGACGTCTACGGACTGACACGGCAGCTTACTGAGGACTGGCACGAAAAAGGCCGGGAGCTGTTCTACAAATATTGCCCCTACTGTAACGGCGGTGACAGCCGCGACAAGGACACGTTCAGTATTAATCTTGATACCGGCGCTTACAAGTGCTTCCGGGCGACCTGCGGCGCACAGGGACATTTCGTGGAGATGGCGCGGGATTTCCGTTATCACCTTGACGGTCTGGACGACAGCCGCAGCCGCAAGCAGTACAAGACATTTCCGCGAAAAGAGATAGTGACGAAGCAGGCGGCTGTCGAATATATGGCTTCGCGTGGAATCTCGGAGGAGGTCACACGGCGGTACAAGCTGACGGTCCGCAAGGACGACCCGAATATTCTGGTGTTCCCGTTCTGCGACGAAAACGGCGACGTGAGGTTCATCAAGTACCGCAAGACGAACTTCGACAAGACCAGAGACAAGAACAAGGAATGGTGCGAGAAGAACACCGAGCCTATCCTGTTTGGAATTCAGCAGTGCCGCAACTTTGAGCAGCTTATCATCACCGAGGGGCAGATAGACAGCCTGTCCGTCGCGGAGGCGGGCTTCGACAATGCGGTAAGCGTGCCTACGGGCGCTATGGGCTTCACATGGCTGGACAACGACCACACATTCGATTGGGTACATAAATTCAAGCGGGTGATAGTTTTCGGGGACTACGAAAACGGGCAGATGTCGCTGCTGAAAACGCTTTCCGCGCGGCTTATGCTCCCGGTTTATCACGTCAGATATGAGGACTATCTCGGCGAAAAGGACGCGAACGACATTCTGCGGAAATACGGCGTGAAAGCTGTAAGAGCCTGCGTTGAGAACGCTGTTCTCTGCGAAACGCCGCACATCAAGCGGCTTTCAGAAGTCGAAAGCGTAGATCTGAACGCACTTCCGAAGATCAAGACCAATATTCGGGAGCTAGACAGGGTGATAGGCGGTCTGGTGTTCGGGCAAGTGATATTGCTCTCCGGAAAACGCGGCGAGGGCAAGTCAACGTTCATGTCGCAGCTTTGCGCGGAGGCTCTGGATCAGGACATTCCCTTTTTTGCGTACAGCGGAGAGCTTACGGACTATCACTTCAAGTCGTGGTTGGATATGCAGCTTGCTGGCGGCGAAAATATTTCTTCCTGCCTCAACGAATATGGCGACGAGCACTATTTCCTGCGGGACGACATAAGCGCCCAGATAAGCGCGTGGTACGCTGACAAGGCTTATATTTACGACAACGCGTTCGTTGACGACGACGAGCTTTCCGGCGTGATAGAAGCCGCAGAGGTGGCTATACGGCGGTACGGCGTGAAGCTGGTGTGCGTGGACAACCTTATGACGGCACTTGATATCGACCCGCAGAGCGACCTTTACCGGGCGCAGAGCGATTTCGTAAAGCGGCTGAAACGGCTGGCGCTGAAATATGACGTGGCGGTCATTCTGGTGGCTCACCCGAAAAAGAGCCGGGACGACTTCACAAACGATACGGTCAGCGGTTCGTCGGACATCACGAACGCTGTTGATGTGGTGCTGAACTACCAGAGAGCCGCCAAAGAGAGCGGGTACGACAGTATTCTGACTTGCACAAAAAACCGTATCGGCGGCAAGCTGATTACTACGGACGCGCCGATAAATCTGTATTACTCGGATAAATCAAAGCGCATAATCAGCGACAGCGGCGACAAATCGCGGCGGTATGCGTGCTTTGCGGAGGACGTTGCGCAGAACGCGTCGCCGATTACAAGCTGGGAGGAGGATTATTTCGCATGACGGACAAGGAAATCGTGCTTATGGCACAGAATGACGCGCGGGAAAAGCGCAGAACGGTTCTGCCGAAGGACTTCGGCGCGCTGGAAACTATGCTGTATCAGCAGATTTACTACCTCTGCCGGGACTACGACGAGGGCAATATCCCAAAGGATATGGCAAGGCACCTAAAAAAGCAATACATCAGCGAATATGATAAGGTAAACTTGAAACTTAGAGATTTCACCGCCGCCGCTGAGAATGAGCAGGTGGTGGTTCATACGCACATGGGTATCTCTGTTCCGTGTAAGATAACCGGCGTTCTGACGAGGTTCAGCAAGGATAAGGGCTGGACTTATTCGCTAGAGCTGCGGGAGGTAAATTCGTTCTGCGTGATTATGGCTGATTTGGAGGAAGTGGAGGTGCAGGAATGAGCATGGAGTTTTACAGCGAGAGCAAGCACAGATCACGGAAAAAGCGTTTTTGTGAATTATGCGGACGTGTTATCAATGCCGGTGATTACTATTATTCAGAACGCGGGAAATTCGAGGGTGAATTTTTCAGCAGAGATATGCACGTCCACTGCCACAACATAGAGCAAGAGTTCTGCAATGAAGTTGATAATGAATTTTCGTGGGATCAAATAACCGACTACATTCAGGACAATTATTGCACAAATTGTGAGAATTGGGAGGAGCGCGATTGTTTCGTGACCGAATGCCCAAAAATCATCGAACTATTTTCCGATAAGGAGGTCTGACAATGCGTGAAATTTTATTCCGCGGTAAGCGGACGGATAACGGCGAATGGGTTTATGGAACACCGATTTTCTATCCTGATGGCAATGTTGTAATGTGCAGAGCGTTTAAAAGAAATCATAATGTTATCCCCGAAACCGTCTGCCAGTTCACAGGGCTTACCGACAAGAACGGCAGGAAGATTTTCGAGGGGGATATTTTGCAGTGTAACAACAATCCTATAGACCTTGTTAAAGCCGTATACGGAAATTTCGGCGTAATTGACGTGGAAACAGAAACGGCAGTCGATAACGTTATTGGCTGGCATTACGAAGTCATACCAACCGACGAATTAAGCAAAGTTGAGCCGTTTTGCCTGCCTATGCCGTTGACAGAGTATTATATCAACCGTTGCACAATGGTTGTTATCGGCAACATCTACGACAACCCGGAGCTGCTGGAGGTGAGCAAATGAGTTGCACAGAAATTTATAGCTTTGACAAAGACGGATTTGCGCATTTGTATGGAGAAGTCCACAATTCGTTCCGAAGCGGAATGGCGATTTGGAGGTTCTTGGAGCA
>JBJFGA010000021.1:0-5962 GCA_051892275.1 Oscillospiraceae bacterium | reverse complement strand
GCGGCAGGATGCCGCCCAACTGTGGACAACATGCGTTAGCCGGTAATTGTGCGGTATTGCCTTAATTATAGGGAACCTCTAAAAACCGTTGTGAAAAGCAAAAATGGGCAGGGTGCTCCAGATTTTAGGAAAGCCGACAAAGTAAGACTGTATGCCTTATGAGGAGATTTGACGACGAAGACGGAGTGCACTGCACATTTTGGCTCACAAGAGGTTTTTAGAGGTGACCTTATAATTATATTATACATCAATATTTCACCGATGTCAACAATACAATGAAATATATGCCATTTTTTGTTGTTCTACAAATGATAGCAAAAAATGGTAAGAGCATTGAAAAGAACGACAGAAGAATTCTTGCCGGTGCAGTAGACATAACTGATTTAAGGGAACCTCTAAAAACCGTTGTGAAAAGCAATAGTGTAAATTATTGACCCGCCATACGGCGAAAAGCCGCACGACGGGTCAATGAAAAGAAACCGGTTCTACGGATCTGCCCCGTTTTACTCCCTGTTCTTCAGCACCTCCGCAGGCGAGATTTTTTTCAGCTTCGCAGTAAGCAGAGCATTTACCATAAAGTATATCAGCATTATCCCTGCGAAAATAAGCACATAGTAGTACCACTGGAACGCGATATTCATTCCGCAGGCGACGTTAGAAATACAATAAGGATAAATTGCGTCCATAAACAGCTTTGAGGCAGGAATTGCAATGATTGCGCCCAGCGCGACAACTATCGTGTTCCCGTTGAGATACAGTTTACGAACTTCTCCCGTGCGGTAGCCAAATATCTTCACCAGCGAAATTCCGAACGATGCGCGGTCAATCATCACGTTCATCATCAAGTACATGACCACGCAGAAGATTATCGCCGAAACAACGCTCAGCATTATCACCATAGGCATCATCAGTTCGGTGAATACCGCCGAGGAACGTTCAATGTTGCTTCGGGTCGTTACCGAGTATAAACGTCCCTCGTCAATGTCCGTCGCGCTGTCGGAAAGGAGCATATTGTAATAATCGTCCTCCTGCCCGAAAAGCTCACGCATACTGTCTATATCCATAAACACCACAAGACCTGCCGAATAATCCGCGATGTCGTTTATCGTGAATGCGTAATCCATGTCACTTGCGCTGTCGGTCAGTATCAGCTTGTCGCCCTTTTTCAGACCGTATTTCTGTGCAGCCGAGGCGCTTACGGTAATTTTGCTCTTGCCCTTCTCGGGTGAAACGCCGTAGTATTTATCGTCATCATCAACGCCTATTACGCTTATGTCGAGAGTGTATCCGTATGCCGTTTTAGACAGCGACTCCACATAGTATGCCCCGGCATTTTCAGGCGGCGTTTCCTCCGGGTATTTCAGCACATACATATACTCGTATTTAGTATCACGCACCGTATCGGCTTTTATATTGCTGCACAGCACAAAACAGTTGACAGCCATCATAAATACCAGAAGCGAGATGAACATTCCGAAAACCACGGTCAGACCCGTCCTTGCCTCACGAAGCATCTGCCTTATCTGGAAACGGCGCAGGAAGCCCATTTTCTTTAAGTCAACGCCTGTGCGGAAATCTGTTTTCTGCTCATTCCTGATAAGAGAAAGCGCCGTGCGTGAAAGCCGCTTGTTTATCACAAGGAAGTTTACTATCACCGAGATAACAGGCGGCATTGCCATCGCGTAAAATATAAGATACAACGGATATATCTGCTGGAACTCCGGAACGGAAAAATAATTGTAGGTGTCCGCCATTTGCACGCTGATCCCGAATTTGCTGAAACCAAGCGCAGACCCTACAAGACCGCCCATAAAGCTGATTAACGTGGGCAGAGCAATGTAATGCCAGATTAAATCGCGCTTTTTCGCGCCAAGCGCGTAAAGTGCGCCGATAACGCTTGATTCGCGCTGTATCTGGTGTATCACGAACACCGAAATAACATAGGTGAACAGCACCATAACTATAACGCCTGCAAGCAGACCGACACTCTTGTTCATCTGCATATCGCCTGCGGCTGCGGCAATTCTGGGATTATCAGACCTTTCCACAAATTCGGTAAGATTGTCGATATCAACGGTGAAGAATTCGTCCAAAAGGCGGTTTGTTTCAGTTTGTAGTTCTGACATTCCATCAGCAAGCTCCGCCGCGCCGGAATGAAGCTCACCCTGCGTTACTCCGGCGTTTTCCAGCGCATTAACAAGGCTGTCCGCACCGTTCTTCAGCTTGGAAATGCCCTCCTTAAACTCCTCTTCCCGGCTGATTCCCCGGCAATGTACTCTTGGAAAAACTCGTCCTCAATGTCGGTATAGTCTATCTCAAATCCGCTTATTATGTCCTTAAGTTCGCCATGCGTTATACTGCCGTTCAGCAGGTACGCATAGCGCAGGCTCTCGGTCTTTCCGAGGCTGCCCAACAATTCATAATCATCAGGTGCAACAAATCCAATTCCGAAAAGTGAGCTGTCTACCGAGCCATCGGAGAAATTTTTCGTAGGCGCGTCATAATCAGGGACTGTGCCAATGCCCGTTGCGGTAAAGCCTTTTCCGCCTATTTCCACAACATCCCCCACAGCTATTTCATGTTCTTCACAATATCGCTTTTCGAGAAGTATCTCCCCCGAATTCTCGGGTATTTTTCCGTCGTCAAGGTCGATAAGGTCAATTTTTTCACGCACCTTGAATATACGCAGCACGGATTCATCGGACATTTCTGCGTCAAAGGAAAACATCTTTTCAAGGGTAACTCCCTTATCGGTTATCTCCTTTTCCTGCTGTGCTGTAAGCTGTGTGAAAACTGAAAACTGACCGTCCTCCACATGGTTTTCAGTGCCTTTTTCTTCAGTTCCTGTGATAATTGCTTCCGCCGCTCCCACAACCGAAATGATTATGTACATTCCCATTACTATCATCAAGAACAGCGCCAGATACCGCAGGAAATTCTCCCGCAAATCGCGGAAAATACGTTTATTCAGCACTCTCATCATAAGTCCTCCAGCTGTGCAGCGGGAACGCGCACCTCGTTCTCATAGTCCTTTTTGATAAGCCCGTCCTTGATTATTATGACCTTGTGAACCATGTTCTTTATCGCGTTGTTATGCGTAACGATGAGCATTGTGGTGCCGTATTTCGCGTTTATTTCTTCCAGCAGAATGAGGATATCCCGCGAGGTTTTGGAGTCAAGCGCGCCTGTCGGCTCGTCGCAGAGAAGCAGCTTGGGGTTCTTCACCAGCGCCCTTGCAATAGCGCACCTCTGCTGCTGTCCTCCCGAAAGCTGGGAGGGGAATTTGTTTTGGTGCTCGGTAAGTCCGAGGGTGTCAAGCAGCTCGTCAATTTTCATCGGGTTATCCGAGATGTACTCGCAGACTTGTATGTTCTCACGCACGGTGAGGTTCGGCACAAGGTTATAGAACTGGAAAATAAACCCGAGATTGTCACGGCGGTAATCGGAAAGCGCGTTCGGCTTCAGCCCGAATATCTCCTTTCCGTCCACCTTTACCGAGCCGGAATCCATTGTATCCAGACCGCCGATACAGTTCAGCAGCGTGGATTTTCCGCTTTCGCTGGTGCCTTGAATAACGCACATCTGCCCGCGCTCAACTCCCGTGGAAATGCCTTTCAGCACTTGGATATAGCTTGAATCCCTGCCGTAGCTTTTCTTCACGTCTTTTACTTCCAGATACATAGAAATACCTCCCAAAAAGTTAAATCAGCATAACATTGTTATGTGTTATACAAAAATATATACCGCCTTTCAGACGGAATGTTAGTGTAGAATAACATTGTTATGTATAGTTTATCAAAAAAGCCGTTTATTCAAAAACGGCTCTTTGCCACCCGCCAAGAATGAAATTCATAATTCGCATCATATACTGAACCGCCTTTGCTTCATCACACTCATGAGTTATGAGATGAATGAAGGAATCCACCATCATGTGCGTGAGCCAGTGCAGCATATATCGGTTCACTTTTGCGCCGTAGTGAGCGCCTATTTTCTCCGACAGCGCTAGGTAAAACTGCTCAATGGTATCCACAAGGCTGTCAACGCAGTTTTCATACTTCGACCCCTGCGACTTAGTCAGCAGCAGGATAAATGCGTCATAATTGCTGTATATGTGATGAATAAGATGTAAGACAAATTCATCGTGATCCACAAGCTCATGAGCATTCAAGCCATTCAGCGTGGGAGCCTGTGAAATAGCTTCAACGTCAGCCGAAAAATGCCCGTTCAGTATCTCGGTAAGCTCTTTCAGCGGCGGCTCGGAAATCGCGCCGAACAAGTCCTCCTTGTCCTTGAAGAAGAAATACAACGCGCCGGTGGTAACTCCCGCGTCAGCGCATATCTTGCGCAGCGAAGCCTTCATGTACCCCTTTTCAAGGAACTCCTTTTTGCCGCTTTCAAGAAGCAGTTCCCGGGTTTCACGGTCAGCCATCTGTACTTCACCTGCCTTGATAACAATGTTACGTAACGATGTTATTTTAGCATATCTTTTCTGAATTGTCAAGGGGTTTCGGGAAAAATCTCTCCCGAATTTGCTCCGGGAGAGAAATATTACTTCATCGGCTTTGTCATGCTCTTTGCACATATCGCCATTGTTGAGGCGTTGTGCAGAAACGCCGAAGCGGACAGTGAAAGAATCCCCAAAAGACCGGAAAGCAGCAGCGCCGGAGCGTCGTTTATACCGTCGCCGACCATGACAACGCGCCTGCCCTCGGACTTCATTATCATCTCCCAAGAATGTATTCCGACAGGCGATTTAAGGTTTTCTCCGAAGCGTGAACGGATAACTGCACCGCGTCCTCGTCGGCGGTTTTTTCGTCCAGACCGAGAGCGTTTTCGAGGAAATCCCGGATAATCACGCAGTTGGTGAATATAGGGTTCGCCGCCTTTATTCCGCTTTCGGTAAGTTCTATCCTGCCATAATGCTCCTTTTCTATGAAGCCGCTTTCCACCAGCTTTTCGGTCATTATCGCGGTGCTTGCCTTGCTTACCCCGACTATCTTCGCGACCTCAGATGACTGCACCACGCCGCCGTTCTGACCGAGTTTGTAGATGGCGAACAGGTACTTTTTCTGCGCGTATGTGAGTTGTATGTTCTCGCTCATTTTGAGTGTTCCTTATGGCAGGCGCAGCAGTTCGGGCAGCCGGAGCATTTCCCGCCGCACAGGGATTTTCCTGCCCTTTTGTCTTTCCACAGCTTTCTTCCTGCAAGGAACAACAGAAGTGCGACCACTAACGAAATAATTACAGTTGACATAATTCCCGCCTTTCAGAATAACCGCCGCGCCCGCAAAATAGGCGCGGCGGTATCGCCTCATTTAAACTTTTACTTTTTCAGTGAGCTTTGTGCTCTCTTTATACGGTCTTACCAGCATGAATATCATGAACGCCAGAACCAGCACCGCAAAGATAAGTCCCACAACGTTCACAGCCCCGGTGAACAGCAGACCGAACTGATAAATCATCAGCGAAACCGCATACGCGAACAGGCACTGATATCCTATCGCGAACGCCGTCCATTTTGCGTTGTTCATCTCGCGCTTGATAGCGCCGATTGCCGCGAAGCAGGGTGCGCACAGCAGGTTGAATACGAGGAAGGAATACCCCGCAAGCGCGGTCATTCCCATGAAGTCCAGCACACCAAATACGCCGACAACCTCTTCCTTTGCGACAAGTCCCATTATAGTCGCAATTGCGGCGGCAGGTTCGCCGAAGCCAAGCGGCGCGAATATCCAGCAGATTGCGTTGCCGATAATGCCGAGAACACTGTCAGCAAGCTCCAGTTCAGTGCTGAAACCGAACCCTCCGTCCGGAAGACTGCCAAACACCGAGCCAGCCCAGATTATCACCGAGGACAGCAGAATAATTGTTCCCGCCTTCTTGATGAACGACCAGCCGCGCTCCCACATGGAGCGGAGAATGTTGCCCACAGTCGGCAGGTGGTACGCAGGTAATTCCATTACAA
>JBJFGA010000020.1:0-5970 GCA_051892275.1 Oscillospiraceae bacterium | reverse complement strand
AAATGCGGGTAGCCGCACTTCTGCGCCTGCTCCACGTCCCATTCCGCAACGCTTATCTCCTTCTGCTGCGGCAGCCCGTGTATGTCGAAGAACTCGATATTGTCGTTTTTCATGCAGACGATATCGTCGTCGTCAAGCAATGCGTACTTCTTTGTGTACCGCAGGAATGCCGGTATATCGCTGGCGATGAAGTACTCGTCCTCGCCAATGCCCACGATGAGCGGGGACTCCTTGCGGGTGGCGTACACCCTGTCCGGGAAGTCCTTGAACATGATGCCAAGCGCATAGCTGCCCTGCAATTCCTTTACGGTCTCCATAATGGCGCGAAGCGGGTTTCTTTCGGAATAGTAGTAGTCCAGCAGGCAGGCAACAACCTCGCTGTCAGTCTGGGAATTGAACACATACCCCTTTTCGGTGAGAAATTCTTTCAGCTCTATGTAGTTTTCGATTATACCGTTGTGTACGATGGTGACTCTGCCGTTGGAATGCGGGTGGGAGTTCTGGTCGCTGGGTTCTCCGTGGGTAGCCCAGCGTGTGTGACCTATGCCGCAGTGACCTACCGGGCTTCCTTCGTTGGTCAGCTTTTTGCGCATGTCCTCCAGCTTGCCCTTGGTTTTCACCGTCTTTATTCCGGTCTTTTCAAAAACCGCGATACCCGCGCTGTCGTAGCCGCGATACTCCAGCTTTTCAAGACCGTCCATCAGTACGTCGGTGCAGTCGCGCTGACCGATATATCCAACAATTCCGCACATATATTTTCCTCCAGTGTATTTTTTTATCTGTAATTATATTCAGCTTTCCCGCTGAAAATTCCCTGTTTTAAGTATATCACATACAGCTGCAAAATGCAAGTACGGCGCTGAAATTTTTCAGCGCCGCATGTGGTTATTCAACTCTTATTCCACCGCCGCCCGGTTCGTCCGGGACTTCTACCGATATCTCCGGCGGAGCTTCTTCGCTCTCGGGGGGATTAGGCTCGTTAGTTGCGGGGGAAGGCGGTTCAGCCGTAACTTCCTCTGTTTCGGGGATTTCGGGAATGTCCGGTACTTCGGCAGTCGCCGGGGTATCAGGTGTATCAGGCTCTTCGGGAGTTACAGGGTTCTCGGGCGTGTCTGGAGTATCAGGGGTATCCGGTGATTCAGGCTGAGTAGGTTCAGTATTTTCCCCGCCTGAATTGTACGGGGCTTCGCTGCTGCCGCTGCCGGAGTAGCTGAGAGCGCTTCTGGCGAAGTAGGACTTTACGCCCTCCGCAATGGACTGCGCGATACCCGCCTGGTGCGCCGGGTCAGCCATCACCATGCACTCCCGCTCGTTGGATATGAAGCCCATTTCCACCAGCACCGACGGGAAATCCTGCTGGAGTGTCACCCAATAATAGCTGTACTTGTCGCCGCGGTTGCTGTTGGTTCCGTCAGCATATACCGTGTTGTCATAGTACGCTGACAGATTGTCGTTGATGCTTTTGGCAAGCGGCTGCGAGAACGGTGTGAAGTAGTACACCTCAACACCGTGAGCCTGCTCGTTCAGCACGGAGTTGCAGTGCAGAGAAATGAACATATCCGCGCCGTAGGCTCTTGCAACAGTCGGTCTGGTCGCAGTAAGAATGAACTCGCTCTCTGTTTTCAGACGTACCACTGTTGCGCCCATATCGGTCAGCTTCTGCTCCAGCACCTTAGAAACCGCAAGGTTCACCGACTGCTCGGTGACGTTACCAATACCGCCCGGGTCGAGTTTATTTGCGTACTTACCATATCCGTGTCCCGGGTCGATGACTATGACCTTGCCGGAAAGGGAAGCGGTCGGCACATCAAAGGTCAGTATAAGGTCGCCGTTTTCGTCATAATATGCGCCGCAGCCGCTGTAAATTCCCGCCTGCCGCAGTGTGAGGGTCAGCCGGAACTTCGGCACTCCGTTCTGCTCCACGGTGTCCCAGCTTCCCGCGCTGAACAGCGAGCAGCTGTCGAAATCCGGCAGTTTTGTCACGCTTGTGACGTTATCAAACACAATCTCCACCCGGTCGGGAGCATAGCTTGTCACGCCGTAAGGTCCGTCGTCCTGCTCCACATAGCTTATCGGGGTGGTAACATTGAACGCCGACTTGTAGTCCAGATGTATTTTGAGATAGCTCTTTCCGCCGTAGTTGCCTACTGCCTTGACATACAGCTTGTTTTCACCTAGTCCGGTGTCGTAGAATGTCGTAACATCGCTCGCAAGGTATCTTCTGCCGCTGGTGCTGATGACATAATCGCCGGAAGCGCTCTTGTAATAGTCCAGAGTTCCTGCGGGCAGCTGCGACAGCACCGGGCAGGGTGCAGAGCCGGTGGTCTGGCTGTCGTACACGGTGGTGTGGTTGTTCAGCGTTTTGATGTAGGTTATGTACTCTGCGGAAGTCACCACCGGGGCGATAGTTCCGACGATCTCGCCTGTGCCTACGCTGGACTCGTCTACAAAGCTCTCCACCTCGACCTCTTTCGGCGGCTCGGGTTCTGCGGCTATGGTTATACCGCCGCCGGTCATGTATTCCTCAATGCCCTTGTATACCGCATAGTAGCTTACGCTGCCAAGGTACTGCTCCTGCCCGATCATTCCCTCTGGAACGCGGTAGTGACCAACAAATCTCGCGTAGTCGGAGTTTGCGTCAAGGTCCTCGTCTGCGCCGGATTTTTCTTTAAGGTTCACAGTCTGCCCGCCTATCACCGCGCTTACCTTGCTGCCGCTGTACGCTATCGCTTCAAGCGTCACCCGCGAGCCGCCCTCGACAACGATGTCCTTTGTCTGCTCAATAGAGCGCAGTACGTCCACCTGTCGGTCGATGACGTAGGTTATTTTCTTGCCCTTGTGCTCGATGACGAAGGTGTTCCTGCCGACCTTCAGCTCCTTCTGGAAGTAGAAGTTGCCCGCCTCGTTCAGCGTAACCTTCTTGCCGTCGAACAGCACGTCAAAGTTCTCGTCGAACGTACCCATGAATTTCACCGTTGAGTCGTATGTAACGAAATTCGTTTGGGTAGGCGAGGTCATTTGCAGCGTGTCGAACAGCGTGTCGGTGTTTATCTGCTCGTCAAAGTATTTCAGCAGCGTGTCGGTCGAGCCGAGCAGGTTGCTGCGCAGTCCCGCCAGTGAATTGAAGCAGCTGCCGCCGTTGTCCGGGTAGTCCTCAAGTATCGAAAGCTGCCGCAGCAGCTGATCCTCGTACCAGCCGGAATACTGCCCGATACGCTCGTTGAGGTGCAGCGTGTACAGCTTGACCCCGGTTTCCTCGGCAAGAGAGTACCACCATGATATCACGCTGTCGAAGTTGAGCGCCGTGTCGCTGTCGGTGCCGTAAGCTTTTACCATGATGAAATCCGCGTAGCCGCTGCGGAGATACTGCCGAGTGTCACAAAAGCCGTCATACAGCGCCTGGACTGTATCGGCGGTGACAGAGCCGTCCTCGTTCGCGGTGTAATTCGCCCACATGTCGGTGATGAGAAGCCCCACCGCCGTGGTGTTGCTGGTGCGGCGGATGACCTCGGACAGAGTTCGGATAATGTACTCGTTGGTCTCGTACAGCCAGTTTTCATAGCCTATGCCGGAGCCGCTGCGCATGTATTCAGCGTACATCTCCGGGCTGTCGCTGGTGTAGTAGTTGGTGAGAAGGATACCTTCGCAGGCGTATTTCATCACAAACTTGTGTGCCGCCGCCGAGAAGCCGGATTTCAGCCCGCCGCCGTCCGCAATAACATCGTTTATCAGCGAATTGACGTCCAGCTGGACATAAGCGCAGAAGCCGTTTTCGTGCGCGGAGTCTATCGCCGCGCCAAGAGCGCCCCTGCCGGAGCCCATATCAAGGTCGTAGCACTTCACGTCATCGCAGTCGGTGTTTATCACCACCGCGTTCATGTCATAGCCGGAAAGTTCCGTAAACAGAGCCGGAAGCTCCTCGGCAAGCGATGCGTCAGTCTGCTCCCCGGTGTAGAAGTCCACCGTGGGGGTGATAGTCACCGCCCTCATGCCGCTTTGCAGATATACCATGCTCTCTCCGGAAATTAAGTCCGCAGCGGTAAACTCCTCTGTCAGCGCTTCTTCTGCGACAGCGGTATCTGCCGGAGAAGCTTCTGCCGTCACGGCTGGCTCCGCAAATACGCTGGCAGTCAGTATACCAAGCGCCAACACCGCGCCGGTCATTCCTTTCAGAAATCGTTTCATTTTTATTTTCCCCATGTTATGTCATATCAATTCTTTTAATGCTGAAATTTCCTTTGAAACCGCCGCGCTGACCAACTGCTCCGGCTGGAATATGCTGCGGTAGCTGTACAGCGCGATACCGCCGTAGGAGCTGCATTTCTTTGCCGCCGCGGTCTGGCGGCTGATGATGTCGCTGGAGTTTATCCACTCATACCTGCCGGAGCCAGCCCACTTGTCTTCGCAGCCGACCTTCGACACCGAAAGCCCCGCCACCAGCGGTATTCCCCCCGCCGAAGCAAGGCTGTCCCACTCGTCAAGGGTCGCCTGATAGGGGGCGGCGGAGTTCTCGAAGCCGTAATATATCTGCGGTATCATAACGTCCAGAAATCCGGGCTGGGTGCACCATTTGCGCACGTCAGCGTACATCTGGTCATAGTTGTTGCTGATGCTTCCCTGAACGCTCACGCTGAAAAGCGCAGTTGGATTCGCGGACTTTACGGCGCTATAAAGCTCCGACACCAGCCGGTCGCAGTTCGCCAGCCGGAATTCCGACAGGCTGTCATAGCCGCTGGCGGAATATGCGCTGCTGTCGAAGTAAGACTCGGTGGTAGGGTAGAAGTAGTCGTCAATATGAAGTCCGTCCACGTCGTAATTCGCGACTATCTCCGCAGCCCCCGCCGCGATAAGCTGGGTCACCTCGTCATAAGCCGGGTTGAGGTAGTAAGTTCCGCTGACGTCAACCGCATACCTGCCCGCAGTGCCGGTGCCTGTCGCAAAGGAATACACCGGGTAGCTTCCGTAGGAAGCCAGCTGTGACGTGCTGCATGTTCTAAGCGGGTTTATCCACGCATGGAAGGATAATCCGCGGTCGTGCGCCTCGGTCAGCATGATGTCCAGCGGGTCGAACCCGGGGTCAGTCCCTAGCGTTCCGGTGACGTACTTCGACCACGGAAACAGTTCCGACCTGTAATACGCGTCGCCGTGTGAGCGAACATGGACGTAAACGGTGTTTATGCCAAGTTCGGCGCAGTTGTCGAACACCTCGCCGATATTGCTGCGGAAGCTCTCCCTTGTCTGCCCGGTCAGTATCTCGGCAAGTTCAATGTAGCTTATCCACACGCCCTTTACCTCGGAGAAATTCAGCGCCGTATAGTGGCTGCTGCCGAAATCGTAGTCCGTGGTGGGTTCGGCGACCTGCGGCTGGGTGGTTGTTGTGTTTGTAGTTGTTGTTACAGAAGTGTTTGCAGCAGTGTCAGCTGTGGTGCTTTGCGTAGTTGAAGCGGTGGCCTGCGGCTTCTCTGTCGATCCGTCTTGTTCTTCCGCAGGGGTGCTCCGGGTGGTTGCTTCGGTCTGCGCCGCAGCAGGTCCTTCCGTTGTTTCGGCGGGAGCTTCAGAAGTATCCCGCGGGATATCCTGCGCCGCCGGGGGCGAGTATTTTTTAGTTGTTGCTGCGGTGGTAGTTTCGCCGGTCTCCTGCGGAGTACTGCCGGAGTAGTCCACCCCGCCGGAGCTGCCGAAGTCCGCAATGCTGACTCCGCTCTCCACGCTTCCGCCAGACGCGCAGCCGGTGAGCATTGCCGCCGCAAGAACCGCGCAGAATGCCCTTGATATATTATAAGTCATATTTTCCCTCAATAACACAGGCTTCCCCGTCCGAGCACCCGCGGTTTATATTTATATAGTTAATATTATTATATCATTGTCTTAGTCTGTTGTCAATACCATTGGAGCGGAAATCGCGATACTGTAACGCAAAGTAAATTCTCAAAGTAAATTCCGGAACGGAAAATAGAAGTGGAATTTAGT
>JBJFGA010000019.1:0-25320 GCA_051892275.1 Oscillospiraceae bacterium | reverse complement strand
CTTTATCAGAAGCTCCCGCAGCTTGTTTCTGCCCCTTGCCAGCCTGGTGGTCACTGTGGACTGCTTTTCCCCGAGAAGCTCGGCTATCCTGCCAACGGAATAGTCTTCGTAGTAGAACATGTACAGCACCACGCGGTATTTCGGTTTCAGCTTCATCAGCTGCGGCAGCAGACTGAACCGCTCCTTTGGCAGGAACGGCACTTCCTCCGCAGTTTCCAGCGGAACAGAAAGCCTGCGCCCGCATGAACGCAACAGATTTTTGCACTTGTTTACCGTCACCCGAATAAGCCACGCCTTGATATGCTCTTCGTCTGTGAAGCTCTTTTTGCTGGAGTAGAGCGCCAGGAACGCGTCCTGCATGATATCGTCTGCGTCGGCGGGGTTCTTCACATGGCACAGCGCCACCCGGAACACCAGTCCGCTGAATTTCTCCACCAGCCGGCTAAGTTCCGCTTCGCTGTCCGCGCGAAGCTTCCCGGTCTGACTGTCCGCTTCCGCCGAGAGTCCGCACTCCGCAGTAAGCCCGGTCATGTCCATTGCTGCACCTCCATTCTGTTTCTGAAAGATCTTTCATCTACAACACACCCCGGACAGCGGTTTTGTCACAAAAAATCCCCCTCTTGCGAGGGGGGAATTTTTTTCCCTGTAATCAATCGATAGAATTCAGCGCCTTGTAGATATCCTGCATCTGCCGGTCGGTGTCGGCAATAGTTTCGGCGCAGTTTCTAAGCTGCTCTGCAAGTTCAGCGGAAACCACGCTGTCCGTCTTGTACTTCAGGTCATGCTCAAGGGTCGCCCAGAAGTTCATGGCGATGGTGCGTATCTGCACCTCAACGTTAACCATTTCCTTCTTCTCAGAGAGGTAGACGGGGGTTTCAATAACAAGATGAAGACTGCGGTAACCGTTCGGCTTGGGGTTCTGTATGTAATCCTTGCGCTTGATGAGCTTCACATCGTCCTGCATTGTCAGCATATCGGCAACGGTGTAGATGTCGTCAATGTAATTGCACACAACACGGACTCCGGCGATATCGTTCAGCGCAAGCCGCGCGTTGTCACAGCTGAAGGTCAGCCCCTTGCGGTTGAGCTTCTCCAGAATGCTCTGTGGGGACTTCACCCTGTCCTCAAGGTGGTGGATAGGGTTATGGTCGTATTTGGTCTTGAACTCGCTGTCAAGTATCTCCAGCTTGGTCTTGACTTCCTTGATAGCAGACTCATACAGGTGCTCCAGCTCCATGAACTGGAACAGCTGTTCCATTATCTTAGCCTGGGACTCCTGCGGAAGAAACTCCTGCACAGGTTCAAGGTCATATGTTCGTTGTTTTTCTCTGTCCATTATTGTATCCTTTCACCATCGTGTAACTCTATTATATCGGCATAATCCATAAACTAGGTTACAGGTATGTGAAATTATTGTGAAATCTGACAAATCCAGGTTCGCACTTATTTAGAGGCTTCCTCCCGCATACTGTTGAGAAGCGCTTCTATGTCAGCCTGCGACATCTTACCGCCGGAAGCTGGCTCGGGAGCAGGCTCCGGCTCGGCGGGTGAGTTCACCGCAAACATCGCCTCTATGTCAGCCTGCGACATCTTGCCGCCGGAAGCTGGCTCGGGGGCAGGCTCCGGCTCGGCGGGTGCGTTCGCCGCGAACATTGCTTCTATGTCAGCCTGCGACATCTTACCGCCGGAAACTGGCTCGGGGGCAGGCTCCGGCTCGGCGGGTGCGTTAGCCGCAAACATCGCCTCTATGTCAGCCTGCGACATCTTGCCGCCGGAAGCTGGCTCGGGGGCAGGCTCCGGCTCGGCGGGTGCGTTCGCCGCAAACATCGCCTCTATGTCAGCCTGCGACATCTTACCGCCGGAAGCTGGCTCGGGGGCAGGCTCCGGCTCAGCGGGTGCGTTCGCCGCAAACATCGCTTCTATGTCAGCCTGCGACATCTTGCCGCCGGAAGCTGGATCGGGAGCAGGCTCCGGCTCGGCGGGCGCATTCGCCGCAAACATCGCCTCTATGTCAGCCTGCGACATCTTGCCGCCGGAAGCTGGCTCGGGGGCAGGCTCCGGCTCATCAGCAGACAGAAGTCCTGCTAACATCTTGTTGATATCGTCCTGTGACATTTTACCGCCGGACGGTGCTTCTTCAGACTTGGTTTCAGCTGAAACCGGCTCGGGCTGCGCGTTTGCCGAAGCCAGCAGCTTCTCGATATCCTCCTGCGACATCATTCCGCCAGAAGCTGGCTCCGGTTCAGCCGGTGCGCTTGCCGCAGCCAGCAGCTTCTCGATATCCTCCTGCGACATCATACCGCCTGTTGCAGGCTCTGTTTCAGCAGCTTCTTCCTGGACCTCGTTGCTTTCATCGCCGGATATTCCGCAGGAACGCAGCAGCGCTTCTATCTCGTCCTCTGACATCTTGTTGTTTTCAAGCACTCTCTCTGGCTCGTATGATACGTCCGGGGCTATCTGAACGGGCTTGTTGTTTTCGGCGATTATCTCCGAAACATCTACCTTCTGCTGATGAAGTATCTCATTCACATCGGCGGTGACAGCCTTTGTGGACTCTGCCGCAGTAACTCCGCCCGCAGGATAGGAGACCAGCGGTATCGGCTGGCTCTCCGGCTGGATAAGGAAGCTCTCGTAGTCCTGCTTTGCATCATCGTAGGTCAGCTCTTCCCCGTCAAAGCACAGCCAGTAGTCATCGTAGGGCGTGACGCCGTGGGTGTTGCGGAGAATACTCAGCACGTTGTACTTTTCAAGCCCCATGCGTTCCAGAATGGGGTATGTAAACGGCGTTCTGTCCTGAAATACGCGGCAGGAAAACAAATAATATATGTCGCTGATATCGAGCTGCCGGTGTATAGTGGTCAACATCAGTTCCTTGTATCGAGTAAGTATGCGGTAGCTTATCTGCCCGTCATCGGAAACCGTGTATTCGCACACCGGAGCTTCCGCCTTCCACACTACAAACTTAAGGGGAAGCGGCATTTCAAAAGAACTGTTGTCCACCAAACGATAGCGGTTCGCCTTTAATATATTCATTCCTGTCCCTCCCGCTGTTGGATTTACATTATTATATTTATTATATCACACATTGCATTTTTAAGCAATAGTTTTTTGAAAACTTTAGGCTATCCCGCGATTTTCTGCAAGAAATTTCTACGGCATTCATCTGATGATTGACAAATCGCCGATACGGGTGTATAATAAATATGTATTGTGTTTTTTCACAGCAATTCTGTTAATGATATCCACATAATATAGAGTGCGTCAGAAAATTAACACAAAATTTTGCTGAAAAGCTGAAACTTTTTTCAAATTACCGCCGACTTCATTTATGCAGGCGGATCAAGCGAGGTGAACTGCGTGGGTAATCCAGACTTAGACAGCTACTTTGACGCTGTATACTCCGATACTTTCAACTCCGTTTCCCGCTTTGTCGTAAGCCACGCAGCCCGCTTCCAGGACTCCGAGGATATAATCCAGAACGTTTATACCCGTTTTTACAAGCGTATCTCCGAAAAGGGTTACAAGGATATTGAGTCCGCAGAGGCTTTCCTGATAAATATCGCCAAGTTTGAGTGCCGCAGTATGTTCGCCGGCTTCCGCAAACGGAAAGACCGCGACATTATCCTCTCTGAGATAGACGAGGAACAGGCGGCGGCTATCGAGGCGGATATGTCCCGGGATCAGAAGCTGCTCGAAGATGTCATGGCGGACAAGATACTGGCGAAGCAGATATTCGACGATATCATGTCCGGGGACGAAACTGTGGGACAGATATTCTACCTGCATTTTGTGTGCGATATGAAGCTGGAGGAAGTCGCGAACCGACTGGACCTCAAACTGTCCACCGTAAAAACCAAGTTGTACCGCACCATTGAAAAGCAGAAAAAGAAATACGGGATTTAACCGTATCTGCATATAATATAGTAAATCAAATCGAAAGGAGGTCTGCCGCGTGAACAAAAAGGAATTCTACAAACAGCTGATGAGCGAATACAGCTTCGACGCTGATAAGATCAAAGAAAACGCAAAGCGCGGGAAGAGCGCACGGCAGAAACTCCAGCCGATTTATATAGGCATGTCTGCGGCTGCCGCAGTATGCGTTGTCACCGTCGGCACTATCGCGGCGGTAAACCTCAACAGATCCGGCGGCGTAAGCCTTACCGACACCGGTCTGACCCAGCTTTCAGCCAGCGACCGGCTTTCCCAGGCATTGGAGCAGCTTGAGGCAGAGCGTGGCAGCAGCGAATCCAAGGACTTCCTTGTGACCTTCTCCTCGCCGCTGACCCCGGCGCAGGCGCAGTCTGTGCTGACCGCATACACCGAGGGCAGTCTGCCGGTAAAACAGCTGTATTTTGCTGACGGTTCCCGCGTTTTCGGCGGAGAGCAGGTGGGCAATGTGTTCACCTCTGGCAACAATTATCAGATAACAGGCGCGGCGATCTACTGCTCCGGCAGCATCGCAGCAGAGCTTCAGAGCGATCCTGCGGTGTTCCTTGTTGAAACAATGGAACAGGCGGATTTCGACAACGCGGCTCCCGTTAATATAGAAGAATTTTCCACTGTGGACGTGACCATACCGGATACACCGATCGTGTCCGAGCCGGAATACACTGTTCCCACAGAACCGCTTCAGCCCGGCACTGCGACCAGTGAGCCCACCGGAGAAGCGCAGCCTACCACTGAGCAGGACGGCACCTCCGAGGACTTCTTCCCCACCGAGGAAATGAGCGGAACAAGCGAGCCGGTTTCTCCGACAGACCTTGCGACCTACGAGAGCTGGCCTGTTACCGAAGAAACTGTACCTGCTCCCGATGATACAGAGCAGATGCCCTCTACCGGGGAAGCCGGGAACTCCGTGACCGAGCCTTCACTCCCGGCGGACAACACCGCTACTTCCGAGGCCGTTCCCGATATCACAGAGGAAGACCCGCAGGAGCAGACCCTTCCGGCAGGCGTTGCCCTCCCCGAGAACATTTCCGCTACTAACTACAACACCTATATCAGCGCTGACAGCGCTTTCTTCCTTAACGAGAGCTGCTTCTTTGTAAAGAGCGACAGCGGTGTTGCCCTTTACAGATATGACATCTCCGGCGACAAGCTGATATGCTCCGAGGATATCTCCGACGCAAAGCTCGTCTGGGTGGACGAGGACGGCGGAAAACTGATGGTCAGCGGAATGAGCGACTACGGCACAAGAGGCAGGACGCTTCTGCTAGACGCCGACAACGGCACTATAACCGACCTCCACACCGAGGACGCCGTAATGAGCGGTATCCTCTCCAGCGTAAGCTATAACGCGGACAGCAGACTTCTGGTAATGAATATCCGCGAGGACGGCAGATACTATATCTGCGTATCCAGGCTGAACTCCGACGGTTCCGAGACATTTATCGGCACACCCTACGAGTCCTCAGTAAAGACAACAGTCGCTGCCTGCAAGGGCAACACCATCTACCTCACCGAGACCGAGTACGGCGAAACAAAGCTCATCGCTGTTGACGTCTTCACCGGGGACGTAAGAACTGTTCACCAGTTCGACGGAACGCCCGAGATGAGCAGAAATCTTGCATTCACACACGCGGTGTTCGCACCCGCGGCTGACTCCGTTATCGGCTTCACAGAGATCTTCGATCCCGAAACCGAGAAGCTAATGACTCTGTACAGCTCCGAGAACAGTGTAAACTTCGGCGCGAGCCGCCACAGCTTCATCAGCGGCGGCAGCTGCTACACCATCTCCGGCGGCAGCATTTCCGAGTCGGGCGGGATATCAACCCTCGCTTCGATAGAGTACCGCAGGAGCTTCTCCGAGAAATATGCGGCCTCGGCAAACGGCGGAACGGTTCGCATTACTGACAGCGTGTACACCTCTGCGAACAGGAGTTCCCTGCTGACCTTCAGCGAGATATCCGGAAACGCTTCCGCTGAATTCCGTCAGGCAATGAACGGCGCTATCGGAGTGAACAATGCTATCGCAATGAAGGTATGTGCCACCAGCGGCATGACAAGACCCCAGCTGGTTCTTGACTGCATCGACTATTACTACTCGACCGCTGCGGCACAGAAGCTCATCTCCCGCTGCGGTATCGACCCGCAGAATGCCGCCCTTATCTACAACAACGGCGGTCTGACTGCAATATCCGCTTCTGACACGGCGCTGGTCATCAGCAGCCAGTCAGACAGCAACGCAAGCGGCATGCTTTATGTCAAGGCAGGCAGCTTCGGCGGAAAGACCGGATACCGTTCGGTAAATGTTTCCTTTGTTAAGGAAAACGGTCTTTGGAAGCTGGACACCGTGCTTTAATTTCATCTGCAAAAGGAAACCGCCCGCAATAATGCGGGCGGTTTTATTTAAGGGGGAACTCATGAAAGGCAGGATAATTGCCGCGGTATCGCTTGCGGCGGCGGCAGCGGCAGGAATAGTGATCTTCGCGGTGATGAAGTACCTACCGGTTGACGACCCGGTTGCCGAAATACGGGTAAACGGCGAGGTGGTTCGCAGGATACCGCTGTCCGAAACCGCGGCATTCACCATCGAAACTGACGGCGGCTGGAACAGGATCGAGGTTTCCAACGGCAGGGTGAGCGTCACCAACGCGGACTGCCCGGACCGGGTGTGCGTTCAGACCGGCGCGATATCCGGCGGCGCAGTTCCGATAATCTGCCTCCCGCATCGGCTGGAGGTCATCGTGGTGAACGGAAGTGACGAAATTGACGGTGTGACCGGGTGATTATGTCACAAATCGACGATTTTTGTGCAGTAATTACGGGAATTGTGTGAAATTTTCAAAAAAGTATTAACATTTGCGTTATAATGTGGTATAATAAAGGCAGGTCATTTATATTTATCAAAAGTACTCGCGCATACGAAAAATCATAGTTTTCCCGTGCGTATCGGTCAATTATACCACCACCTTACGGTATAATAACATTTTTTAATCCCAGCAGGCACTCAATGAAGACAAAAGGCTATGAACAAAAGATTCATCTGGTGATTCTATGAAAAATAAGAAAAAGATAAAGTACATCAAAATCAAGGACGATGAGCCGAAAAAGCGCTCAAAAAAGAAAAAAAGCCGCGTTGCCAAGAACATAGGCAGGGCTCTTACCATTGTCGGCACGACCTTCTCCTCAATGCTGCTGATACTTGTTATCATGGTGTGCATCGTGGTTACGGTGCTGGCGGTGTATGTGCTGGATTTTGCGGACAACAGCTTTGACGCAAATCTCCGCAACTTCGAGATGAAGTACACCAGCTTTATTTACGGCTATGACGAGAACAACGACATCGTTGAGATAAAGCGGCTTGCGGCGGAGGAAAACCGCGTCTGGGTGGACTACGAGGACATTTCCCAGAGCATGATCGACGCAGTTGTCGCCGCCGAGGACAAGCGTTTCTACACCCACAAGGGCGTTGACTGGTACCGTACCGCGGGCGCGTTTTTCTCGAACGGCGACGGCGGCGGCGGTTCGACCATAACCCAGCAGCTCATCAAGAATATAACCGGCGACGACGAGGTAAGCTGGGAGCGTAAGCTGCGCGAGATTTTCCGTGCGCTAAGCCTGGAAGAAAAGTACACCAAGATCGACATTCTGGAGAGCTATCTCAACAATATCTGGTTCGGCGGAATGGTGTACGGGGTCGGCGCGGCTTCACAGTACTACTTCGGAAAGGACGCTTCCGAGCTTAATGTCGGAGAAGCGGCGGTGCTTGCGGGAATGATACGAAACCCCAGCAAGATGTCGCCCTACTACGACCTCGCCCGCAGCAAGCAGCAGCAGAACTACGCGCTTCGCTGTATGTACGAGCAGGGCATGATCACCACCAAGGAATACGAGGACTTCAGGAACAACGTTATCGAGGTTCATTTCGCGAAGCCGGTCTACGGTGTTGATTACGGCTATGTTGACCCGCGCACCCTGGAGAACGACAACGAGGACGATTTCGTTCAGGAGGTACAGGACGACAGCTACGAGGCGTACAAGTGGAACGGCGACTACACCGTTTCCCAGGACTGGTATGTTGACGCGGCTATCGACCAGGTACTCACCGACTACGCCGAACTGAAAGGCATAACCTACACCTCGGCGAAGAACGAGATCTACAACGGCGGCTACAAGATATACATCAACGAAAACATGAAGCTCCAGCAGATACTGGAGGAGAAATACCGCGACCCCTACACGGTGCTGTCGAGATACGATCCCAGCGCACCGGAAAAGGATCTGATACAGTCCGCGTTCATCATCATGGACTATACCGGAACTGTACAGGCGGTGGTGGGCGGTCTTGGTGAGAAGCCCGGCGACGGCGCATTCAACCGCGCGACCCAGGCTACACGTTCACCCGGTTCGACTATGAAGCCTATCTCCACCTACTCTCTGGCGGTTCAGAAGAACCTCATCACCTACTCCACGCTTATCCCGGACGCACAGATAAACATCGGCACCGAGGACGAGCCGCAGATGTGGCCGGAAAACTACGGCGGCATTGTCGGTGACGGAACGCTCCGCCCGGCATGGTACGGCGTACAGCACTCTCTGAACACACTGGCGGTCCGCATAGGACGAATGAATACCACCAAGTCCATGTACAACCAGCTCACCCAGATGCTTGGATTCACCACGCTGGTGCAGTCGGATATCGCGCTTTCGCCTATGTCGCTGGGCGCGCTCACCAACGGCGCTAAGCTGGTGGAAGTCGCGGCGGCTTATCAGATATTCGGAAACGGCGGCGTTTACTACCGTCCGATGTTTTACAGCAAGGTCGAGGACAGCAAGGGCAACATTATCCTCGAGCAGGACTACTACGGTATCCAGGCTGTCGACAGTGACACCGCGTGGGTCACCAACCGTATGATATATCAGGTGGTAAACGGCGACTACGGCACAGGTCGTAATGCACAGCTGCCGAATGTCGAGGTCATAGGCAAGACCGGTACCTCTAACGCCGGAACCGACCTGTTGTTCATGGGTCTTACGCCGGAATATATCGGCGGTCTGTGGGTAGGCTATGACGACAGCCGGGAGATCGGCGGCTCGGACGGCTGGAAAGCTGTGGCTTCGATATGGAAGGAAGTTATGCAGGACATTCAGGACACCTCGCAGGTGCTGAAGTTCGTGGCAGACCCCTCGGTAATCGAGAAGCGCTACTGCACCCAGACCGGACTTCTCGCCACAAACAAGTGCACCGAGACCGCGACAGGCTACTATCGCGAGAGCAATGTTCCGGACTACTGCACCGGCGACCATGCAGCCATACGCAAGCAGATACGCGAAAATAACCCTGCGTGATACCACATATAGACAACTGACCCTCCCCGTTACCGGGGAGGGTTTTTGAGGTTATAAGATATACAATTTGTCGAATATTCAGTGAATATTACCGCCGGTGTCGGAGTATACAGAGCCGATACGGTCGAGAAAAGCGTTCATAGCGTCGGAGTCTGGTTCATTGTCGCAGCGTATCTCAAAATGGAGATGCCCGCCGTCAGTCTGCCCGGTCTGACCCACCTTGCCTATGACCTCGCCTTGCTGAACAGTCTGCCCGGCGGTGACGTTCAGCTCGTCGCAGTGACTGTACACCGTCATTACGCCGCTGCCGTGGTCTATCATAATACATTTGCCGTAGCCGTAGTACCACTCCGCCAGAATAACCTCGCCGCTCTGCGCCGCAAGAATGTCCTGACCGAAGATGTCGGCGGTCTTGAAGTCAATTCCCTTATGTCCGTAGTAGCTGCCCGGGGTTTCGGTGACAATGTTGTAATCCTCTGCCACGGGACAGGTCAGCGATTCTATCAACTGCGGAGCATTTTCTGGGTCGTATATACTTTTAGTATTGACATCGGCATTCTGTTCAGCGAGGGTCAGAATTACCTCTGCCTGCTCGCTGCCGTTGTCTGCTGTTGCACGGATAGCGTCCGCTTTCAGCAGGTACTCGTCACTGGTGGTACAGGAATATAAAATATTGCCCTCATCAAAAACGCAGGTTATTTTGTTTCCGTCCACCGTGAAAGTACCTCTGGTGTACTTCGACAGGTCGTCTGTTCCATAAGCTGCAAAGCCAAAACTACCAAGGGAATCCTCAAATGTCATTGTAACATATTGATAATCCAGTCCACCGACAAAGATATCCATTAATTCGCCGCTGACCTCTCCGTCCACCCGTATCTCGAAATGGAGGTGCGGTCCTGTAGACCAGCCGGTAGAACCGACAGTGCCGATAACGCTCCCCTGCTCAACACGCTGCCCGGCGATATAGTGAACCTCGTCCAGATGTGCATAAACGGTGGAAAGTCCGCTGCCATGGTCGATTATGACGTAGTTTCCAAAACCTCTGTTCCAGCCGCTGTCCTTCGCCTCGATAACTGTACCCGCAAGCGGCGCAGTCACCCATGTTCCTTTTATGCCCACATCGCCGATGTCAATGCCGTAATGAGTACCGCCGCGCCACTCGTCATAACCATTGTAGGTGGTGATCTTTTTCAAGTCGCTGTCCAGCGGATAGGTCATGTTGTTTATAAGTTCAAGTACTTTATCGGAATCCGGGGTTATGCCGTTTTCTTCTTGGAAATTTTTGATCGTATGGGTGATTATAGTTTCCATTTCCTCAAGCTGGGTTTGGTTCATTTCGACCATTTGGGCTTGCTGTTCTGCTTTTTCTTTCTCAGCTTCATGCTTTTCATTCAGATGTTCGTTCAACTCGCTGTCCGCAAGCGACTTGATATCCTTACCGTAGGCATAGCTGAACTCCAGCTTCATTACGTCCTCCGGCGGCAATCCGTCCTCCCAGATAAGCCCGCAAAGCTCCGCTTCCTGCTCCCCGGTAACGGCAGTCACGCTGTCGCCGTCTATTGTGAAGCGGTATTCCTGCCCGGAATCGCACATCAGTACAAGCTCGTTTTCGTTGATGAAGCATTTCCCGGCAGTCTTTGCTCCTGAATAGTACGGGTTTCCCAGAGTAAAGTTGCAGTCCGAAGCGTCAAAGCGCAGGTCTGCGTAGGTGGACAGCCTGTACACACCAAGATTTTCGTTCTCCATTTCAAGGCTGCTGAAATACCTGTCGTCAAACGGCTTGACAGAACCCGTTGCTTCTATCTGCCCGTTATTTACGGCGTAGTCGGTGATCTCCACATTGCGGAGGTTGAATCCTGCCGCGTCAATGCCGATACCCACATACTCGCTGTCGTTGACTATCACCACATCTGTGATATTGCCGCCGCCGAAGCTTGCAGACCTCTCCGGCTTATACTCCGTGTACCTCTCGTCAAGCTCATCATACCGCTGCAAAAGCCCGAACTCCTGGTCGACCATATACCTGAAATAGGTATCCGTGGAATGATGATAGAAGCTGAC
Source organism: Oscillospiraceae bacterium (assembly GCA_051892275.1). Classification (GTDB taxonomy): domain Bacteria; phylum Bacillota; class Clostridia; order Oscillospirales; family Ruminococcaceae; genus CAG-115. Next base: position 13,968 of record JBJFGA010000019.1, on the reverse strand, counting down.
GGTCAGCTGCGGCGTATCTTCCAGCATCACAACTCCAAAGGAAATTCCGTTCCATGAGTCCCCGCCGAACTCGCCCAGCTTATCCCCTGCGTACTTCTCCAGCACATCAAAAGCGTTCGCGGAATAGGTTATCCTGTCCAGATTCCTGTGATAGACATAAATATTGCGCCCGATGTCGGTGAACATTACCCTGTAATCGTCCGCGTAAAGAATGTACGGAAATTCCGAACCGAATACCGTTTCCTCAGCATACTCCCGGCTGGGTGCATGCAGTTCCATTACCTCCGGCAGAATGTCGGTATTTTCCGAAAGTACTGCCGCCGGGATACTGCTTGCCGGGCTGGAGTCCACAAGGTCAACTCCGCCCCTCGGCAGACTTGAAAGCCCGAACGCGCATAGTCCAGCCGCCGCGACTGCTCCCGTGGGGATAAGTACCCTGCGCAGTATTTTCGGTGCGGAGTTTTCCAGCCGGTCAGCCTGCGCCGCCTCCTGTATCAGTCGCTCGTCAAGCTCATTCAGCGCATTGTTGAGCCGTTTCTTCATATATCATAGCCCTCCTTTCTGAGGTACTCCCGCAGCCGTTTCAGCGTGCGGGAGATCCGTGACTTCACCATGCTTTCGCCTGCGTGAAGCCGCATTGCTATCTCTTTCGTGGAATCCCCGAACCAGTACCGCCGCATGAATATCACCCGGGTGTTGTAGTCCTGCGCCATCAGGAACTCGTTCAGCAGCCGTGTAAGTTCGTTCTCGGTAAGCAAGTCCTCTGCGCGGGAACAGCCACCGACGCACTCCGCAAGCTCGTCAATCGGCAATACCGCGCCGGAGCGCTTCGCCGCGTTGTTGTAGTCGTACCTGTCCAGCGCCAGCCGCCGTGCTATCCGGCAGAGGTACGCCGCCAGCCGCTGGGGTCTTGCCGGGGGAATGCTGTTCCACGCCCGCAGCAGCGTTTCGTTCTCGCATTCCTCTGCGTCCTGCTCGCTGTGAAGTATGTTGTATGCCACGCTATTCAGCAGTCTGCCGTAGCTCTCCCGCAGGGCGGTCAAGCCGGATTCGTCCCGGGCAAACAGCAGCTCGGTGATTTCTTCGTCGTTCATGGGTCACCCACCTTTCCTGTTTCTATGAAGCGCTTCATTAATTAAGACGGGATATTTTCCCTCTGGTCGCAGGGAAGGGTTATTATAAATTGTAATTTAGGCGGGTACGCCCGCCGGCGATTCCGCCTTTTAAACCCATGCAATTTGCCATAGGTAGACTAACGGCGGGGTTATTATGTTGCAAGGACAAATCTATTTAAATTACCAGAATACCGTAGGGGAGGGGCTTGCCCCTCCCGTATAAGGTGATTTGTATAGGCGGGAGGGGCAAGCCCCTCCCCTACGGGTGTGATAACAAACAAATAACGTGCCTTCATTTTTGTTTTTGTGCCTCATTATAATCACGCCGTAAATATACCTGTGGCAAAATGCAACATATTAAAAGGCATAATAGCCGCCGGGCTTACCCGGCAAATTACGATTTACACGGAAACGGCGCTGCTTAATTACAGCGCCGCAGTTTTTATTCCGCCCGACTTTCCGCTTTCATACAGAACTCGTAAAACGGCGCGATTATCTGGAAATCCTCAGCCACCCGCATGGACAAGGAATCCGATAACATTATCTCCGGGTCGTTAGTGTCAAACGACAGCCCGAAGGACTTCCTGTCCAGCCAGTTCCGAAGCTCCGACGGCTGGTCGGGGAACTTGCTGCGCTTGTACATGTCCCCGTACAACTCAAAGGTTTTCTGCTTATTCACTGCGGAAAACGCCGCCCTGAAGCTATCGTCACCCGCAAGGATAAGCGCCCGCAGTGACTGCATAGACTTCGCCGAGGCGCAGTAATACCCGCAGCCGTAGCTTACGCCCGCCGCGCCGACCGAGAAATAGAACCCCGGAAGCGCCTGATACTGCTCCTTCACCCGGCTGAACGTGTACCACACATGGTCGCGGAAAATGGAGTCCGGGTGCAGCCGCATGTCGCGGTAAATGCGGGAAATACGCTTCGGGTTTATCTCAATAAGCGGATCTATTTTCGTAATGGTGGGAGCAAGCTCCTCTATGAGCCGTGTCATCGGCTCGATAACAAGGCGCTGGTAGTCCTGCTTGTGCTCGTTGAACCATTCACGGCTGTCGTGCAGGCGGTTCTCGAAAAGGAAGTCTATTGACTGCTGTGTAAACGGCATGTTCTTCACTCTTTCTTTGCAGTAATTTGCACCCCGTTCTTACTTAAAATCATACTTGCAGGAATGACACTGCGTAAATCTGATTCAGAAAGGGGATATTATATGTCCAGAAAAATAACCGCAGCGGAGTTCTTTGAGAAAAACAACGCTGCTTTCATGAAATTCGGCAGGCTGTTCACCCGCAAGCTGACCGATGAGGAGCTTATTTCCGCGCTGGCTGAAAAGGACCTGGAAAAGCTCGCAAAGGTGTTCCGGCTGGTGTTTGAGATGCTCTCTGAAAACAGCCCGGACAGCAGCGAGAAGCTGTCGGCGCTTATCACCGCATACTCTGAGATAAGCGGGGACGGTGAGCAGGATTGAGCAGGCTTCTCTCACCAAAACAGGCGCAGGCGCTGTCGCTGGTGAAGTCCGGGGGACTTCGGCGCATAAATATTCTGGAGGGCAGCGTCCGCAGCGGCAAAACATGGATATCCATGATAATGTGGGGCTTCTGGGTGGCGGGTGCGCCGCAGGACGGCGCATACCTCATGGCGGGAAAGACCCTAACCACCCTGCGCCGAAACGTCCTCGAACCTATGTGCGGCATCTTCGGGGGCTGCTTCACATACAGCCTTAGCCGCAAGGAAGCCCGGCTTTTCGGCAGGAAGATCTACTTAGAGGGTGCGTCCAACGCCCAGGCGGAAAGCAAGATACGCGGAATGACGCTCAATGGCGCTTACTGCGACGAGCTTTCCCTCTTCCCCGAGGACTTCTTCGCAATGCTGCTGTCCAGACTTTCAGCACCCGGCGCGAAGCTCATCGCCACCACCAATCCGGACAACCCCGGTCACTGGCTGAAGAGGAACTACCTCGACAACAAGTCGCTGTCGCTGCTCGACCTGAAATTCACGCTGGAAGACAACACTTTCCTGCCGCCGGAGTACGTCAATTCACTGAAAGCGGAATTCACCGGGGTGTTCTACGACCGGTTCATTCTCGGCAACTGGACTGCGGCGGAGGGCAGGATATACGAGGATTTCTCGCAGAAATGCGTTATCCAGCCGGAAGAGCTGCACCAGCGGCTTGCCGCAAGCCCGCTCGTCACCTCGGTCATCGGGGTGGACTACGGTGGGAACAAGAGCGCCAGCGCGTTCGTACATACAGGGTTCGACGCGGGATTTCAGAACGTCTACGTCCTGTCGGAGCATTACGACAGGCGCAACAGCTCCGCGGAAGCGCTTATCGCCGCGTTCGCTGATTACACCGCCGAAGAAAAACAGCGCTTCCCGGTGCTCGCCGCAGCCTGCTGCGACAGCGCGGAACAACTGCTGATAAAAAGCTTCCGCAGCGCGGTAAGGCTGGAAGTCAAGAACGCGCTGAAAAAGCAGGTCACCACCCGCATAAACATGGTGAACCGACTTATCTCCGCCGGCAGGCTGCACGTCAGTGCGGAATGTCCGCACCTTATCGAAGCGCTGAAATCCGCCGTCTGGGACGAAAAGAGCATACACAAGGACGTGCGTCTGGACGATGGCTCAACCAACATCGACAGCCTGGACGCATTTGAGTATTCCATCGAGCGGTTTGAGCGGGATTTGTTTCACTTCTGATACTTTTTGGCGCTGTTTTAAAAAAGCAGCGCCAACTGTTTTCGGGATACATCAGAAGTTTCCGCCGTTCCAGCCCCAGTTATCGGTCGCGGTGTACTTCACATATATCTTGTCTGCCGGAACACCCAGCACATTGCCGTAAATGCGGCATATCTCCTTTGTCATCATGTTGCATGAAGAAGCAGAAGCCCCGCCGTACATGCTTACGTCCACGAAGGCGATCTTCTCGGACTTCTCGCCGGCGAAATACAGCGTGCAGTTCTGCTCAAAGCCCACCATGAGCCAGTTCTCGGACTTCCCGATAATTGCGATAGCTTTGCCCAGCTCGGACTTTAATGTTTCCTCCTGCTCCTGTGTTATAGACTGTGAATACTTTGTGTTGATAAACGGCATTGTGTTTTCCTCCTTGATTTACGGCATGACATCCTCCGCACAGCGCACCACCTCGCGGAATTCCGACAGGTCGATGCAGTAGCGGGGGTCGTTTTCTTCCAGCGCAGGCTTTATCTCTGCGGCGCTCTGCCAGCAGACCGCCGAGATCTCCTCCTGCTCAAAATGTATCGAATGCTCGGAGATAGTTCCCCTGTACAGGAACACCCACTTTATCTCGTTGTTGAGGAAGCGCTTTTCGTGAAAAACGTTGTCCTCGCTCACCTTACGGCGGAACAGCAGCACCAGCTCCGAGGGCCTTGCCCGGATCCCCATTTCCTCGTAAAGCTCCCGGACAGCGGCGGAGATAGCGTCCTCCCCCGCGTCGATATGCCCGGTGGAAGCCGCGTCAAAGCACCCCGGGAAGGAATCCTTGCTGTCCGCGCGCTTTTGAAGCAGGAACTCCATTCCGCCTAGCCTGCGCCGCGCCGCCCAGATATGGACGCTGGCGTGCCAGTCGCCGTCACGGTGGATATCGCCGCGGCGCTTGCGCTGTCCGGTGTGTTCGCCGTCTTCGGTCAGTACGTCAAAAAGCTCGTCGTCAGAATACATCGCTGCCTCCTGTTCCATGCCACACGGGCATTAGTATGTATGTGTTCAGTCCAGCCGCCAGTCTATCGGCGCTATACCGTGCTGCTCCAGAAATGAGTTCGTCTTTGAGAAGTGCCGGCAGCCGAAAAAGCCGTTATACGCCGACAGCGGACTCGGGTGCGCGCATTGCAGCACAAGATGGTTCGGGTTGGTGATAAGCCCCGTTTTTGCCCGGGCATTTCCGCCCCACAGCAGGAACACCATAGGCTGCTCCCGCTGATTCAGCAGCTGTATTATACGGTCGGTGAACTGCTCCCAGCCCATTCCCTTGTGGCTGTTCGCCGCGCCCTCACGGACGGTCAGCACCGTGTTCAGCAGCAGCACCCCCTGGTCAGCCCACTTGGTAAGCTCCCCGTGGTTCGGCGGATCGATACCGAGATCGCTTTTCAGCTCCTTGAACATGTTCTGGAGCGAGGGCGGCGGTGGCGTTCCTTTCTTTACCGAGAAGCACATTCCGTGCGCCTGACCCGCTCCGTGGTAGGGATCCTGCCCCAGTATCACCGCCTTAACATCGCTGTATGATGTGCACCGGAGCGCGTTGAAGATGTCGTTCATCGGCGGGTAGATGGTGCGGGTGGAGTACTCCTGTTTCAGGAACTCCCGCAGCTGAAGATAGTAGTCCTTCTTTATCTCGTCAGCCAGAAGCGCGTCCCATTCGTTGCCTATGTGCATCATTTCTTTTTCCTCTTGCCCTTGTTTCCAGACTGCTTTCCGCGCTTTGGCTTCACCGAGAACCCGAACGAGCCTATCTTCTTCCCGAGGGCGAAATAAGTGCCGTGCGCGTAGGTCATAAGCCCTGCCTTTTCGATGTGCAGCTTGCCCTTTTCGTCTATGAGCGTCTTGTCGATGTCCACGGAGGTTATCTCCGCGATGAACATGTCGTGTGAGCCCTGCGGCAGTATCTCGGTCACCTTGCATTCGATGGAGATGGGCGCCTGCGCTATCTGCGGCGCGGAAATGGTGTTGCTCTCCATGGGGGTGAGCTTCATTTTAGCGAGCTTATCCTCGTTCCTGCCTGACTTGATACCGCAGTAATCCACCGCCCGGACGGAGGTAGAGGGCATCATGTTGATGACGAACTCGCCGCTTTCCTTTATGATGTTGTAGGAGTTACGCTCGGGTCTTACCGAAATATAGGTCTTTGCCGGGTCGGAGCAGATTATACCAGTCCACGCGATCGTCAGCGCCGTGGGCTTCTCCATAGTTCCGCAGGACACCAGCACCGCAGGTACAGGTGAAAGAAGCGTTCCCGGCTTCCACTGTACTTTTTCCATATTATATCTTCCTTTCTGCATAAAAATCCATATTATAAGAACCGCACGCCGTTGCCCAAATCGAAGATTTGGACGGCTGTGCGAACCTTGAAATATATGTTGCCGCTATGCGGCTGACTGCTGACGCAGTCAATGAGAACTGGCGTTCTCATTAACATATATTATAAGAACCGCACGCCGTTGCCCAAATCGAAGATTTGGACGGCTGTGCGAACCTTGAAATATATGTCGCCGCTATGCGGCGGTCGGCTGTCGCCGACTATATGAAAACTGCGTTTTCATAACATTTATTATAAGAACCGCACGCCGTTGCCCAAATCATAGATTTGGACGGCTGTGCGAACCTTGAAATATATGTTCGCCGCTATGCGGCTGACTGCTGACGCAGTCAATGAGAACTTGCGTTCTCATTAACATATATTATCAGTATATTCTCTGCGCCGGAAGTCCGCTCCGCCAGTTCTCAATGAACCTGCGGAAGCCCGCCGCGCCCAGTTCGTCCGGGACTTCGGTGGTGACCTCCATTCCGCTGAACACCTGCTTGTCGAGAAACTCCGGCAGCGAAAGCCCGCTTCCCTGCTCCATGAATGCCGCCAGCAGAGCCATTCCCCATGCGCCGCCCTCTCCGGCGGTCGCCATGACGGAAACCTCGGTGCTGAGCGCGTTCGCGAGCAGCTTCTGCGCCGCTCCCGGGACTTTGAACAGCCCTCCGTGACCGATCAGCTTTGCAACGGTGACCTGTTCCTTTTCGGTGAGTATCTCCATGCCCGCCGCCAACGCCGCGAACGCCGAATTCAGCTCCGCCCGCATGAAGTTGGCAAGGCTCCACTCCCCGTCCGGGCTGCGGAAGTACATCGGTCTGCCGCTGTCAGTGCCCGCAACCGGCTCGCCAGACAGGAAGTTGTACGCAACTACCCCGCCGCAATCGGGCGCGCCGGTCATTGCGTGGCGATACAGCTTCTCGTACAGCCCGGACTTGTCCAGCTTAACCCCGGACAGCTCCGCGAACTCGCCGAACACCTTCACCCACGCGTCCAGCTCGGAGCAGCAGTTGTTGCAATGCACCATAGCCACCGCGCTGCCGTCCGGGGTTGCAACTATGTCGATATCCCGGTACATTCCCCGCAGCGGCTTCTCCAGCACCACCATCGAGAATATGGACGTACCCGCAGAAACGTTGCCCGTGCCCTGCTTAACGCTGTTTGTCGCGACCATTCCCGTGCCCGCGTCGCCCTCCGGCGGGCAGAGGGGAACTCCTGCTTTCAGCCCGCCGGACGGGTCTAGCAGCTTCGCACCGGCTTCCGTCAGCACTGCGCCGCTGCTTCCCGCAGGCTTAACCTCCGGCAGTATCTCCGCGATATCCCAGCCGAAGCCATACGGCTTCACAAGCTGCCGGAACTTCTCCAGCATTTCCGCGTTGTAACTATCCGCTCCGCTTATCGGGAACATTCCCGCAGCCTCGCCGGAACCCGCTTCATGCCGCCCGGTCAGCAGGTAGTGTATATACACCGCCAGCGTATCCAGCCGCGCTATCTGCGGGACGTGCGGCTCTTTGTTCAGTATCGCGTGGTAAAGGTGCGAAATGCTCCACCGCTGGGGAATATTGAACTCGAACAGTTCCGTAAGCTCGTCGGCGGCTTTACCGGTGAAGGTGTTGCGCCATGTGCGAAACGGCGTAAGCAGCTTTCCGTCCTTGTCGAACGCAAGATAGCCGTGCATCATTGCCGAAATGCCCATTGCGGAAAGCTCTGTCAGCGGCTCGCCGTATCTCTGCCGGTAGTCCGCTGCCATTGCCGCGTAGCTGCCCTGAAGCCCGGCGATTATTTCCTCCTGCGAGTATGTCCAGCAGCCGTCAACGAGGCTGTTCTGCCAGTCGTATGCGCCGGAGGCTATCACCGAATATTTCCCATCGATAAGCACCGCCTTTATGCGTGTCGAACCAAACTCAATTCCAAGATACTTTTCCATACTCACCTCAGTCACAATATCCGAATGCCATCACAAAGAACGCGCTCTTCTCGCCGCCCTCAACTCGTATCTCCACCTCATGCTCCGCGCTCTCGCTTTCATCAATGAGGTAAGCAGTTACGGGGTTATTCCAACCGTCTGACAGGTTGGAAGCAACGGAACTTACCTTCTTGCCGTCAACGTAAATGTCCGCTGTGCCGTAGTTCGCGCTGTTGTTCGCCTTGAATACCATTTCCAGTACGCTGCAACTGATGTTGAACTTCATTGAGCCTCCCATGTCGCCGCGGTACATCCAGCCGTTGTGGAAGGAACCGTGGGTGTCGTTAAGCTCAAAGTTGGTAAGCTCCACGTCTGTCATGGTTTCGCTGTCCATGTAGTGCATGTTCGCGTACTTTCCGCTGAATACCGGGTCGGGAAGGTTCTTATCCACCTCTCCGGTGTTCTCGTCAATTACGGGAATGACCTTGCTGTAATAGTTCGCCACGAAGTCGCGAATGCAGGAGTGTCCGTAAGCGTTCGGGTGGGATTCGTCGTTGGAGTAATCCTCCCACGTCAAGCGCCCCGCCTCTATCTCAGCGTAAACGCTGTCCGGTACGCTTATCATCGGCAGACCGTAGTTCTCGCCTATCTGGCTCATGTGTTCCTGACAGGTGTAGCCGCTCTTCAGCACCGTGAACAGCAGCACCACCGCAACGTCCTTGTCCTGCGTCAGCAGAGTGCGCACAAGGCTCTCGTAGGCGCTCTTGTAATCCGGGGTCTGACCGTCGTTCACCGCGAACTCAACAAACACGATATCCGGGTCGGAGGACAGCACATCACGCTCCAGACGCAGATTGCCCAGCAGAGAGGGTGTTCCACTTATTCCGGCGTTGACACCGGTGACTGTTGACTGCGGGAACTGCTCCTGAAGCCAGTCAGTGCATATCTTCGCGTAGAATTCGGTAGTACCCGCGTTGTATCCCTCGGTGATAGAGCCGCCTATGTACGCAACGGTGATGTCCTCGCCGTTCTGTGCCTTTTGCAGGACGTTCGCCATTCTCGTCATGTCACCGGTGGACAGCAGTGAGCGGTCAACCATCTTCTCATAGTCGGTGCGGGTGTCCTCGGCTTCGGAGGTTGGCGCTGCTTCTGCGGTAGGAGCAGGGGCACTGTCCGCACTGTCTGCCTGCTCGGGGCTGCTTTCTGCGGGGGTAGAGGTGCTGTCAGCCGCGCTGCTGCCGCTGTCGGTCACGCTGATGGTGCTGCCGCCGGAGCAAGATGTCATAGTCAGCAGCATTGAAGCCGCCAGAATTACTGATAAAAACTTTTTCATGAGACCTCTCCTAATAATATACAATAAAATGAGCCATTTTCAGGCTGATACGCTTTAGCTCACCTCTAATTATATTCTATAATCCGGCGGTTGTCAATAGCATTATTCCGCACAAATGTTTTCAGCAGTTGACAATCCCGTATAAAATGGATATAATAAAGATAAGTGTGTATCCGACGGCAAATCTGCTGACCCCGTTACAGTCCGCGATTTCCCCGGAATAAAGGACTCGGTACTACATCATAAAATCAGATGTATCATGAAAAGGTGAAAAAAATGAACAAATACTACAAAAAGCTGGAATTAGACAAGATACTGGAGCTGCTGTCGGAGCAGACATACAGTGATACCTGCCGCGAAAAAGCGCTGAAAGTTAAGCCCTCGTTTGACGAGCAGCAGATACGGCAGGAACTTCAGAAAACCAACGACGCGTTCAACCTGTCCGCGAAGTTCGGCACGCCCCGCTTCCGCAGGATAAAGGATATCTCAATGTCGCTGCGGCGGTGCAAGAGCGGTTCGGCGCTGTCCTTCAGGGAACTGCTGGACGTGGCGGATATACTGCGGGAAACCGCTATGCTGTGCGACTGGTTCAGTCAGTGCGAGAGCGTGGAGAGTTCACTGTCGGAGTATTTCCGGGAGTTATTCCCGATAAAGCAGCTGGAGCAGCGCATTTCCGAGAGCATTATTTCTGAGGAGGAGATGTCCGACGCGGCAAGCCCGGAGCTTGCCTCTATCAGAAAGCGCATAGTGCGGCAGGGAATGAATATCCGTGAACAACTGGACAAACTCATAAAGAGCAGAAGCACCCAGAAGTTCTTACAGGAAGCCATAGTCACCGTGCGTGACGGAAGATACGTTGTCCCGGTGCGCAGCGAGTACAAGAACGAGGTCGCGGGTCTGGTGCATGACACCTCGGCTACCGGGCAAACCTTCTTCATCGAGCCTATGAGCGTTGTTGAAGCAAACAACGAGATACGCGTGCTGAAATCCCGTGAACAGGCGGAGATAGAGCGCATCACCCGGGAGCTTTCCGAGGAAGTCGCAGGCAGCGCTGACAGTATAGCGAACAACTTCCGCGTCGCCGAGATACTGGAGCTGTACTTCGCCAAAGCAAACCTCGGTGCGAAGATGAAAGGCGTGGCGGCAAGAATAGTGTCAGAGCCGAAGGTCGTGCTGCGGCAGGCACGTCACCCGCTCATCAATGCGGATACAGTCGTGCCGATTTCGGTGGAGATAGGCGGAGAGAACCAGTGCCTTATAATCACCGGTCCTAACACCGGCGGCAAGACGGTTTCCATCAAGACGGTAGGGCTGCTGACCCTCATGACCATGTGCGGACTGATGATACCCGCCGGGGACGGCTCGGAGATAGGTGTTTTTGACGGCATCTACGTTGATATCGGCGACGAGCAGAGCATTGAGCAGAGCCTGTCCACATTCTCCTCCCACATGGTGAATATCGTGAAGATACTGGGGCTTGCGGACGAGCGCAGCCTTGTGCTGATAGACGAGCTTGGCAGCGGCACCGACCCGGTGGAGGGCGCGGCGCTGGCGGTGTCCATTCTCACTACGCTGAAAGAGCAGGGCGCACGGGTGGCTGCGACCACCCACTATCAGGAGGTGAAGATGTTCGCTCTGGAAACCGAGGGTGTGGAGAATGCTTCCTGCGAGTTTGACGTTAACACACTGAAGCCCACCTACCGGCTTATCGTGGGAGTGCCGGGCAAGTCAAATGCGTTCGCGATATCCCAGCGGCTGGGTATGCCGGAGTACGTCATAGATAACGCAAAGGAGCTTGTCAGCACCGAGAACAAGCGGTTCGAGCAGGTGGTGGACGCTCTGGAGAAATCCCGGCAGGAGTTGGAAACGCTCAAAGAGAGCGTGGCTATCTCCGAGCGCAACGCGAAGCTTACCGAAAGCGAACTGAAGCAGAAGCTGTCCGAACTGGAGCAGCAAAAGGAAAAGGAACTTGAAACCGCACGGCAGCGGGCTTTGTCCATCGTGGAGGAAACACGTTTCCGCTCAAACCAGCTTCTGAATGAGTTGGAAGAGCTGAAAAAGGTCAAGGACAAGGAGGCGCTGCGGCAGGGACTCAGCAACGCAAAGAGCCGCACCAACAGCACCCTCAACAAGATGCAGGACGACGCAAACCCGATAATCGAGCGGCGCAGCGAAAACTACATTCTCCCACGCCCGCTCAAAGCCGGTGACACGGTAATGCTCGCTGACACCAAGCGGGAGGGCATTCTGATGACCGTTCCGAACATGTCCGGGGTGTGCTATGTTCAGGTGGGAATGATGAAAGTCAAAACCAACCAGAAGAACCTGCGGCTTATTGAGAACAAAAAGAAACAGCAGCCCCAGAAAACCGGCGGCAGCGTGAAGAAACAGGTGACCTCCAACATGAACCGGCGCGGCGGCATGGAGCTGGATATCCGCGGCATGATGTCCGATGAGGGAGTACTCGAGGTGGAGCGCTTCATAGACGGCGCTCAGCTTAGCGGCATTTCGCAGGTGGTGATTATCCACGGCAAGGGAACAGGTGCGCTCCGGGCGGCGGTACAGCAGTCGCTGAAAACCAACCCTTCGGTGAAGAGCTACCGACAGGGTGCCTACGGCGAGGGCGAGGCAGGGGTCACGGTGGTGGAACTGAAATAAGCGAAAATGCGGGAAAAAACGCAGTGATGTTTCCTGCCGGAGCATAAGACGGACTGTGCTCTGCCAGATTTGTGCACATTTATAAAGAATTTTGCGGAAAAATGAGAAATTCGTCTTGACTTCTTGCAGAATATCGGGTATAATGGTATATGTGGAGAAAGTGGTTTTTCGCACCTGCAAGGAGGTCGCGGCGCTCCGCTTCTCGTAATTCAAAAAAATGTAGAAGGAGATAACTATTATGGCAAGAAATCCCGGTGTATTAACCAAGAACCCCAACGTTATCAAGTGGGTAGATGAAATGGTTAAGCTGACCAAGCCCGAATCTGTTATTTGGATAGACGGCTCCAAGGAGCAGCTTGACGAGCTGACTGACGAGGTTTGCGCACTTCCCGAGGGCAACAAGGACAAGATGTACAGACTGAATCAGGACGAGCTTCCCGGCTGCCTGTATCACAGAACTCTTCCCAACGACGTTGCTCGTGTTGAGGACAGAACTTTCATCTGCACCCCCACCAAGGAGGAGGCAGGTCCTACCAACAACTGGTGCGACCCCGCAGAAATGTACGCTAAGCTCTCCAAGCTGTATGACGGCGTAATGGCTGGCAGAACAATGTATGTTATCCCTTATTCCATGGGTCCGATAGGCTCTCCGCTCGCTAAGGTCGGCGTTGAGATCACCGACTCCATCTATGTTGTTCTCAACATGAACATAATGACCCGTATGGGCGCTGACGCTTTCAAGAACCTCGGCGACACCTCCAACGACTTCGTTCGCGGTCTGCACAGCAAGGCTGACGTTGACCCCGAGAACAGATACATCGTTCAGTTCCCGCAGGACAACACTATCTGGTCCATCAACTCCGCTTACGGCGGAAACGTTCTCCTCGGCAAGAAGTGCTTCGCACTGCGTATCGCTTCCTATCAGGGCAAGAACGAGGGCTGGATGGCTGAGCACATGCTTATCCTCGGCGTTAAGAAGCCCGACGGCGATGTTAAGTATATCACCGCTGCGTTCCCCTCTGCATGCGGCAAGACCAACCTCGCAATGCTCATTCCTCCCGCTGTATACAAGGAGCAGGGCTACGAGGTATTCACAGTAGGCGATGATATCGCTTGGATGAAGCCCGGCGAGGACGGCAGACTGTACGCTATCAACCCGGAGAACGGCTTCTTCGGCGTTGCTCCCGGCACTAATGCTAAGTCCAACTTCAACGCTCTTGAGTCCACCAAGAAGAACACCATCTTCACCAACGTTGCTCTTAACAACGAGACCAACACCGTTTGGTGGGAGGGTCTGGACAAGAACCCGCCGGTAGACGCTACCGAGTGGAAGGGCGCTAAGGTCAACGGCGTAGAGTTCACTTCTGTTATGGGTGCTGACGGCAAGCCCCAGAAGCTCGCTCACCCGAACTCCAGATTTACCGCTCCGGCTGTAAACTGCCCCTGCATCTCTCCGGAGTTCAACAACCCGAAGGGCGTTCCGGTAACCGCTATGGTATTCGGCGGCAGACGTGCTTCCACCACTCCGCTGGTATATCAGTCCTTCGACTGGGTACACGGCACCTACATGGGCTCCGCAGTTTCCTCTGAAACCACCGCAGCAGCTACCGGTGCAGTAGGCGTGCTCCGTCACGACCCGATGGCTATGAAGCCGTTCATCGGTTACAACGTAGGCGATTACTGGGCACACTGGCTCGAAATGGGCGAGAAGCTTGGCGACAAGGCTCCTAAGATCTTCAACGTAAACTGGTTCAAGCAGGACGAGAACGGTAACTTCATCTGGCCGGGCTTCGGCGACAACATGAGAGTTCTCGACTGGATCATCAAGCGCTGCGAGGGCAAGGTTGACGCTGTTGAAACTCCTATCGGCTTCCTGCCTAAGAAGGGCGACATCAACCTCAAGGGCATTGAGGACGAGGTTACCTCC
>JBJFGA010000018.1:0-5996 GCA_051892275.1 Oscillospiraceae bacterium | reverse complement strand
ACACCGGTATAAAGCAGGTGCATAGCCCCGTCCTTTTCGATTGCGCTGCCCGAAAAGCAGCCGTCCATATCGTCTGTTTTGGTGGGGAATAGCGCTATGTCAAGGTGCTTCCAGTTCATAAGGTCGCTGCTGACAGCGTGACCCCAGTGCATTCTGCCCCACCTCGCAGCGTAGGGGAAATGCTGATAGAAAAGGTGGTATTCGCCGTTGTAGTAAATGAATCCGTTAGGGTCGTTAATCCAGCCCCGCGGCGCTTTTAAGTGTATCTCTTTCATTCAGTTCTCCTCCTCAGAAAAGGCATTCTTCTGTTTCCTTGTCAAAGAAATGCAGCTTTGAGGGCATAAATACAAATTCTATCTCATCGCCGATCTGGCTTATCTCGTATTTGGAAACCCTTGCAACCGCAGCTGCACCGCCAAAGGTGAAATACAGGTTGTTCTCGTTGCCCATAACCTCGGTGTTCTCAACCACTGCGCTCTGCTTTCCCTCACCGTAAACCTCTAAATTCTGCGGGTCAAGCTTGATGTCCTCGCCGCGTATTCCGAGGATAAGACCGGTTGTTTTCCCGCCAAGCTTCGAGATAATATTTTCGGGCAGCGGAATCTGCTTTCCGTCCGCAAATTTAACGGTGTTACCCTCGATAGTCACATCAAAGAAATTCATTTGCGGAGAGCCGATAAAGCCTGCCACAAACTTGTTTACCGGGTGGTCGTAAAGCTCCATAGGTTTTCCTACCTGCTGAACCACGCCGTCTTTCATTATAACTATTCTGTCCGCCATAGTCATAGCTTCAACCTGGTCGTGGGTGACGTATATCGTGGTGCTGCCAAGCTGGCGGTGCAGCTTGCTTATCTCGTTTCTCATGCTTACGCGAAGCTTTGCGTCGAGGTTGGAGAGCGGCTCGTCCATAAGGAACACCTTAGAATCCTTTACGATAGCACGACCCAGCGCAACTCTCTGACGCTGACCGCCGGAAAGGTTCTTCGGCTTTCTGTGACGGTATTCCTCAAGACCGAGTATATTGATTGCCCAATCGGTCTTGCGCTTTATCTCATCGTTTGGCACCCTCATGTTTTTCAGACCGTAGGAGATATTCTTCTCAACCGTCATGTGGGGGTAAAGCGCGTAGTTCTGGAAAACCATCGCAATTCCTCTGTCACGGGGCAGAACATCATTCATTTTCTTCCCATCTATGTAAAGCTCGCCGCCTGTGATTTCCTCAAAGCCTGCTATCATTCGGAGTGTTGTGGATTTGCCGCATCCGGACGGTCCCACAAATGCAATAAACTCCTTTTCCTCTATATCAAGGTTGAAATCAGTAACCGAATTTCTTGCCGCGTTCGGATATTTCTTGCAAAGACCTTTTAGCTGAATGTAACTCATATTAGCCCTCCTTTGAACCTGTCGAAACAACGCCCTCAACGATTTGTTTTGAGAACAGCGAATAAATTATGATTACCGGAATGGTTATAAGTGTGATTGCCGCAAGCGTCTGTCCCATTGTTGTATTTTCGTTTGCGGTGATTGCGTTAAGACCTATCTGTGCGGTCAGCAGGTCGCTTGATGTGAACACCAGCGACGGCCAGAGGTAGTCGTTCCACACACCGAGGAATGTAAACACGCTGACGGTAGCAACAACTGTTTTTGACATCGGCAGAACCATCGTGAAGAAATACTTCACCGGACCGCAGTGGTCAAGCTGCGCAGCCTCATACACATCGTCCGGCAGACTTACAAACACCTGTCTGAACAGGAAGATATTGAACGGATTTACTATCATCGGGAGTACGTAGCCGATAATCGTGTTCAGCAGCCCCATTTTCGCTATAAATAGGAAGTTTATCGTGATGATCGTTTCTGATGGAATGATCATCAGCATCATAATTATCAGCAGCCACTTGTCCGCGAAAGGAAACTTGATTTTCGCAAGGGCATATCCTGCAAGCCCGTTGACGATTATTCCGAGGACGATAAGGATCGCCGCATACAAAAGGGTATTTCCCATATAGATAAGAAAGTTTGTGTCGGTTATGACCGAAACGTAATTGTCGAAGAAGCCGTTTCCCGGTGCGGGAGGTATAAACGCCTGAACCGAGTTCATATCCGCTGTAATTTCTGCGTCCGGCTTAAAGGAATTTGCTATCATCCACACCACCGGGAAAAGAAAGAACAGCGAAAGAAGTATCATTACCACCACAAGGACTATTTTGAGAACCTTATTTCTTGTTTTCATTTTTGCCCTCCTTATCCTTTGTGAGAACATTCTGAATTATCGTAAGCACAACAACGAATATTACGAATACGACCGCCATTGCCGAAGCAAGTCCGATTTCCCAGTTTACTGTGCCGGTTTCGTAAATATCGTAAACTATTGTGTAGGTGGAGTTGGACGGACCGCCGCCTGTCATTACCATAGGCTGAACGATCATTCTGAAAGCGCCGATTGTAACTGTAATGAACACGAATACGCAAAGTGGCTTTAGCTCGGGAAGCGTGATGTCCTTGAATTTCTTCCATGCGCTTGCGTGGTCCATTTCCGCAGCTTCGTAAAGTGCGGGATTTATCGCCTGTAAGCCGCCGAGGAATATTATCATCTGATAGCCCATGCCCTGCCAAGCGCTCATTATCGCAATAGAGGGGAGCGCCTGGTCTGCGCTGTGGATAAAGGGCTGCGGGTCAAAGCCCATATTCGTTAAGAAAGTGTTGATGATACCCTCGGGGCTGTATATCTGCATCCAGAGGGTAGAAACAACGGCAAGGGACATAACTACCGGTACAAAGAAGGCTACCTTGAAGTATTTTTTGCAGTAGCTTACCTTGTTTATCAGCAGCGCCAGTCCTAAAGCGCCGAGGCATTGAAGCGGTACGATTATCAGCACGAATTTCACCGTGTTCAAGAATGACTGCACAAATAAATCGTCGCCGAAGATTTTAAGGAAATTCTCAAACCCAACAAAATGGGTCGTGTTGGGGCTTAGCGCGAAGTAATCGGTGAAGCTGTAAACCACCGTAAGTATCATGGGTATAAACAGGAAAACCGTAAGCAGCACTAAAGCAGGACCAAAGAAAGCCATACCCATTATTGAGTTTCGTTTGTTCTTTTTGTTCATGACCTTGTGTAGCGCTCCAGCTTTGCGCTTATCCTTTCTTCAGATTTGTTCAGCTGTTCTTCTGCGTCCATGCCGCTTATTGCGATATTTTCAAGCGACTGCTGGAAGGACGAACTCAGCTGGGGGTATGCGGGAGTTTTAGGTCTTGGGTGACCGTAATCCCTTAACTGCTCGTAAAGAGCCTTGTAATTCTCATCGTCCGTGAATGCGGAAATCTGCTCGTAAGCAGCGTAGGTTGAGGGCATTGATTTTGTCTGCTCGTATAGTTCAAGTCCGCTTTCGACGCCGCTCATCCACTTAACAAGCTCGGTCGCTCCCTCAACGTCCTTTGCTCCCGAAGAAACCGCGTAAGCCCACGAGCCTGTGGGGGTATATCGTCCACCGTCCCACTCATCGCCGACAATGTAGGGGGCAACTCCAAGCTCAATATCGGGGTAGCTTGTGTATATCGTGTTTACCTCCCATGCGCCGTCAAACTTGAATGCAGCGCGTCCGCTTTCAAAGAGATTCTGAATAGGCACCGAGGACATATAGCCGTTGTCAACCAGACCTCTGAAATACTTCATTGTTTCAACGTTGGTGTCCGAGTTGAAATACCCATCTGTTTCAAGACCGTCCTCGCTGACAAGCTCGCCGCCGTTTGCCCATATAAACGGAGCGTAATAGTAAATAGTCGCCTCGCCGACAGGGAAGGTCATATCCAGAGCGTAGCCGTTTTTCTCCTTCATTATCGGTTTCAGCTGTTCGAGTATGTCGAGAAACTCGGAGAATGTCCACGGATTTCCCGCTTCGGGGACTTCAATTCCTGCCTCGCGGAGAATTGCCTTGTTGTAGTAAAGCCCCACGCTGGACTCCATAGCCCCCAGCGCATACAGCTTGTCGTTTATTGTGCCTTGTTCGATTATGGAGTCAAGGTATATTCCCTTTTCCTCCTCGGTAAGCTCTGCAAGCGGCTGTATAATGCCGTTTGCCGCATACGCCGCAACGTTAGGACCGTCCACCGTAAGAACATCTGGCAGATTTCCCGACAGCACCGAGGCATTTACCTTGTCGGAATATCCGCCGCCGCTGTCGTTTCGGGGGATAAACTCCACATCGGCGAAATACTTGCCATTGTAATGCTCGTTAAAGCTGTTGACCGATTTGAGATAAGCCTGACCCTCGGGGGTTTCTTCGATAATATGTACCCACAGGCTGATGTACTGTTCTCCCTCGTCATAGCCCTCTATATCACCGGGGCTGACTGTTCGGCTGCACCCGGACAGCATTGTCATACAGACAGCCGCTGCCGCCAGAATGCTCACGACTTTTTTCATTGCAACCACCCTTTCCTTATCTGATTTGCGTTTTCCGTAACCGGTAAAGTAACCGGTTCCTTTGTGATTTTATAATACACCATTACGCAGATTTTGTCAATAGCATAAACATAAGTTTATAGAAAGTCACAAAATCAAATTCATTTTTTGGAGAAATTTCACAAAACCGGTTACATTACCGGTTATCCTATTGAAAAAATGGTGAGATTGTAATATAATAAATACGGAAAGAGGTGTTTGTTTTGAAAAAGAGTAAAGTAACATTTGCGGATATAGCCGAGTACACAGGCTTTTCAAAAACAACAATATCCCGTTATTTCAACAATCCCGACTCGCTGACTTTAGAAAATCAGAGCAAGATAGCCCAGGCGCTTGAAGCGCTGGATTACAAGGAGAACAAGCTTGCAAAGGTTCTCGCCAACGGAAAAACCGAGATTGTCGGCGTGGTTATTCCTAACCTTTATATGCACTACTACTCGGATATACTTAATCAGCTTATCTCTACTTATGAGAAATATGGGTATAAGTTTATTGTTTTTACAGGCAACGAAAATCCCGATGCAGAGCGGAAATGCATTGCAGAACTTCTTGCATACAATATCGAGGGGCTTATTATGCTGAGCCACACTATTCCGTCAGAGGAACTGATGTCCTATAATATTCCCGTGGTGACAATCGAGCGTGAGGACAAATTTGTGTGCAGCGTGAACACGGATAACTACATGGGCGGCGTGCAGGCGGCAAGCTTGCTTGTGAAGAGCGGCTGCGATATAGTTTTGCACGTCAACGGCGACCTGCCCGAAGATATTCCTGCATACGGAAGAATAAAGGGCTTTCGTGAATTCTGCGAAAGCAGCGGCATTGAACATCGGGTAATTCTCACCGACCTCGGCAATAATTTCGAGGAGAACTACGACCGAATACTGCGCCTTTACAACGAGCTTGAGGAAACATATCCCGATAAGAATGTGGGCGTATTTATGCCGAACGATACTCATGCGAATATTCTGCTGAACATAATTTTCAGACAATACGGCAGACTGCCGGAAAAATACCGTATTATTGGATTTGATAACTCTCCTATCTCTCGCGAGGCAATTATTCCTATAAGTACGATAGGGCAGCAAGTCGGAGTTATGGCTGATGCCGCAATGGAACTGCTTGTCATGCAGATCAATGAACGCAGAAAGAGAAAACCAAGCCGGATTTCAGAACCGATACACAAAATAATAACGCCAATTCTTACTGTAAGAGAAACCGCGTTTCGTTTATGAGTATTACACTATGAGAAATATTTAGCCCTTCTTCTGCGTCGTATCATGAACTTGTGTACATAGAAATAAACAACGCCTGTAGCTTTCATTCGGAAAAACCGAAGCAGCCGCAGGCGATTTGTGCATACTATATAAATATATTGAGATTTTTTTCTACATGATAAAGGTTCAAACCTACCGATAATCTTTTTTGTATCTTTCGTCGGAAATAAAAACAGCCTGCGAGTACCGTTTTCGGCAATCGCAGGCTGATTGTGCAGAGTAAACGAAATTCCATAAGAAAATTTTATATGAGG
>JBJFGA010000017.1:0-6016 GCA_051892275.1 Oscillospiraceae bacterium | reverse complement strand
CTCTGAACAAGAATCTTGAAAACGACGAAGCCCGTCGTGCAAAGGCAATGAAAGTCCTTAACACTATGCTCTCCGAGGAAGCGCAGACTGTGCTTGCCAATGGACAGAATGTTCTTAGTTACAGCAAGAATGTTGGAATGAAGCTTACCGACCATATATCAAACCTTAAGCCCATAATTGAGCAGAATCACATGTATATCCGTATCGCCTCCAACGATTTCTTCTCCATTTCAAAAGACGTGGTATCGAAGATGATCGCGGGCGAATATAATGCACAGCAGGCTTATGAAGCCTTCGACGCACAGCTTAAACAGCCCAAGGAAGATACTGCGGAAACGATACTGACAATTGACCGTGATCATTCAAGTGTATTCCACAAGAACGGCGGTAATGAAAGCTATTCCGTTATGGCTAATACTTTGAGAGCATACTACGGCAGCGATGTGCTTGTTGCGCCCTGCAACAGCTTCACAGGCTCTGTTTTCAAGGCTGAATACAGTGAGAAAATGGCAGGCAACATGGTCATGCCCAACGCGCTCTGCGCTTGGCAGAGTGAAATGACGGGCGCGCAGGTCAAGGAACTCGTCAGATTATTTGTTGAGGGCTATGAAGGCGGCATTACACCCTTTAACCGCGGTTCTCTGCCGATCGCCAGCGGTATTTCTTTCACTGTTAAGGAAAACGAGGGTGAATATACTCTCCAGAGTGTTACAAAGGACGGCAAGGAAATAAGCGATGACGAAGTGTTCAAGGTAACAGCCCTCAGCAAAGCCTCCTATTTCGGCGCGATCCTTGAGAATGAGAGCTTTGGGTTCGCTGAGGAAGAAGAAAGAGTTAAGACGGCGTTTACTGAGTTCATCAAGAACGGCGGTACATTGGCAGAACCTACAGATTATATTACCTTATCTTAATCGCATGATATTGCTGCAAAATGATAGAAGGGAGAAGTGAGAAGTGAAGAAACGGTTTTTATACATAGTTACAGCCTGCGTTCTGGCTTTGTCTGTAATATCTGTGGTTTGTATCAACTATTCCTCATTCGTATCGCAGACAATATATGATGAAAGTATTTCCCGCCTGTCGGAAATTTTTCATCAATCGAACAGCTCCCTGAATAAACTTGTTTCCCAGACAAGAAAGAGTATGCACCTTTGGGCTGATTATTTGCAGGATATTTCGGACGATAGTGAGATTGATGATTTCTTATTCCACGCACAGACAGAAATGGATTTTACCGATTTCTACTTTATTTCAAGGGAAGGAAACTTCCTTACGAAAAGCGAAGAAAAGGGATATCTTGACCTGAAAGACGAAATGTCCAAGGTATTTATAGGGGCCGATGATGTAGTCCTTAATTCGGTTGTTCCGGGAAAACCGCAGATGATGGTATTTGTTTCCCCTGCCGTAAAGGGAACATACAAAGGCTTTGAGTATGAAGCAATTGCTGTAAGCTACAACAACTCCGATATTGTAAACGCTCTTAAAATATCCGCATTCGAGGGACATTCGAGCAACTATATTGTTCATTCCGACGGTCGTGTGATTGTGGATAATGCCGCCGATAAGCAGAGGGATATTTATAACCTTATTGCAACACTCTCGGAATACTCGGATATGAGCAGCGAAGAGCTGCTGAAAATCAAGCAGGATTTCACCGACAGAAGTTCAGGCGCCACCGTCACAAAGTTTGGCAGAAGAAGTTATTACTTATTATATGAATCGGCAGATTTTGAGGACTGGATGTTCGTTGGTTTAGTGCCGACAGACATTGTAAACGCAAGCATGAACAGCCTGCAGTCAAGCACTCTTGTCCTTGTTGCAGTTATTGCGATCAGCCTTGCCGCGCTGATGATCGGGTTTATTCTCTGGCAGAACAGGCAGAAGCTGAAAAGCAAGGATACACAGATACTCTATCGTGACGAACTGTTCTCTACGCTGTCCGTTAATGTAGATGATGTTTTCCTTATGCTTAATGCAGAAGATTTTCGTGTTGACTATATCAGCCCGAACATTGAAAAGCTGATAGGAATACCCGAAAAACAGGCTCGTTCAGATATTCACGCACTCGATTGTCTTGTGCAGGATGAAAATACTGTTCGTGTGCTTGATAAGCTGCCGGACATAAAACCGGGCAAACAATGCGAATGGGACAGAGAGTATGTTCATCAGAAGACGAATGAAGTGCGGTGGTTTCACGTTATCGCCCTTTGCAGAGATATTAAGGGCGAAAAGAAATATATCCTTGTACTGTCCGACCGCACAAAGGACAAGCAAATTAATCTGGCTCTTGAAGAAGCCGTAAATGCCGCAGAGAGCGCCAACAGAGCGAAGAGTACATTCCTTTCAAATATGTCCCATGATATCCGTACACCTATGAACGCGATCATCGGTTTTGCAACACTTTTAGGTGCAAACACAGGTGACGAGGAAAAGGTCAAGGATTATGTAGCCAAGATACTGTCCTCAAGCAATCATCTGCTGTCGCTTATCAACGATGTGCTTGATATGAGCCGTATAGAAAGCGGAAAAATACATCTTGAAGAAACCGAGGTCAATCTCTCGGATATTCTTCACGACCTTAAAACCATTGTCGGCGGTCATGTATACGCAAAACAGCTTGAGCTGTTTATGGATACCCTCGATGTTGTCAACGAGGACGTTTATTGCGATAAGATAAGACTTAATCAGGTGCTTCTTAATCTTCTGTCAAATGCAGTAAAGTTTACTCCGCCCGGAGGTACTGTGTCGGTACGGGTAGCGCAGCTTAAAAGCACGTCGGAGGAAACAGGACTATACGAATTCCGTATCAAGGATACGGGTATTGGTATGAGCAAGGAATTTGCGGAGCGTATCTTCAATCCATTTGAGCGTGAGCGCACCTCCACCGTCAGCAAGATACAAGGCACAGGTCTTGGTATGTCCATTGCAAAGAATATCATTGATATGATGGGCGGTACTATCGAGGTATACAGCGAACAAGGTAAGGGTACGGAATTTGTTATCCGTGTTGAAATGCGATTGCAGACGGAATGTAAGACCGATGTGCGAATACAGGCGCTTGAGGGATTAAAGGCTTTGGTAGTCGATGATGATTTCAACACCTGTGACAGCGTAACAAGAATGCTGCTTCGCGTTGGAATGAGGTCGGAATGGACTTTGTCGGGCAAAGAAGCGGTTCTCCGGGCAAAACAAGCTATTGCTATTGACGACGCTTTCCGCGCTTATATCATAGACTGGCGTCTGCCCGATATGAACGGTATCGAGGTAACGAGGCAGATACGCTCTTTGGGTGATAACACTCCTATAATAATCCTGACTGCATACGATTGGACGGATATTGAGGCCGAAGCAAAAGCCGCGGGAGTAACCGCATTCTGTGCTAAACCTATGTTCATGTCCGACCTGCGCGAAACGCTGCTGACTGCTATCGGCGAAAAGGAAACAAAAGATGATACTGCTCCTGTTGCCGAAGTGGAGAGTTTTAAAGGCAAGCGGCTGCTCGTCGTTGAGGATAACGAACTTAATCGTGAGATCGCATTCGAGATACTGAATGGATATGGGTTTATTGTTGATACTGCGGAAAACGGTAAGGAAGCGGTAGATACGATCGCCGCTTCACCGCACGGCTATTATGACCTTGTGCTAATGGATATTCAGATGCCTGTTATGAACGGCTATGAAGCTACAAAGCGCATAAGGGCATTGGAGGACGCTGTTCTGGCCGCTGTTCCTATTGTCGCTATGACGGCAAATGCCTTTGATGAAGACCGCCGAACAGCTGAAGTAAGCGGTATGAACGGCTTTATTTCCAAGCCTATCAATTTGGAAGATGTCATCGATGTGCTTCATAGTGTATTGAGTGATCCGGAAAAGGAGACAAATGAATGAAAGCAAAAAGAATAGCCAGTCTGTTCCTGGCAGCGGTTATGTCATTTGGCTTAACGGCTTGCGGAAAAACCGGCACTGAAACAGAGGTCGCGGGAAGCGCAGGCGGAGAACACGAGCCTATTACCATCATGTCTGCAAATAAAGACTATACCGGATTCATTGAGTATGTGAAGTCTGTGTATCCGGAGATCAACATTGAGATCGTTCCTTATCGAGGTGCGAACACCACCCAGTATATGTATGATCAGCTCTATACCGGTCACATGCCGGACATTTACAGCACCACGCAGATGTTCACCTGCTATGACAAGTATGCAGAGAACCTGATCGACCTTTCCAAATATGACTTTACAGGTAAGTACAACGAAGCGCGGATTTCGCAGTATGAGCTGGACGGAAAGAACTATCTGCTTCCAACGGACTATGATATAATCGGTCTAGTGTACAATGCTTCCTTGTTCGAGAGAGAAGGCTGGGAGGTTCCCACCTCCTTCGAGGAGCTTGAGGCGCTGGCGCCCATCATCAAGGAGGCAGGCTACACGCTTGCCGACTGTGCGACAAATCTGCCGGGCTTCGGCTTCCAGTACCTGTGCAACATAGCGGACACCAAGTTCCTGCGCTCTATTGAGGGCATCAAGTGGCAGCGCGATTTCCTCGCGGGCAATGCCACCGCCGTGGAAGGGCTTGCCGACACCTTTGATTACGTCCAGCGCTGGGTGGACATCGGAATGCTGAAATATAGCTCTGATGACATGTCTCCGAACGAGCACTTCAAGGAGGGCAACACCGCCTTCTTCGTGGGCGACCTTTATGCCTGGAACACCAAAGACGACGGCACGGGCGACGTCATCAAGCCCCTCCCCTACCTCTCCGAGGATGGCACGCAGAACATGTTCATCTCCAACACCGTGCGCGCATACGGTCTGAACAAGCAGCTTGAGAATCCGGGCAATGAGCAGAAGCTCGCGGACGCGCTCAAGATCATGGAGCTGCTCTCCACCGACGAGGGCATGACGCGCATTATGGAGCGCTACGAAACGCCTTCCGCAAAAATCTGCTCACTAAAGGATTGGGAAATGCCCGAAATCAGCCCCCACTATGACTACAAGGACTTCATTGCCGAGGGTCACGTTGCGCCGCTGATTTACGCGGGATGGGAAAACATCATGGTGGATACCGGCAACGCATTCTTCGCCTACCTGCGCGATGAATGCACCGCCATGGACGTTTTAACCATGATGGATGAGCGTCAGTCAGAAAACATTTCTTTAGGTGTCAATGTATTCGCTAAGGTAGAAGAAACGCTTGAGGTAGAAGATCTCGCAAAGCTTACCGGCATGGTATTCTGTGAGGCGGCAGGTGCGGACCTTGCCTTAGTATCACTGAACGAATATAAGGAAGGGGTCAGCGCAAGGCGGGAAAACGCTGATGGAATCGGTGGCGCAATGATGCCGCTTGATATGACTGAGATGGATATTGTCTGCTGGCTGCCGACAGGCTGGTATGGCACGATTAAGACCTATTCCTTTACCGGCGCCCGGATCAAAGAGCTTGTTCAAAGCGGCTATGACTATAATGGTGATGGAAATACATATCCTTATGTTCTGGTCGTGCCGGACGGTTTTGAAATAGAGGACAATAAGGAATATTCCGTTTATTTCGCAGGGATCACAGAGAATGTTGCCGCGGAAAGCACAATGAAAGACAGCGAGATCGTGGGTCTGACAGCAATGGAAGAATATCTCGACCATGTGAACATCTCAAAGCCTGCTGACATTGTATGGAAAAAATAATCTCTTTAGTTCAGTTCAAGGGGGTAGAATCGAGTTTTGAAAAAGAATATTTTTCCAAAGACAAGCAGGATATTGCTTCCGATTCTGCTCATGGTTGTGATATGTATTGGTTCTATCTTTGTATTTCGTTCTTACAGCTCATATCTTGATGAACTGATTTATCAGGAACGATTGAACCAGATGACCGAGGTTACAAATGAGCTGTATTCCAGTATGGATATGCTCATGAGTAATGAATGGCAGACTGCGCAGTTTATCAGGGATGGTGTGATCAGTGAACAGCTGGAGACGGTCGAACAATTGACAGAGCATCTGAAAAACCTCCAGAGAGTATA
>JBJFGA010000016.1:0-6037 GCA_051892275.1 Oscillospiraceae bacterium | reverse complement strand
AGCCTGAGAGTGCCGGAAATGTCGAGGCGCTTGCGAAGCTGTTTGACGCGAAGGGCGAGGAGCGTAAGTACAAGCCGCTGCCGAAGTACCCTGCCGTTACAAGAGATTTGAGCCTTGTGTGCGACGATGAAGTCACCTCTGATGAGATAATCGCGGTGATCAAGTCCAGCGCGAAGCACCTTGAAAGCGTTTCGGTATTCGACATGTACAAGGGCGAGCAGGTTCCGGAAGGAAAGAAGAGCCTGTCCTATAATCTTGTTCTGCGCAAGGACGGCAGCATGACGGACGAGGAAGCGGACGCAGTAGTTTCAAAGGTTCTGAAGGCTCTTGCCGAGAAGAACATCACACTTAGAGCCTAAGGAGGATAACTGATGTCACTTAAATTCAGACAGATAGCCGCAGCAGGCTGTGCGCTGGTTTGCGCCGTTTCAATGTGCGGCTGTGCGGATAACGGATATATCGGTACTATTGACGGAAAGCAGATACCCACCGGTATTTACCTGTACAACGTGCAGTTCTCTGCATATAACGAGGCAAAGGGTAAGGTAGAGGAAGTCAAGGGAGAAGCACAGGGAACTGCGGAGGTAACCGTGTTCACTGAAACAATCGACGGCAAGCCTGCTTCCGCATGGATAAAGGATACCGCGCTGGAAAGCCTGAAGCGCTATGTCGCGATAGAGAACCTGTTCACAGAGTACGGGCTGACTCTTTCTGCGGAGGACAGCGAGTCTGTAAACAGCTACATTCAGACGCTTGATGATGATCTGGGCATTTATGCGCAGTACTACGGCATTGAAGAAAACAGCTTCGGCGAGCATTATGAGAACCTGGGTATAGGCAAGTCCTCCCTGCGCAGCATCACCGAGAACAGCTACAAGGAGAAGTATGTTTTCCTGAAGTACTATGATACCGACGGACTGACCCCTGTTACCGACGAGGAAATAAACAGCTACGCCACCGAAAATTACGCGGCGGTAAAGCTGCTGAAGCTGGATCTCACTGATTACCAGGGGATCGAGCTAAAGGACGAGGCGGAAATACAGGCAGTAAAGGATCTTGCGCAGAGCTATGCAGACCGGTTTAATTCCGGCGAAGACTGGACAGATATCCAGTATGACTTTGACTTGAGAAACGCTCAGCTTGAAGCATGGTCAGAAGCTGACGAAGCATACGCCGCAGAGACACCCTCCACAGCTGAAGCAGCAGCGACCGCAGAAGCAGAAGCTCCCGCTGAAGCTGATGCTGGAGCAGAGAACGCTTCCACTGCTGAAGCTTCCACCGCAGAAGCTGCGCCCGAGGAGGAAACTCCCGCAGCTGACGCTTCCAAGGTGGTTGCAGCTACCGATGACGCAGCGTACAACGCTTTTGTTCAGTCTGCGATAGACGCCGCAACAGCAGAGAAGAAAGAGAGTGCAGACGACTGCGACCAGTTCGTGAACAAGGACAGTTCCACCCTCGACCAGCATGTGACAGAGTACATCTGGAACGCAGAGGCTGACGGAAAGGCTACGATCTTCACCGACACCGAGGACGGCAACTCCGTCTATGTTGTTGTCCGCGAGGATATCACGACCAAGGACAGCTGGAAGGAATCCCA
Source organism: Oscillospiraceae bacterium (assembly GCA_051892275.1). GTDB lineage: Bacteria > Bacillota > Clostridia > Oscillospirales > Ruminococcaceae > CAG-115. Next base: position 4,440 of record JBJFGA010000016.1, on the reverse strand, counting down.
GCACGAGACACTGCTTTATGAGATAAAGAGCGACGCTTTCGAGGAAGTGCTCAAGAGCACCTATGAGAACTACGATGTTCAGCTGGACGATTACCTCGTGAACACGAAGTACGCTCCTGAAAAGCTCAGGGACATCGGCAAATAATCAGACAGAAACGCAAATCAGCCGCCAGCGAAACCACCGGCGGCTGGTTTTTTGATACATGGTGATAATATGTTACTTTTAAGTTTGAATGACGTAGAGATGTCCTTTGCGGACAGAACGCTGTTCAGCGGGGTCAGCTTTGACGTCTATGACGATGACAGGATCGGCTTTGTCGGGGTGAATGGCAGCGGCAAGACAACGCTGTTCCGGCTGCTCCGGGGGGAGCATGTCCCGGACGAGGGCGGTATACACATCGCTGGCAGCTGTAAAATCGGCGTGATGGAGCAGTTCGCCTGCCGGGAATCCTCCAAAACGCTTTATGACGAGGCGCTGACCGTGTTCTCCTGGCTGGAGGACATGGAACTGGAGCTGGAGGAAATACACGACCGTATTGACGGCGGCGATCACTCCGCAGAGATAATCGAGCGGCAGACCCTGCTAACCGAGCGCTTCGAGCGGGAGGGCGGGCTTACTTACAAGAGCCGCACTTCGTCGGCGCTTGCCGGGCTTGGCTTCTCCGAAAGCGACATGAAATTACAGGTTTCCGTGCTCAGCGGCGGGCAGAAGTCCAAATTGCAGCTGGCGAAGCTGCTGCTTTCGGACGCGAACCTGCTGCTTCTGGACGAACCGACAAACCACCTTGACATTCAGTCGGTGGAGTGGCTGGAGCGTTTCCTGAACGACTACCGGGGCGCGTATATCGTCATCTCCCATGACCGCTACTTCCTCGACAAGGTGACGAAGCGCACCATAGAGTTGGAAAACTGCCATATCCGGGATTACAAGGGGAACTACACCCGATTCCTTGAACTCAAAGCCGAGGACATGGAGCGCCGCCGCAGGGAATACGAAGCGGCAATGAAGGAGATAGGCAGGATAGAGGGCATAATCGAGCAGCAGAAGCGCTGGAATCAGGCGCATAACTACGTCACTATCGCCAGCAAGCAGAAGCAGATAGACCGCATAGCCGCCGACCTAGTGAAGCCTGAAGAATCGCCGGACGAGCTGAAATTCAGCTTCAAGTGCAGCGACGGCTGCGGTAATGACGTGTTCTCGGCGCAGGGGATAGCCCTCGGCTTTGACGGAAAGCGGCTGTTCCGCAATGTGAATATCGACATCAAAAAAGGGGAGCGGGTGTTCCTCATCGGCGGCAACGGCTGCGGCAAGACCTCGCTGTTCAAGGTGTTCACCGGGCAGTACGAACCGGACAGCGGCAGCTACACCTACGGCAGCCGGGTGCAGTACGGCTACTTCGACCAGGCGCAGGCGGGGCTTACCGAAAGCAAGACCGCGATTGACGAGCTGTGGGACGCCTACCCCCGAATGACGGAAACGCAGGTGCGTACCGCGCTGGGTTCGTTCCTGTTCCGCGGGGACGATGTATTCAAGAGGATATCCGAGCTTTCCGGCGGCGAACGCGCGAGGATAGCGATACTGAAGCTAATGCTGTCCGGGGCGAATATGCTGCTTCTGGACGAGCCTACGAACCACCTCGATATCTCCAGCTGCGAGGCTCTGGAAAACGCACTGATGAACTATGACGGCACGCTGTTCATCATCTCCCACGACCGTTACCTGATAAACAAGCTGGCGGACAGGATATACTACCTCACCCCGGACGGTGTCAAGGAGTACCTCGGCTCATACGACGCCTACGCGCTGGCGGCGGAGAACGCAGTCCAGCCTAAGCAGGAGGACAAGCCGCAAAAGACCGAGAAGCAGAACGACTACAAGCTGAAAAAGGAGCGGGAGAGCGAGCGGCGCAAGCTGAACACGAAAATCACCCGCGCCGAAGCTGAAATAGAACAGCTTGACGGGCTAATCGAGCAGAAAACGAACGAGCTTTCCGGTCTGACTGATTACCAGAAAGCGATGGAGCTTTCCAACGAGATAGAGGAGCTTCGCGCCCGTCAGGAGCAGGCAATGCAGGTCTGGGAGGAAGCTTCGCTGGCACTGGAGGAATTCGGCAATGACTAAGCAGATAAAGGACTACCTCGAACATCTCCGGCTGTTCATGGAGCAGGAGCATTCCCGGGAGGAATACGCGGCGGAGCTTTCGCGGCTGCATGTGCGGATAGGCTTTTTCTCGCATGAGCGGCTGGTTCATCTGCTGGTTATGCTTGGGTTTGCGGTGTTCTTCCTGATGGCGCTGTTTATGGCGCTGGTCAAGGGGGGAGCAGGGCTGTTCGTTCTGGCGGTGCTGTTTCTGGCGCTGCTGGTGCCATATATCAAGCACTATTACTTTCTGGAAAATTCCGTGCAGAAGATGTACCTGATCTACAACAGGATAGAAGAACTGGCAGGTGACAACGATGTTCAATGATTTTGTGACGCGTCATTACAAGGTCGGAGACCAGCAGATTGACAGCGGCGACATTCAGGCGGTGATAACTCCGCTGTAGTGGTCGGTCAGCATTTATGACGGCGAAACCGAGATGTACGAAGCACTGGAGCGGTTCAGCGAACCGCAGCGGTATGTCTGGGCGATACAGTGGTACTACTCCGAGGTGGAAAACGGCGGTCACGACCAGTTTTTCTTCAACTCCACCGGGATTGTGTGGCAGCTGGCGCTTGACGGACTTCGGGAGATAGGCTGCCTGCACATTGAGGAGATACTCACCGAAGCGACGCAGCGTCTGGGCGGCAGCCCCTCCTTTGACCGTGAGGAGCGTATCCGGGAAATGGAGCGCCACAATGCGGAATTCGACGACCTCGACGACGAATTTTACGGCTATGATTCCTCGCTGGAACGCGCACTGTGCAGCTATATCCAGTCCAACAGGGAAGCGTTCTATTTTGACGGCGAGATCGAAATTCCGGTACAGTTCGCCCCGGAAGATGAGGATCTCGAATGAACAATCGTTGGAAGAAATTTTCCAAGAAACGGAGAACAGGTCATTATGAAAGACGAACTGAAAGAAGGATTTGACGAGCTTTATTTCCCTGCGAATGGCTTTCCGTCCCGTATTCTCGAAAAATATGAGCCGTTTTCCTGCCTGAAGTATTCCGACAATATCCGGGTTTACCTGTTTCGTGAGAGAGCTACACAGAAAAAGGTGATAGTAAAATGCGGCGAGGAGAAAGTCGGCGAGCAGCTTAAAAGGGAATACGACATACTAAGCGCCGCTGACACGCAGACGGCACAGATGTTTCCCGACGTGCTGGACCATTTCTGCGAGGGCGATGTGCATTACTATGTCCGCGAGTACACCGAGGGCTTTACGCTGAACGAGCTGGTTCGTATAAGAGGAGTTCTGCCGCCTATGGAAGCACGCGCCGTCACTGCGGAAATATGCAGCATGGTGCAGAGGCTTCGCCGAGCAAAACCGCCGATAATCTTACGCAGCATAAAACCAGAGAACAATATCGCCTGCTCTGACGGTAAGTACAGCATAATTGACCTCGACACCGCGCAGTTCATAAAGGAGAACGCAAAGCAGGACGCTCCGGGTATGCAGCAAAACGCTGCGCCGGAACAGTACGCAGTCCGCTGTTCCGACAAGCGGACTGACGTGTACGCGCTGGGAATGTTGCTGCTTTTTCTGTCATCTGGCAGCTATGACACGAACGTTGAGCTGCCAGATAACATCAGGAAAATAGTAAACCGCTGCACCGATTTACGTCCTTACCGCAGGTATTCTGACGCAGCCTCGCTTCGGCGGGCGTTATTGGGGCGCAGTGCCGCAGCTAAGGTAGGCTATGCGGCGTCCTTTGCGGTAATGGGCGGGGCTGTGGCTCTTGCGGTTTCCTTGTTCCTGCCGAAGCCTGCGGCGAATATGACTGACGGTGCGCTGATAAGTACTGCGACGGATATCTCTCAGCCTGATTTTTCGGAAACAATCCAGCATAGCACATCGGAGCCTGCTTCTGAAATGACCGCACAGGCTGAAAACACCCCGACTTCCGCTGAAACGCCCCCGAAAACACCGGAAATCTCGCCGGAGGGAAATGTGGTATTCGCGGAGCCGCGCATTGAACGGGCGGTCCGGCTGCATCTGGGGTTAAGCGACAGCGACCCTATCGGCGCAGATGAACTTGATAAGGTGAGATCTATCGTTCTGTACGGCGACAGGGATTTCAAAAGCTATGAAGAATACCAGCAGTTCATCTGGAACGGCGGCTGGATGGAGGATCAGTACATACCGTATATCCAAGAGCCGCTGGAGCTGTCTGATCTGACGATGTTCAAGAATCTGAGGTCCTTTGCGGTGATAAAGCAGAACGCTGACACCCTGCCGGATATGTCCGGCAATACCGCGTTGAAAAACTGCGTCATCAAGTATTGCCCGATAGAT
>JBJFGA010000015.1:0-6057 GCA_051892275.1 Oscillospiraceae bacterium | reverse complement strand
ATATCGGCACTGTCTTTCTGCAATTCTTTTCCTTCGTTCAAACGGTTATTAGTATGACAATTAAGTCAGGCTCTTGCTTATGCTGTTCTTGTTCATTCGTGCTCCGCCATGAACATCTCCGCTGTCTGATTGTACAGCTCCTTGTTCTCAACGTGGCAGAGGTGCGTTCCGGGGAAAAGCTCCCAGCGGCAGTCAGGGATACCGTCCAGCAGCTGCTTTGAGATGATGGGGGTAGCTTCGTCCGCACGCCCGGAAGTTACCAGCACCGGCACCTTTATCTCGGAAAGCCTGTCGGAATAATCCCAGCCCTCAAGGTTGCCTGTGACCACATATTCGCTCTCGCCCCATGTGGTGGTGTAGGACTCGCCCATCTGGTCGAAGGAGCGGGAAACAAAGTCGGGATAGGGGGAGAGGCTGCACACATGGCGGCGGTAGTACTCCGCGGAAGCCGCTTCAACCTCCGGCTTTGAGTAGTCGCGGTCAGCCGCCGCCCCCGCAAGCGCGTCCTGCATATCCTGCGGCATGAAGCTGATGAGCCGCTGCGCCTCGGACACCCACAGCGGGATAGAAGCCGGGCTGCTCGCGATTATCGCGCTGGCAATGCCCACCGGCTTTTTGTTGATGAGGTACTGCATTGCGAGCATTCCGCCCCAGGACTGACCCAGCAGGTGTATCTTGTCCAGCCCGAGCGCCTTGCGCACAACGTCAACTTCCTCCTCCCACAGCTCCGCGCACCAGAACCCGGGGTGTGAACCTTCTATCCGTGATTTGCCGCAGCCGAGCTGGTCGTAGTAAACCACCGCCCTGCCGTACTTTTCGGCGATACCGTCCAGGGATTCAAGGTAGTCGTGGGCGCAGCCGGGACCGCCGTGGAGCGCCAGCAGCGGCAGCTTGCCGTCCCTGTATTCACCGGCGATACGGTAGTAGGTCTTGTAGCCCTTGAAGTCGATGTAGCCTTCCTTAATGTTCATATCACTCGTGCTCCTCCATGAATTTTTCCACAATGCTGTTGTACAGGTCAGGGTATTCGACATGGCAGAGGTGAGTGCCGGGGATCAGCTCCCAGCGGCAGTCCTTCACGCCGTCGTATATTTGCTTGGAGATCGCGGGAGTCGCTTCGTCGTCAATGCCAGAGGTAACAAGGGTAGGAATGTTGATCCTGTCCAGCCTGTCGGAGTAGTCCCAGTCCCTCATCTTTCCGGTGACAACGAACTCGCTTGCGCCCTGCATTACCATGTAAGGCTCGCCCATCTGGTCGAAGGAGCGGTCTACGAAATCCGGGTGGGGTACTATGCGGCAGACATGCCGGCGGTAGTACTCGTCAGACGCTTCAACGACCTCCGGGCGTGAGTAGTCACCGTCTACGTCCGCCTGCTTCAGCGCAGTCTGCATGTGTTCCGGCAGATAGCTGCGCAGCCGGTTCGCTTCGGAAAGCCACAGATCCATTGAAGCCGGGCTGCTCGCGATGATAATGCTGCTCACGCCCTCAGGCTGCTTGTTGATGGCGTACTGCATGGTCAGCATTCCGCCCCAGGACTGACCCAGAATATGTATCTTGTCCAGCCCCAGCGCCTTGCGCACAACGTCAACTTCTTCCTCCCACAGCTCCGCGCACCACATATCCGGGTGAGAGCCGGGAACGACTGACTTGCCGCAGCCGAGCTGGTCGTAATAGATGACCTGACGTCCGTACTTTTCTGCGATACCGTCCAGGGATTCGAGGTAGTCGTGTGCACAGCCGGGACCTCCGTGGAGCGCCAGCAGCGGCAGCTTGCCATCTGTCTTTTCGCCGACAATGCGGTAGTAGGTCTTGTATCCCTTGAAATCAATATATCCTTCTGTTATTTTAGCCATGATGAAGTACTCCTTTCATTATAATATACAGGGAAGTATAATATACAGGGAAGCCGCCGCTTGGCAGCTCCCCCATATAACGTTTATGCGATGATCACGCCAGTGTGAAATCCTTTGCGGTGAGATCCCAGAAGTAGAGCGGGCCGAGTTCAACGTTCATTCTCTTGTTTACAGCAAATGTCTGGTTGCTGAATGCAAGAACGTAGATCGGAACTTCGTCAAGAATAACCTCGCTGTATTCCTTGATAAGCTCAACTCTTTCAGCCTCGTCAACGGAGTTGTTCTCCTTGTTGAACAGCTCGTCAACAGCGTCGTTGTGGTAGGAAGAGGTGTTGGAGCCGCCGGTGCCGGCGTTGGAGCTGATGAGGATAGGACGAACGTTGCCGGCGGGGTCAGGGAAGTCTGCCTGCCAGTCGAACAGACCCATGTCGAAGTCCTTTACGCCGTTCTCGTCAACCATGTTGCCGAACTGCATTGTGATCATTTCGTCGTAGGTGTGCTGTTCAATGGAAACGTTGATGCCGATAGCGGAAAGCGCGGACTGGATATAAACCGCCATGGACTGATAGTAGCTGATGTTGGAAACCGCCAGTGTGCAGTCGAAACCGTCCGGGTAAGCGGAAGCCGCAAGAGCCTCCTTAGCCTTGTCGATGTTGATGGAGTAGTTGTCCAGAGAAGCTGCGAACTGCTCCCATTCTTCGGCGCTGCCGATGGTGTAGAGAGCGTCGCCGAACAGCAGACCGGAGCCGGGCACGCCGTATTCACCATAGATGCTGTTTACGAGGTTTTCTGCGTCGATAGCGTAGCAGATTGCCTTGCGGACGTTTACATCGTCGAAGGGAGCCTTCTCGGTGTTGAATGCGAGATGGTCGATTCTGTAAGCGTGAACGGAGTTGAGGTTGATGTTATCAGCGTCTGACAGCTGACCGATCATATCAACGGATACGTTTACGGAAAGGTCGGTCTGACCGGTCTTGAGGGCTGCGATTCTTGTTGTGTCCTCGGTGATGATCGTGTAGTCAATAGTCTTGAAATCAACCGGAGCGGTTTCGTCCCAGTAGTTTTCGTTAGCGGTGAGCACGATCTCAGAGCCGTTAGTCCAGTGGTCGAACTTGTAAGCGCCGGTAGCCATTACGCCGCCGGAGGCTGTGCCGTAGTTGTCAGCGTGCTCCTCGTAGTAAGCCTTGCTGATAACAGCGCCGCCGGTGGTAGCAGGAACGTACTGCCAGAATGCGTCAGGGTTCTTCAGGTGAACTGTGATCTCCCAGTCGCCGGTCTGTTCGATAGACTCAACGCTGTCGAACATCCATGCAACATAGGAGTCGGAGCCTTCGCCCATGTTACGCTCCATGGAGAAGATAACGTCCTCAACAGTCATGGGAGTGCCGTCGGAGAAGGTAACGTCGTCGCGGATCTGGTAAACATAGGTCTTGTCGTCAACGCACTTCCAGTCGGAAGCCAGCATCGGGGACATTGAGCCGTCGGTGTTGATGTAAAGCAGGCTCTCAACCAGCTGTACTACGACCAGGTTAGTGGTCGTGTCATAAGCGTATATCGGGTCGAGGGATACGATATCGGATTCCAGCGCCCATTTGAGGGTGGTGTTGTCGCCGGTGGAACTTGTGTTGGTGTCAGCCGCAGAACTTCCGCCAGCGGAGGACGAGGAGTCAGTCGAGCCGGAGGAACTTGTTCCGCCGGAGCAGCCGGTGAGGCAGACTGCGAACGAAAGCGCAGCCGCGAGAGTCTTTGCTATGTTCTTTCTTTTCATAGTTGTGTCCTTCTTTCTCATTTCTTTTTATCTCGAACCCGTTCATGACGGGTAACGATTCAGGGGTTATTTTTGTTCGCGCAGATAACATGCGCAGAAGTGACCGGGGGAAACCTCCTTCAGCAGGGGAGAGGCAACGTCGCACTTGCCGGGGATACAGTGCGGGCAGCGGGTGTGGAAGCGGCAGCCCTCCGGCATCTCCATGGCATTGGGGAGGTCGCCTTTAAGTTCGACCACCGGAGTCGGCTCGTCGGGAGCGGTACGCGGCTTTGAAGCGATGAGCGCCTTCGTGTACGGGTGGCGTGTGTCGCTGAAGATATCGTCCACAGAGCCCATCTCCATTATCGCGCCGAGGTACATTACAATGATACGGTCGCATATATGCTCAACGACCGGAAGGTCGTGGGATATGAACATCATTGTCTGGTTGAACTGCTGCTTCAGGTCGAATATGAGGTTGAGTATCTGCGCCTGAACCGAAACGTCCAGCGCGGATACCGGCTCGTCCGCCAGTATGAACACCGGTTTGGTTATGAGCGCCCTCGCGATGGCAAGACGCTGGAGCTGACCGCCGGAAAGCTCACCGGGGCGGCGGGAAAGCACCGATTCGTCCAGGCTTATCAGCCCGAGCAGGTTGGAGATATCCGCCTTTGCTTCTTCGTCGGTCATGCCGAACAGCTTTGCAACGTCCATCAACGATCGCCCGATGGTGTGCTTGGGGTTGAACGAGGAATACGGGTTCTGGAATACCATCTGGCTTTTGCGGCGCAGCTCCTTCATGTCTTTCTTGTTGAGGGAGAAAACGTCCTTTCCGTCCATGATGATCATTCCGTCGGTGATATCGGTCAGGCGCATTATGCAGCGCCCGAGGGTGGACTTGCCGCAGCCTGACTCACCAACGACGCCTAATATCTCGCCCTGATATACCTCCAGCGAAACATCATCAAGCGCCTTTACGAACTTCTTGTTTCCTGCGTCGAAGTATTTCTTGACGTGTTCAACACGGATAAACGGTTCATTCATGCGTTTGCGCCCCCTTTCGTAAGACTGTCGGGAGCAAGGTGGCAAAGGTACCTGTGCCCACCGTCAAGCGTGCGGAACTCGGGAGCTTCGCAGCGGCATTTTTCGGAAGCGTATTTGCACCGCGGCGCATAGGCGCAGCCGGTGATAGTCTGGTTCAGCTTTGGCGGCGAACCAGGGATACTCGTGAGCTTTGTCGCCCTCTCTCCTGACCTTGGGATAGAGTCTATCAGGTCTTTGGTGTAGGGGTGGCAGGGGTTGCCGAAAATCTTTCTTACGTCGCCGGACTCGATTATCTGTCCTGCGTACATTACCGAAACCTTGTCGCATATCTCCGCGATAACGCCGAAGTTGTGGGTGATTATCAGCACGGCGCTGTGCATTTCGCCCTGGAGCTGCTTCATCAGTTTCAGTATCTGTGCCTGCATCGTTACGTCCAGCGCGGTGGTAGGCTCGTCTGCGATTAGAAGCCGCGGGCTGCACACAAGGCTCATCGCGATGGAAGCCCTCTGGAGCTGACCGCCGGACATCTCGAACGGGTACATGTTGTATCTCGCCGCGCCGGGGAGAATGCCCACCTTTTCGAGCATCACTATCGCTTTTTTCTTTGCCTCCGCCTTGCTTATCTTCTGGTGCATCAGAAGCGCCTCGGACAGCTGGTCGCCTATCCGCATCAGCGGATTGAAGGTAGTCATGGGGTCCTGAAATATCATGGAAATGTCGTTTCCGCGTATTTTCAGAAGCTCCTTTTTCTTCATTTTGAGTATATCACGGTCGCCGTCGAACATTATCTCGCCGCTGTATTCCACCTTTGATTCATCGTGGAGCCGGAGAATGGATTTCGCGGTCATAGACTTGCCGCAGCCGGACTCGCCGACTATTCCGTGTATCTCGTCAGAGGATATCGTCAGATTGATGTCGCGCACCGCATGGATAAGCCCGGATATGCTCATCAGATCGACTTTGAGATGGTTTATCTGTACTAGTTCGCTCACTTACTCCGCCGCCTTTCCTGCATTTTTCTTTGCCGCGGGCTTAGCCATCAGCTTGCGGTAGCTGCGGATAGAGGGCAGCTTTCTCTGGCTGGGGTCAAGATAGCCCTGGATACCATCGGAGAAGATGTTCAGCGCGATCACGGTTACGATTATCATTATACCGGGTGCTATCGCACACAGAGGGCTGGTGGTTAGGTAGATACGTCCTTCCTCCAGCATTGCGCCCCAGTCAGATGTTGGCGGCTGAACGCCCAGTCCGAGGAAGCTCATAGAAGCAAGGTCGAGGATCGCGTAGCCAAGGTCGAGCGTAAGCTCCACCATCATTGTGGAGATACAGTTGGGAAGGATCTGCGTGAACAGTATCCTTGTGTCGGAAAAACCGATGGACTTTGCCGCCTCAACGTAGGTCTTGTTCTTTTC
>JBJFGA010000014.1:0-1604 GCA_051892275.1 Oscillospiraceae bacterium | reverse complement strand
AAGGAAAATGGGGTGGGAATTTTGTTGGTTATAAGTGACCTGGCAAAGCGTTTCCCACAGCTTTATATAAAGCCGTAAAAGGGCGCTTCCCAGAGCGAGTTATACCGCGGTATAGTACGCCGCGGTGAGCAGTATTACGGCGACCTGTCGCACTTCACAGGCTCGGACGAGGACAGCCTGACCATTTCGGAAACACCCGCCGGAAATGTCGAAACAATATTCCTCAAAAACAGAGAGGATTTCGTGTGTTTCTATCAGATAATGGCTGAAAAATGCGAGCCTGTTCCCGTTTTACGGTCGGTGGGGGCTTCTTACATAGGCGGTATAAACGACTGGTCAAAAATTCACGCCCACATGGCAGAATACGAAAAAAACGGCGGCACGGACGCGGATAGTGAGTTCAGGCGGTTCACAGCCGACAAAGGCAACTATAAGACCTCGATAATTCTGCTGTCCGACGGCTTTTACAGCAACATCAGCTATGAAGAAACACCCTACAGCATAGATGAATGGCTGCGTATTTCGCTTGAAATACGCAGATATCACGAGCTGACGCATTTTGTGTGCAGGCATTTCTTCCCCGGAAACATAAATCCTATATGGGACGAGCTTCTTGCGGACTTTTACGGGCTTCTGTGCGCCACCGGAAAGTATGACACGGTGCTGGCGCTGAAATTCCTTGGTATAGAGGACGGGAAGTACATTTCCGGGCGGCTGGAGCGCTACGTTGAAGGTGAGATAAGCGGTGAACTTGTCGGTGAGATAGTCGGGCTGACGGAGCTTTTGACGGGTCTTGTTCCAGAGGGATTTAGCAGGCAAAAGGATAATTTCAGCACTATCGTTTCCATACAGAATAGAACAGATGAGTTATTGAAACACTTCCCCGCTGTCAACAAAGGAGAATCAAGCGCCGAACCGAAAAATTGATCCCAAGCGCGAATAATCCATATACATGAGAAGAAAGGCTCCGGTGTGCAACACACATCAGAGCCTTGTTTGTTTTCATGAGTTTTCGGAAGCTATGTCCGGTTTATTGCTTTTCAAATGTGAACGAATTTCTGTTGTAGCCCATTGTTTTCAGATTGCGTTTCTGTGCCATTCGCAGCATCATCTGCGCTACCATATAGCCTCTGAATGATTCCACGGGATTATCGGTGTCTGTCATATCGTATATAATGCCGTCATCACGAAGTATTATCTGTATATCGTCGCCGAGCATCACGCTGCATTCCATTGAAACCTTGCCGCTCTTGTTCTTGTCTAAAGTCAACATACCTGTTTCCTCAATGTAAAGCATTATGCGTTTTACAACGCGTGGGCTTATCCCTTTTTCGGAAAGGAGGTTTCCGACCTCGTCCCTTACGCTGATAATGCCCTGCTGGGTCAGATCCGAATCAAAAATGTAGGTTTCGCGTGTTTCCTTTTCAAACAGCAGCGGGAATTTAGCCTTTCCATAGCGGAAATAGATGAACAGCAGCACCACTACTATTGAAGCAAATGGAGCCAATCCTAATCCTATCCACACTCCGTTAATTCCGATAGCATAGCCGAATAAACAGATAAATGCCGAGGGAATTATCCAGTCCTTTATTCCGGTGATTATT
>JBJFGA010000013.1:0-6092 GCA_051892275.1 Oscillospiraceae bacterium | reverse complement strand
ATATTTATCACCAATCATCATAGAAATCGTTCTTTCTCTGCTTGCGCGGCTTTGTCTTCTTGACCCTTTGGGGGATAGACGGAACATCGCTGTCCGGTTTTGCTGCTCTCAGCCGCTGTTCTATCGCGTCCCAGTCCGGCGAAAGGATTTCACAGGCGGCAAGGTTATAGTTGCGTATATCAAAAGCCTCGTTGCGCTCGTGACCGGGTATCTTCTGCCAGCTCCACGGGTGTTTTAGTTTCGGATCATACACTAAGTGTTCCGACATAATCTGCTTAAAGAATTGCTTGCCGTAATCATCACGCAGCGGAAAGTGACAGTAATTTGCGCCGTGCGACTGAACGCGGAGGTTGTCCACGATCTTCTGCTTGCCGGCATTGACGCCCAGCTCATACACCCATACCTGCCCGATAACTTTTCCGTTGACAACGATTTTTTGCTTCTTCGGTGGTGCTGTATACGGAATATCGGGACGGTTCGCGCCCTTTATCGCAAAAACATTCATACCTTGCCGAGCAAGGCAATGCTGACGGACTTCCTGCGTAAAGTGTCCGCCTTCGTCAATAAAAGTAAGCGAGATTTGCAACGAAATTCCGCTTTTGAACCTGTATTTGTGCGTTAATATCTCGTCTAGCCGCTTCCACACTTCTTCTGTGTCGGGGCGTCCGAGGATTACGCCCTTTTTTATGCCCCATGTTTCGCCGAAACGGCGATGTCCTACTACCTCATATTCTAATCGGTCATCTTGTGTATCCACGCCGCAGGTAAGCACCAGCACGCCGTCCGGAACTTCTGCTTCATAGACTTCGCGCCGCGCCATAACATCATCCTCCGATGCCATATCGCCTCGTTCCTCCCACAGCTCGCCGAACTGTGTGTTATACACGACCTGCAGCTTTGCGGAATCCGTCCCGGCTTGCAGGAACTGTAAGATTATCGACTCCCAAGTCGCCCACGGCGAAACCCATGCAGTAAGCCAGAACGAGCGCGTCTTGTGGTGATCCTTAGCCTCCGGAACAGTCGCTACCCATTTCGCAGGCTGCGACTTCATCGTGTGTTCATCGGAAATGCCGCCGCATTCGGGACATACATAGAAAAGCTCGGTAATGTGAAAAATCTTCTTGTCGCCCTTTTCGTCAGCTTCGTATTCAAATCTGATATTATCAAATTTAATCTCTACGTATTTACCACAATGGGGGCAGGCGGTTTTCCACCGTTCCATTGTTCCTAAGTTGTATGAGTTTTCGATAGCAGACGCCCCTTTTACTGTCGGCGTTGAAACCTCAACCATCTTCTTGTTGTAGAATGTCCTCGTTCTTGCAACAGCAAGCTCCCACGGGTCACCCTCCGAGCCTGCGCTCTTAGCCCACCTGTCGCGCTCATCACCGAATACATAGCGTATCGGCATTGAGGAAAGATCGTGCGCTACATTTGAGCCGGTCATTACAAGCACGCCGCCGGGGAATGACTTTTGCCGCTTGGTGTTCGCTGTATCACGCGATTTCGGGTCTGCGACCTTGCGCTTAAGGCAGCGTGTTTCGCGTATCATCGGCGCGATTCTCATTTCCGAGTATCGCTTAACATCATCAATGGTGGGCTGTATCAGCAGGATTGGTCCGGGGTCTTGGTCTATGCAGTATCCAACCATGTTGTTTATGGTCTCTGATTTTCCGACCTGCGACGCCGCGACAACTACGATATGCTCAATCAATGGGTCTGTAAAGCTGTCGAGTATGTCGAACATATACGGCGTTCTTGAAGTTCGCCACTTTCCAACTTCCGCTGATGATTCGGAGGTTAACCGGCGGTTCTTGTCCGCCCATTGAGAAACGGTAAGGTCTTCCGGGGGTTTCATGCCGTTGAGGATTTTTGCAAGGCAGGTGTTCAGCTTGTTTGTGCGTTCCTTTTCAGATTCTCTAAACACTCTGCCACCTCCCGCAGGCGATACTATTCAAACCCCTTTCTTACTCATGGTTTGTGTTCAAAAAGATGTGGCGGTAGCAGGGATCGAACCTGCCGGCAGTGGGCAAACCCAGTACAAATACGGGCTTTAACGCCTTACCGTATCCTAACTTATACCGCCATTTGGAGCAAGGACAGCAGGGCGGACTTGAACCGCCAACACGGAGCCGCGCTCTTGCTCTGCCAATTGAGCTACTGCCCCACGAACACCGCAGTTCAACCTCCGGCGTATGCTCCCACACGCTTTTGTATCGCCGCGAACGGGTGAGTAAGCCCGCGCCTGTGCCGTGTATTTAAAAAACGTCCTTGCATTCAGAGCCTGCGGACTTGCACCACATACGCAATACTCATAATGCGTAGCAACTATGCGCCCCTGATATATGCCTCAATAAAAATACCGCTTGAGCGCGGTGAATCAGACTGGTTGAATGTTGGCTCTGTGCCCGTCGCTTCAAGCGGTATTCTTTTTCGATTATATTGTATCACAAATATTTAGCAACATGGGGAACATTCGTAACAAATTTCAAAAATATCTGAAAAAGTTATTATCAGAACACAAAAAACCCCGCAAAATCAGATTTAGACTGATTTACGGGGCTTTATCTGTTTTTGGATTGCTTTTAGCTGTTAATTCCGAGAGCCTCTTTCAATCCCTGCTGTAATGCGCTTGAGAAATTGATTCCAGCCTTTTCCGCTTCATCATTCAGCCATATCGGAATAGTGCAGTTTTTTCGTATGCAGCGGTTTTCCATACTACGTTTGTATGCGTCAATATCGGCATCAACCAAGGTAATAATAGCGTTTTTGTCATTCGTATTTACTTTGCAGATTTCAGACGCAACTGGTACATCATCTCCTTTCTTCTGAATTTCAATAACTTCAATACATATCCTTTCGCGCGCCATTTCAATAGCATTTTCGATACTTGAACCCTGAGTCATTGCCCCAAGGTCCGGAATTTCCACAAAATACGGCACCTTGTCATCTGTTCTGTGGAAAACTACTGGATAAACCAGTTTCATATATAACTCCTTTCAATATCGCCGATATGCCCCCTTTTGGGGGCTCCCCTTTTCGGAGAGCCGGCGGTTACCTGAGATTGTGCTTTTTTATAAGCGCCTTTGCCAGTGCTTCGTTAATTTCGCGATGTCGGGGAATTGCTTCTGTTTGGTTTCCTTTCACCCAAACATCATGATTCCCACCGTTACGCTCGAAGCTCCAGCCGTTTCTCTTGAACAACCGCTCAAGTTCAACCTTTTTCATTGAATCACCTCTTGATTATATTATACGCATTTTATGCGTATTTGTCAATAGGTTTTTTGAAAAAAAATAAAATATTTCAAATATTTTTTGTAAAATGTCAATCGTAGATTGAATTCACGCAGTTTTCTTATTCATCTTCATCGCTGTCTTCAAAATCCGCGTCAAGCTCACGGTTGGTTCGCTGCCGCACAAGCTCGTCATACTTTTTCGGGTCATATCTGTATTCCGACAAGTCCTTAAGGATCTCGCGCACCTCGCGTTCTATGATCTTCTGTACCTGTGCAGGCTCGGAGCAAGCAGCACAGTCCGTGGCACACCGTCCGGCAAGAGCCACTAGACCACCGCGAACAAAGTAGAGCAAGTCGGCGGTCATTTTCTGTACATCTTCCGAACGGTGCATTTTTCCCTGAAACTCCTTAGCCTGCATTTCTGCAATAGCCGCCTTGGACTCCTTGAGCTTTGCCTCAGCTTTTTTCCGCTTAAGCTCCACATCGGCTGTATCATCATCGCTGCGCCTAGCTTCGAGAGTAGAGCAGTACGCCCTCATAGTCTGCACAAAATCAAACAGCGGACCGTACTTGGTCTGGGTTTCCTTGATTATCCCACGGGCTGTAATATCGCGTATCCATGAGGTGGTTTTCCCGGTCGCCGCTACAATGTCGGCGGTTTTCACAAAAATCTGCGCCCCGGCTTTCAGCGAGAATATGATTTGCGGCGCGGAGTTGCTTGGGGCAGAATTCGCACCCTGTTCCGCTTCTGTTTGCGCTTCTTCCTCCATTGCCGCTAACCTTGCCGCCGCGTCAAGGAACGCGTTGTTGCCGCTCTCGGCGGGAATTTTAGGCGTTTTCCTGCGAGATTTACGCGCCGGCTGTCCCTTATTAGCCTTTGCCGGGTCTTGCTTAGTAGCTTTTAGTTCAGCTTTTATGCTGCTTTTTTCGGCTTTTGCGATATTTTTGGCAGGTTTCGCGGCGCTTTTTGCTGATTTCCTGCCGGTAGTACCCGTTTTTGCTACAGTTTCCGATGATTTTGCCGATTTGACTTCATTTTCCTCGATTTTTTTCCTTGCCACAGTATATACCCCCTAAAAAATGTTCTTCAATTCAAGTGACCGATTTTTTTCTTCCCGACTAGGCGAAAATCGGGCGTCGGCGAGCCGCACCTAACCCCGTCCCCCTTTCACAGTACCTTTTGCCGCTGTTCACATTCGAGTAACGACAAGAACGGCGCATTTGCGCCGCTCATTAACCGCAGGTGTGTGGGTATGGTGCTGGTTAGTTGTACTTCTCCAGAAGAATGCCGAGTGCAATCTCAGCCTCTTTTGTCACGGGCTTGACATCCCAGCCTCTGTCGTAGTTTGTTACTATCCTGTCGTTCTGCTTTAGGCTCAGCTTTGAAACGCGCCCTCCGTCAATGCCGTAGACTTCGCTCGGTTCTTCGTAGTGCTTTACACAGTAATGAATTACAATGCCGTTAACTGTCATGCTGCCTGTTGTCCACATATTGTTCCCTCCGTTGCTCTTGCCGCTCGTTCCAGTTCTATTCCTTGCCCGTATTAGAAAAGGCTTTCAATCTTGTTGTATTCAGCTTTCAGTCTTGCCACCTCTTGGGCAATGCACTTAATTCTGAATCCGTTCCTGCAGGCTTTGCCTTCCGCTGTGAGTTTCTCGATTTCTGCCTTGCGGCGGGTGAGTACTTCAATCTCATTTCCTTCCTTTGCGTCGTTGATGTCTCTTTCAAACCTTGTCATTTCTTTTCCCTCGCTTGTTTTGTATTCCTTTCGGTATGTGTATATTAACTCTAAAAGGAGATAATAGCAAGCGGTTTACGAGAAATATAATGCACAAAGATTTCGGAAGGATAATGTGTATATCATCTGCTCCTGCTCCGGTGGATAATATCGAGAATCTTCTCCCGCTCGGCAGCGTCAATCCCAAGGCTCTGCAAGGCCTCCCTTGTGCCGCAATCGGGACAAATGAGCGTGTGTCCGTCCTCCCGCGATACCGCAGGCGGCGCGGTATATGTTGCATTGCACTTGGGGCATTGTGCCGCTCTCTTGGTTGTTTCTTTCATAGTGTAGCCTCCTTACTTCTTTTGACCGCGTCCATCAGAATATCCGTATCAAATCCGAAATCCTTGTATCCTTCTCGGCAGGTGTTCACATATATCGGACTCGGTATCCCGATTTGTCTATCTTCGTGCATGATGTAGGCAAAGCATTCGTGAACGCCCAAATCCTCGCCGTCCTTGCCCCACATTTGCCGCTTGAATGCCTTCTTGTAGTAGAATGCGGGGAAACCTTCGTACCTGTCCAGCGCCCGAATGTCGCGCTCTGTGACCGCCCACACTCCGACAGGAACGCTTGAGCCTTTGTGCCGCTCGATTGTGAGGTATGCCCCGGTCTTGCTCCCTTTGAAAAGAAGTTCGTAATCCTTGATTTCGGCTGTTCCGAAATACTTCGCGTCCGGGCATCGCAATATCATCTGAGCAATATTGAGGTTGCTGCCATAAGCCAAGTAGAGTTTTTCTTTCATAAAAGCATATCCTTTCCGAAGAATTGTTCTTCTACCACCTTATGACCGCCGAAGCGGTCTGGGTGGCTTTGTGGTTTATGCGGTTCTGCCGCTTCGGAAGGCTCCGTCGCCGTTCAGCCTGTTGGTGAAGGTTTCTCTCGCGGTCTTGAATTCGTCTCCGATAAAGCCAAGTCTGAGAAGCCAAGTCCGCATTGCGTATTTTGGGTTCTCGGTCTGCTGGGGCTTGGGGCTTGCGTTCTTCGCGTTCTTTGCCATCGCGCTAAGTGCTAGGCAAAGCTGAATGTAGCTTTTAAGCTGTCCTGCGTGGAGTCCGTTTTTCTTGTTGCCGCTAGGCGC
>JBJFGA010000012.1:0-6105 GCA_051892275.1 Oscillospiraceae bacterium | reverse complement strand
CGAGTTGTGTCAATCAGCGAAGCGCAATATTGACACAACTAGCGGCATGCAATCGCACGACAATAATTATGCGGTGTTGCCCTAGGAAAAGAAACGCAGGCGTACTGTATGTACGCATTATCCGCTGCGCGGAAAACGCTCAAGTTTCTTTGACGACGATAGCGGTGCTGGATTTCTGCAAAGATTTCCTGAATTTAAATGGTTATTAGTATAAGATATCTGTACTGTTTATTTATCATATATTTGTGTTTTTCTCTCAAAATACGTATTGACAAAGCAGAAGTAATGGTGTAAAATATAGATAGAAAACCGGTGCAGGTATTGCACGGAAAGGAAGCGTATATGGCTGATAATAACGTGATCTACGACGAAAACGAGGGCACAGTATCCCTGACCGACGAAAACGGAAAGACCGCTGTGTTCTATTTCTATGACGAAACATACATTCCTCTTGACGATGAGGAGGGCGTTACCACCAACTTTGAGTGCATTTCCAGCATGGAGTATGACGGCGCGGTTTACTACGCTCTTCTCCCGGAGGCGACCGAGGAAGATGACGAGCCGGAGGAGTTCGTTGTGCTCCGCGGCGAGGAAAACGATGACGAGCTGCTGCTTTCTTCTCTCGACACCGAGGAGGAGAATATGAAGATCGGCGAGCTGTTTCTCAAGGCGCTCTTTTCGCTGGAGGATATGTCCGGCGATGATGACGAAATTTTACAGTAATATCAAAGTTGTTTGTGTAAATACTACTGGTGTCAGGACGTAGCTTCTGACGAAACAGGCTTTCTTACTGCCTTGTAAATTGCTTTTGCAATGTTCGTTCGGGTATACTGCTATAATCCGAACATGTTGAAAAAGGGATCTCGGCTCTGGCGGCGGATTGCAGACCTCCCGTACTGCGGATGATAGGGAGCGTGAACCCGACAGGCGATTTTACCCACCCTGCTAGGAAGCGGGTTTTATTAAGTATATCTACGGCAAGGCGGTTTGACTTGAATATCAGGGGTTATCCCCTTAGCGGAGAGGTTCTTTGAATTTCTCCGCTTAATTTTTGCACAAAGAAATACCCCCGCATAAGCTGCGGGGGTATCTGAAGAACTGTCATCAAACCTTTACCTTAACTACCTTTGTGTAGTTGCTGTAAATCTTCTTGCCGTTTACAGTTGTGTAGGAGCGGACCTTGAAGTAGTAGGTCTTGCCAGCTGTAAGACCTGTCTTGGTGTAGGACAGTGTGGAAGCCTTGTTGATGGTTGCGATCTTGGAGTAGGTGCCCTTGGAGGACTTCGCCATGTATACTTCATAGCCGGAAGCGCCGGTGGACTTGCCCCATGTGATCTTAGCTACGCCGGACTTGGACTTCTTAGCGGTGATGGTTGACGGCGCAGGTGCCGCAGCCTTTACGGAAGCGGGAGTGGAGTAGCTGGAGATTATCTGCTGACCGTTGGAGTTCACATAGCTTGCAACCTTGTAGTAGTAGGTCTTGCCCTTTGTAAGTCCCTTGTCAACATAGGTGGTATCTGTTGTGGTGCCAACCTTCTTGTAGGTGCCGGTCTTGGAGGTGGAGCGGTAGATGTTGTAACCGGTCACGTTATATACGGACTTCCAGGAAAGCTCGGCAGATGTGGTGGTCTTGATGGTAGCCTTGAGGTCGGTGGGGCATGCGGGGGTAACGCCAATGTTGATGGACTTGGATACGCCGCTGATAGCGGTTACTGTGATAGTGGTAGCGCCGGTCGCTCTTGCGATAACAGTGCCGTCACCGGAAACAGTAGCTACAACAGGATTGGAGCTGGAGATTGTGTAAGCGTTCGGGAACTCGCAGCTGGAAGGAATTATAGAAACGTTGAGGTTTATCTTATCGCCGGGAGCGATATCCTTGCCGCCGGAGATATAAATATCAGTGGGAGCCTGATAAGACTGCGACTTGATGCCGTAGTAGGAAGCCCAGTTGCTTGCGTACTTTTCGGGGTAGTAAACTGTTGCCTTGAGGGAAGTATTGGAGAAGTTGCCGAAGTTGTGGTAATCTCCGCCGAATACTATCTTATCAAGACCGGTGCAGTTGTTGAATACCATTGTCTTCATGACTGTCAGGGAGTCAGGAAGGTAGATCTCTCTAAGACCAGAGCACTTGGAGAATGCTTCATCATTGATAGTCTTGGTCTTGTTGGGAATATATAGAGTTCTAAGGTTTCTGCAGTTGTAGAATGCAAGCTGACCGATAGTCTTGAGCTCGCTGGACAGTGAGATGTTTGCAAGGCTCTCGCAGCTGTTGAATGCGTTTGCGCCGATCGTTTTCACGGAGTCCGGCAGGGAGATGGAGGTGAGGGATATGCAGTGGTCGAATGCGCTTTCACCGATCTCGGTGGTGTATGCCGGAAGAGTGATGGTGTTCAGGCGGATAGCGTCTGCGAACAGATTGCTGGGGATCACCGTAGCCTTGCAGCTAAGGGTAGCGCTCAAAAGCGACGAGCAGTCGCCGAATGCGTTGGAACCGATAGAGGTAACGGAGTTGGGTACTGTGATACCTACAAGAGAGGTACAGCTTGCGAAAGCGTCATCGCCGATGGAGATAAGGGTCTCCGGCAAGGTAACTCTTTCGAGCTTGGAATAGCCCTTGCAGACTGCGTTGCCGAGGTAATTGATACCGTTGGAGAAAGTGATGGAAGTGATCTCGCCCTTGAACTTGTTGGTGCAGATCGCGGAGACCTTGTACACCTTCTGACCGCCGAGGGTAGCAGGTACAGTCACCGCTTTGCTTGTGCCTATGTATCCTGTGATGTTTGCGCCCATAGCGTCAAGGTCGTAGGTCCATTCGCCCTCTGCCACTGCAAAGGCTCTGTTAAAACAGAAAACCGAGGTGAGCGACAGAAGCATTACGAGAGTCAGCAGGAAGCTGACAACTCTTTGGGATTTTTTCAAAACCATGGTAAAAACCTCCTGAAAAATTTGCTGAATTGTATTCAGATACTATTATTATATCATTATTTGCCGTTTTTTTCAAGAGTATTTCAGATAATTATTTCGGTTCTAACATGAATTGTACATATTTCATAATTTTTCATGCGATTTTTGAGCAGTTTATTTCATCAGCGGTCAGGTCAGGTTTTTGCCGGCTGGATTGTATTAACTTGTGAGGGCGGAAATACCGCAGGCAGGGTACTGCCAGAAAGGTGGGCATTGTATGATCATCGTAACTCCTGAATGCGTCAGTTGTCTTTTTGACAGCTACGCGGACATGGTTTACAGAATAGCGTTCAACATAGTCAGGAGCCGGGAGGAAGCCGAGGACATCGTTATGGACACGTTCACGGCGCTGATACGGCAGGAGAGCTTTGAGGATCCCGGGCACGCAAAGGCATGGCTTATCCGCACGGCGCAGAACAAGTCGCTTAACGTAGTGAAGTCCGGCAGGGTAAACCGAAACGTCCCGTTGGACGAGCTGCTGGAGAACGTGCTTAGCAGCCCCGCGAGCAATAGCGAATACGAGCTGTTCGACCTTGTGATGCGGCTGCCGGACAAACTGAAAACTACGGTGTACATGTATTATTACGAGGATATGACCGCGGCGCAGATAGCCGGGGCGCTTGGGATAAGCGAGAACACGGTGTATAAACGCCTGGAGCGCGGCAGAAGCGCTCTGAAGATCAGTTTAGAGGAGGACGCGATATGAACAGGACTACATTCAAATCTGCATATTCAAAGCTGGCGCTCTCCGAGGAAAGCAAAAGCGTCATGAAAGTCCGGCTCATGGAGCAGATGGCGGCGGGCGCATGCGGCGATCCCTCTGAAGGGGACGCAGCTTCTCACCGGGCGCAGGAGGTAAAGCTCCCCCCGAAGAAGCACAGTCCGCTCAAAACGGCGATAGCGGTTGGTTCGGCGGCGGCAGCAGTGGCATTGTGCGCCGTTGGCGCGGGCTTCCTGCTGAACAACACTCCCATGACCCCGCCGGACGAGGTCACGCCCGCGCAGGTGCAGTCCGCCGAGGAAAGCACCGAAGCCGTAACTGACGATGCTTACACCCAGCCGGAAACTGACGAAGGGTACATCGAGGACGAGTTTTATTCCCTGCGCTGCGCCAACGGCATTCTGCACTTCCAGGAGTTCGCTGCGACCACGGCGGAGCATACACAGCCGGTCAATCCTTCTGAGGAAACGTTCCGGCAGTATCTGACCGAGAAATACCCCTTTATCAGCTCGCTCAGGCTAGGAATGGACAACGAGTACCTTGAACAGATAGAACACAGCAGAGCGGCATTGCTGCAGCTAGAGGACGCCGAAACAGCGCAGGCGCGTGTTGACGAAATGGTGGCATGGCTTCCGCTGGGAGATGAGCTGTGGCTGTCCGAGGGGCGGACCAGCGACACCGGTATAGCGATGGTCTACCGCAGCGAGGACGATACGAAGCAGGTGAATTTCAGCGTATCGGACAGCGCGGACGAGTTCTATCCGATAATTATGACGGACGATAGCTATCTCATGCCGGTAGGTGAGTTCCGCAGCAGCTTCACGATGAATACGGTGACGCAGTTCATTGACGCGGATATGTTCCGCATGGCGGCTGGCTCTGTGACGGTAGGGGACGACCAGTATTTCGCGGCGGTGTATGCCTATGAGGTCAGGGATTACGGCATGAAGTACTTCCGCATTGACGGCAGGAACATCACGCTGGAGCAGTTCCTCGGCTGTATCGGGCGGGTGTCCAACGCGAGAATATACGACCACGCGGGATTTTATGTCGATGACGGTGTGAACATGGACACCTTCACGATGTACGGAGAAATTGCCGATGACAATTGTACCGTGCCCTCGCCCTCGGCGGTCATGACCGACTGGGGCGAGCTGAACATGAACGTTGTCACCCACACCGAGGTAGGCTGGGACGGCGGCTTCACCCGGAACATCTATAACAACGGCAGCTATGAGCTTCCGGAGGAGTACAGCTACACATTCAGAGATATTGCGGATTTTGCCGGGCTGGACGTGATAAGTGAGCAGATTATCCCGGAGGATTACACCGATGTCAGCGTATGTTATAAAGCAAGCTACGCGGAATTGCCTGATGAGCAGATAGCCGGCGCAGGCTTCGGCGCAAACAGGGAAATTCTACCCGGTGATGACCCGGAGGAATTTGAGGAATCCCGCAGCTATATAAAGGGGATCTACCCCTTTAGCGATGGGGACGATGATTATTCGGCAAGCCATTTCATCACGGATAAGATAGATTATTTCAAGGAAAAGACCCGCACTATGGCAATATACAGCGTAAGGGCATACAACGACAGCAAGAGCAGGCGGATATGTATAGACGTGTTCGACAACTGGGAGATACACGAGCACATGAAGGTGGGATTGTTCGCTCGGCTGCCGGCGGCTAAAACCACGGAATTTGCCGGAAAGAGGGGCGAACTGTACGTCTGCGGCGGTCCTCTTTCGGGGTATGAAACCTACATCGGCTGCTTTAAGGCGGATAACGGCAGGTATGTGGTAGTCCAGACCACCGGCGCCGATCTCAATGATTTCGCAGAGCTGCTGGCGAAGCTTTACACCAACTCCCCGGACCCGGCGAGGCAGTGACGGAAAAATCATCAGAAAACGGTTGAATTTCTTTCGCTGATGGTATATAATTATAATGGTACCGGTGATTTTCCGGCGCGATCGTTCCGTTAGAAAGTGAGAAGACGATATATGAATGACAGCCTTACAATGCTTCTTGAAAAAGCGAAAACCGACAAGCAGCTCAAAGACAGGATATATGCAACCAGAAACGACCGAAACCCTGTGAACGCGCTGTGCGTCCTTGCGACAGCGGAGGGCTTTCCGATAACCGCCGCCGAGCTTATTGACGAGGGCGAGAGCAGCTGTGCCATGATGCTGCGTTCGGTGAACGGCGGCGGAGTGGACGCGCCGGACGGCTGGGACGACCTTTATGAGATGTTCTTTGCCGCGCTGGATTATATCTGAAGGTCACCTCTAAAAACCTCTTGTTAGCAAAACTGTGCAGTGAACCCATCTTCGTCTGTCAACAAGCGAAAGCTTTGTGGCGACGGCGTCCGTGCCGTCGCTTTGGGCTTTCACTTTGCAACATCGTGTTGCACCTCCTCGTAA
>JBJFGA010000011.1:0-1612 GCA_051892275.1 Oscillospiraceae bacterium | reverse complement strand
TGCGGGAAAACCCCGGCGTGAGCAATAAAAGCTATATCGCACGGGAACTGGGCATCGACCGCACTACGGTGCAGAAGTACTATGACGAGGTCAGAGCGGAACTGGCGGCTCCGGCAGCGCAATAAAACGGGCTCCCAACATAGCATAAAACTGCCGCTATATGTGACAGGATTCGCAACATGTGCGTCTGCCACATATAGCGGTTGTTTTCTTGAATTCGGTTTTCTTACTGAGCCCTCTCGAATTTGTTTCCTAATCAGCTTCGACTGTTTGCTCTCCAGGTGCCTTGTGTTTTTGTGGCTGATATATGAAGCGTTTTACGGTGCAGAGAGTCGTTGAAGTTGTGAAGAAACACGAAGCAGCAGCGGAGTGATCCACTGTTGTTTTGCTATCAGCTTCAGGTGGGGTACAAATTGTACCCTGCCTGAAAGTGGTAGAACTTTTCGTAAATCTGCGCTATAATGTCTTATATGCACGGAAGAGAGGTACATACTATGGGAGAAAATCAAAACGCAATAAAGTTGTTTGAGAATAGAGAAATCCGCGCGGCATGGAACGAAGAACAGGAAGAATGGTATTTTTCTGTTACGGATGTTGTTTCTGTTCTGACAGGCAGCGCAGATCCGAAACAGTATATTAAAAAAATGCGCTCCCGCGATGCGGAGCTTAACGCAAGGTGGGGTACAATTTGTACCCTAACTACACTGATCGCATCGGATGGCAAGCCTTACCGCACAAACGCTGCGAACATTGAGGGGATTTTGCGTATAGTTCAGTCTATTCCATCCCCTAAAGCCGAGCCTTTCAAGTTGTGGTTGGCACAGGTCGGACGAGAGCGCATAGAAGAAACCATTGATCCCGAGCTGACCATTGATCGCGCTCTTGAAACCTATGCCAGAAAGGGCTACACACGGGAATGGATCAATCAGCGTTTACAAGCAATCCAGGTACGCAAAGAACTGACCGACGAATGGCAGGATCACGGCGTACAAAAAGGATTGGAATATGCTATTCTGACTGATGAAATCACCCGCGCTTGGTCTGGCATGACTACACGGCAGTATAAGAAGCTGAAGGGCTTGAAAAAAGAAAATCTGCGGGACAACATGACTACGACAGAACTTGTCTTGAATATGCTTGCAGAAACCTCAACTACGGATATTTCCAAAGCAGAGCAGCCGCAGACTTTCTCCGAAAACCAGCAGATTGCACGGCGCGGTGGAAAGGTCGCGGGAATTGCACGACAGGCGCTTGAAGCAGAAACGGGCAAGTCGGTTATCACTTCCTTAAATGCCGCAGACTTCCGGCAGCTCATTACATCTATAGTTGAGGATGCAGCTTCGTTGCCGGTTATTACAGAACAAGCAGGCAACGAGGACAAAAAAGCAGATTGATGCAAGAAAGGCAGCGGACGAGTGATCCGCTGCCTTTAGCTGGACAGCAAACGCAGTAACGCAGGACGTGCTACGCTATAATCAAAGATTAGCAAAATTAACGGGCGGTGAGATTTAGAAGCTCACCGCTCGTGTTCCCGTAAAGTGGTCAGAAATTCGTCCTGTCTGTGGTAAAATTGTGGTCAAACGAAAAATCACCGCCAAATTGGCGGTGATTT
>JBJFGA010000010.1:0-6116 GCA_051892275.1 Oscillospiraceae bacterium | reverse complement strand
GTTCTATTAGTGAGATGTTCTCTTTTGCGCATAACTTACGACAGACCAGCCCGCCGGCGTTCACGAGTTGTCGGCTTGAAGTCGCTTCGCTCCCACCGACAACCGCAAGTTGTACAACCTGACGAAAAATCGAGTTGTGTCAATCAGCGAAGCGCAATATTGACACAACTAGCTGCACGCAATCTGCGCACCAGATTTAATCAGTGCTTCCTTAAAAGACGAGGTGAACGACATGAAGATACTTATTATAGAGGACGAAAAGCTGCTCGCGGACTCGCTGAAAGCGCTGCTGAAATCCAAGGGCTTCGACACCGAGGCGGTGTATGACGGCGAAACCGGCGCGGAGTACGCGCTGACCGGGATATACGACCTGCTGATACTGGACGCGATGATTCCCGGCATGGACAGCTTCGAGGTGGCAAAGCAGGTGCGCCGGGAGCGCTGCTGTGTGCCGATACTGATGCTGACCGCCCGCTCCGGGGTGGAGGACAGGATAGAAGGGCTGAACGCTGGCGCGGACTACTACCTGACGAAGCCGTTTGACACAAGGGAACTTCTCGCCTGCATAAACGCGCTGCTGCCGTTTGAGCCGCTGTTCTTTGAAAAGGGAATGGGGCTGACCTCGGACATAGAGGACGGTATCCTGATTTTCGGTGACCGGACAAGGCTGTGTCAGGTGGTGGATATCCTGCTGGACAACGCGTTGAAATACGCCGCGCCCGGCTCGGTGGTCTCGGTGGGGCTGAAACGGCAGAACGGCGGCTGCCTGCTGACGGTGACGAGCGCGGGTGAGCCTATCTCCCGGGAGGACAGGAAGAACATCTTCAAGCGCTTCTACCGGGTGGACAAGTCCCGGCACGACGGTCAGAGCTACGGTCTGGGGCTGTCCATCGCGGACAGCATAATCAGGCAGCACAAGGGCAGGATATGGGCGGAAAGCGGCGACGGAGCAAACGTGTTCCTGGTGCAGCTGAAAACCTGTGGGAAGAGCAGGGGGTGAGTTGTTGGATATTGTCCGGTACGGGCAGAGAAAAAAATGCGCCGGATATGATACAGCAACGCAGGTCAAGAAAAAACCGCGGAGCGGGTGTATAATATCATCATGAGGTGAACGAAATGAGACCAGAAGTTGAACAGATAAAGTCCTATGTCAGCGACAACCTGCACCAGCCCATAACACTGAACGATATCGCGGCGCATATCGGATATTCCAAGTTCCACACTTCCCGGATATTCAGGGAGGAAACCGGAATGCCGCTGTTCGAGTATATCCGCCGTGAGCGGCTGACAGGCTCGGCGTTTGCGCTGCGGAGCGGCGGTGAGCGGGTGATAGATGTCGCGCTGGATTTTATGTTTGACAGCCACGAGGGTTTCACGAGGGCATTCACTAACGGCTTCGGTATAACCCCTAAGAAATTCTCGGCGCAGCCCGAACCACACGGCTGGCTCATTCCCTACTATTACCTCGACCGACACAACACGAAAACGGAGGGTATTGTTATGGAGCACAAAACTGCTGTAATTTTCACCCAGATAATGGAGCGCCCCGCCCGCAAGCTTATTCTGTTCAGAAGCAAAAACGCTTCAGATTACTTCGAGTACTGCGGTGAGGTCGGCTGCGGAACACCCGAAAATCCCGCACCCTGGGACACTCTCTGCGGTATTAAGGACGCCCTGAACGAGCCGATGGGCGTGTGGCTGCCGGAGTCTATGCGCCCCGAGGGGACCGGGGTCTACGCGCACGCTGTCGAGGTCCCCGCGGACTATTCCGGCGAACTGCCCGAGGGCTTCGACATCATCGACCTGCCGCCCTGTCAGTACCTCATCTTCCAGGGCGAGCCGTATGATGACGAAAAGTACGACGAGGCTATCGGCGAGCTGTGGGAGAACATCGCGGACTACAACCCCAGGGTGTACGGCTACGAGTGGGACAACGAGGCTGCGCCGAGGTTCCAGCTTGCACCGATGGGCTGGAGAGGCTACATTGAGGGCAGACCGGTGAAGAAGATAGGCTGACCCGCACAATAAACAGATACCCTTTGCTGAGGCAGAGGGTATTTCTGCATTCTCTAAATGCGAAACCCGTCGGAGCATCGTATTTTTTGTACAAATCGGTTGGTTTTTCTGGAAAATAGCCAAAAAAGACCTTTACAAATGTCGGAATTGCCTGTATAATTATTATATTATGTAGAATAAGGGGAAGTATTATGGACAGACAAATGCAATCAAAGGAAAACCTGCTCCGTTGTAATAATCTGCTAAAACAGACCCAGTGGTTCTGTGCAGCATCCATTTTTGTCATCGAGGTAGTGACGAATATCGTACTGTACGTCACCGGTGCGCCGAAATATTCGGACGATAATGTCGGGTACATGTTTTTCAGGTATCTGGTTCTCACCACCATCATCAATTTCAGCGCGCTGTTCCTCAGCCGGCTGGTGATAAGGGCGTTCCGGCTGAATATCTATCAGGAGAAATTCTCGCTGATGGCGGGACTTCTTATAATCATCACAGATGTCACCATGTCGCACAACAACTTCTTTATCGTGTTCTGCTCGTTTATCGTGCCGGTGATAATCGCCGCGCTTTACGAGAGCCGCAGGTTCTTTAATGCCGTGACCGTACTTTCGCTGGCTGGGCTTCTGCCGGGACTTATCACGCGGCTGCTCGACCCTGCTTACGATTCCTTTGACGATATCCCGCAGACCGTGCTCACCTTCCTGATAATGACGTCCATATCCGGGCTTTGCGGCTGCTTTTCAAAGTACCTTAAAGACCGCAGCAGGACGCTTGAGGACGCAATAAAGGAAGCGGAGGCTGCTAACAGTTCAAAAAGCAACTTCCTCGCGAACATGAGCCACGAGATACGCACACCTTTGAACGCCATTGTCGGAATGACCGAGCTTATCCTGCGGGAGCGCGACATAAACGAAACGGTGCAGGAGAACTGCTTCAATATACAGAACGCCGGCAGAAGCCTGCTTTCCATTATCAACGATATACTTGACTTCTCAAAGATAGAGTCGGGGAAGATGGAGCTTGTGGAGGAAAACTTCAACATTGCCTCCACCATAAACGACGTCATAAATATGGCGATAACCCGTAAGGGTGACAAGAACCTTGAGATAATTCTTCACGCCGACCCCGACATCCCGCGCGGGCTTGTCGGCGACGAGATACGCATACGCCAGGTCATCATAAACCTTGTCACCAACGCGATTAAATACACCCGTCAGGGCGGCGTTTCTATCAGAGTGTCGCAAACGAAGCACGACTACGGCATCAACCTTTCGGTGTCGGTCAGGGATACCGGTATAGGTATAACCGAGGAGAACCTCGAAAAGATATTCTCCAGCTTCCAGCAGGTCGACACAAAGAAAAACCGCGCCGTGGAGGGCACCGGCCTCGGGCTTGCCATCTCTAAGCGCATGATAATCCAGATGGGCGGCTTTATCAACGTGTCCAGCGAGTACGGCGTCGGCTCGGAATTCCGCTTCGTTATACCGCTGAAGGTAAGCGACCCGTCGCCGTTCATCAAGCTGAAGGGCGCAGAGAGTGTGCGTGTCGCGGGGTATCTGGATTATCGCAGATACTCTGACCCGCGCATTGCGCAGGAATACAGGACGCTCATTCATGAGCTTCAGGAGCAGCTTCACATTGAAATGCAGGTGTACAGCTCGATGGACGAGCTGAAAAAGGCTGTCGGGGAACACAAGTACACACATCTTTTCGTGCTGAAGGACAAGTACATTGAGGAACCGGAGTATTTCAACAGCCAGGCGGATAACACAGAGGTCGTGGTTATACAGGACAGAATGAACGTGGTGGAGCTGCCGTCCAACGTCCGGTGCATTTTCAAGCCCTTTTACATACTGTCGGTGGCTTCTGTGCTGAACCACGAGAACATCGTCACCAACCTCGGCGAGCGCAGGAACGCGTCGATACGCTTTGCCGCACCAAAGGCGCGGGTGCTTGTCGTGGACGACAACCCGATAAACCTCAAGGTCGCGGCGGGACTTATGCGGCCGTATAATATGCAGGTCATCACCGCCGACAGCGCAAAGTCCGCATTCGCGCTGCTTCGGTCTAAGGACTTCCACATCGTATTCATGGACCACATGATGCCGGAGATAGACGGCGTAGAAGCCACACGAATGATACGCGCCATGGACGACGAATATTACAGGAAGCTGCCGATAATCGCGCTCACTGCGAACGCCGTCAATGGCGCCCGTGAGACCTTCATAGAAGCGGGAATGAACGACTTTATCGCGAAGCCCATTGAGATGCCGGCGCTCGACCGTGCGCTGCGGGCATGGCTGCCGAAGGAGCTTATGGAGGCTCCCGTCGAAACGATACGCTACCCCGGCGACAGGAGGAAAAGCTCCCTGCCGCATGAGGACAAAAAGGACGAGCCGTTTGACCCTGACACTGGGTTGTTCTACACCGGCGGCGATGTGGAGGCTTATCTCGATATCCTCGATATGTTCGTCAGAAAGAGCGGGGAGAAGTGCAGGCAAATTCAGGCGCTGTTCAGCGAAAGAGCCTGGAAGAACTACATTGTCGAGGTGCACGCGCTGAAGAGCGTTTCCCTTACGATAGGCTCAAAGCCCTTGTCCGAGTCCGCTAAGGAGCTGGAGCTTGCCGGAAAGGCGGGAAATTACGGGCTTATCGAGCAGAAGAACGAGCAGCTGCTGGAGATGTACAGGAAGGTCACGGATATCGTCCGGGAGTACCTTGTGAAGAAGCGTCCGCAGTCAGCTGAAGAACCGGAAGCGCCGGGTATCGTGGATCTGTCCGGGCTGACGGAGATCGCCGCCGGAAAGGTCGCGGAGCTTGTGGAGAGGATACGCGCCGCCTGCAGGGCGTTCGACTGCGACGCCGCAGCTGTTGCCTGCGGGGAAGCCGCCGGCTGCCGCTGCAATGGAACAGCACTCCAACCGTTGTTTGACGAGGTGCAAGCGCTCGCCGAGGACTTCGAGTACGACGAAGCCGCGAACAAGGCTGAAATGATACTGCAAAAGCTTAATGACGGCGCGGAAGTAACTGAATAGCAGACAGCCTGAGGAGCGTATACTTCTCAGGCTGTTTTATGCTTACTTTTCCGAGATGTACTCCCCGGCGAAATGCGCCGCGTTCGCGCCGTCCGCAACGGCGGTGACCACCTGCCGCAGCGCCTTTGTGCGGATGTCCCCCACGGCAAAGACCCCGGCAACGTCAGTGCGGGTGGACTCGTCCGCAATGACGTAGCCGCCCTCGTTCAGTGCGACCTGCCCCGCCAGAAGCCCGGTGGCTGGGATCCTCCCAATGCTGACGAAAACGCCGTCACAGGGAAGTGCAGCTGCCGCTCCGGTGTTCAGGTTCGTTATCTGCACCCCGGTCAGTTTCCCATCGGTCACGAAGCCGGAAACACTGCTGTTCCAGATGAACTCCACGTTCTCTGCCCGGAACAGCGGTTCGTGGTATATTTTCGTGGCTCTAAGGGTATCCCGGCGGTGCACCAGATATACCTTTTCAGCGAGTTTTGACAGGTAGAGCGCGTCTGCTGCGGCGGAGTTTCCGCCGCCCACCACTGCAACAGTTTTTCCTTTGTAGAACCTGCCGTCGCAGTGGGCGCAGTAGTGAACGCCCCTGCCGAGTAGTTCCGCTTCGCCGGTAACCTCCAGCCTGCGGGGGTCTGCGCCGGTGGAGATAACGACCGTCCGCCCCAGGAACGTCCCCGCCGCGGCTTCAACGGTCTTGACCCTGCCGGACAGCCGGACAGCTTTCACCTCGGTGAACATCGTCTTTGCGCCGAAGCGCTCCGCACCTTTCTGCATCTTCATGCCCAGCTCAAAGCCGTTTATGCCCTCGTCAAATCCGGGGTAGTTATCGATCTCCCCGGTGAGCGCCATCTGCCCTCCGGGCGCCATGCGCTCCAGCACGGCAACGTCATAGCCCGCCCGTGCGGCATACAGCGCGGCGGTGTACCCGCCGGGGCCTCCGCCTATTATCAGCATATCGTAAATGTGTTCCATGGTAAGCCTCCTTTTGGTTCAGTATTCTGCTTTTTATCACGATGAATCGTAATTTAGGCGGGTACGCCCGCCGGCGATTCCGCCTTTTAATCCCATGCA
>JBJFGA010000009.1:0-6152 GCA_051892275.1 Oscillospiraceae bacterium | reverse complement strand
CCTCACATTGAAATATCTGAATTTTGTGTCTGTTGAGAATTGTCCTGCGATTTAATATCTTCACGCTGCTGCTTCAAACGCTCGCGCTGAGCAATCGCGTCCTCCGGGTACCTCCACGAAATGCAGCCGTCTAGGTGCGAAATAAGGTGCTTGCGGCAGTTTTTGAATTCATCACCGTTCAGCCCAAGATTTATGAGCCATACGCGGCAGCTATACCGAAGATTATCACTCTCGGAAACTTTCGGCGAACAATACTTTTTCGTCAGCGCAGCATTGCTTATCGCCAGAGCCAGCACGATGTACGAACGAATCACACCGGCGTGCAGCGTAGAATTAGCGGCGCGCATTTCCCAATGCCCGTCAGCAAAATAGCTGTGCAGATTCAGAGCATGGTATCTGGTTGAGGAGTAGTGGTGGTATACCTCGCCAGTGTCGCCGTCGTACCAAAAGTTTTTCATATCCTCAATAGTGAGATTTTTCTTGTTGTTTATCTTATCCAGAAATCTTCGGTCAACCTTTTGGCAGTAATACTCGCGCTGATGATTTACCTGCAAGACATCAAACAGGAAATTCTCCTTGCTGGCGAAAATATTCACAAGATTACGCAGACTCTGTGCTGTGTATTTTGCACCGTCAATGTGAATGTGAATTCCGCACTTGTAATCTCCGCCTGTCACTCCTCCGGCTCTGCGAACGGCGCGAACCACCTCTTGAAGCACTGGTATATCCGAATATTCAAGCACCGGCGTAACGATTTCCACACAATATTCCCGCGAAGCAGACCTGCCGTCCCGGTTAACCGCTCTTATGCTGGAATCATTAACCACCGACCATTTTCTCGACTGGGAATCCCTAATGCAATACTTGTCGTAAGCGCCCCCAACATGGTCTGCGCTAGAATCCAGAACCTCCGAAATAGCTTTTGCGGCAGACGCTCGTGTAAGCCCGGTGCATTCAATTTCCACGCCGAATTTCTGCTGTTTTATCCCATCATAATCTCCCGACACAGAATTCACCTCCGACTGCTTTATTCATTCTGGAACTCCACCGCACTTTCCAGCGAAATAACGCCGTTGATATGCCGAACCTCGTCCACGCACATTTTGTGAAGCTCCTGAACGGTTACGGAGTCCACTTCATTCGCAGCCGCAGTCATGTGCGAGAGCTTGCCCAGCTCCACAGCTATCTTGAACAAATTTCGGTTTATTCGCTGCTCCGCGCCATGAACCACAGCGTCCACGGAAGCGGTAATTATCGGCGAGAGGTAATTCACGTTACCCTCGGCTTTCAGATAGCCGACATAAAAGTTTATCGCTTTCTCGATGAATTCGCTCTTGGAACGGCAGTTATCCCCAGCGTAGAAATTCTCCACGCTGTCCATAGTTTCCGGAAATACCCACAGCGGGAATTTCACCTTGTTCGCAAACGAGCCGCACAACTCCTCGGAATTTGGCTTTACAGCGGTACTTTCGCCGTTCTGCAACCCCGAATTATTCGATTTTTCCATTTTACAACCCCTTTCAAAATATCTCACAAATCGCATTGCGGCGGGCTTTGCCCGACGCTGTGACCGGGGCGGAACCCCCGTCCCTTTAACTTGCATAAAAATCATACCCCGCCCCTTGCGAAGCGAGGTCTGATACTATTTGCCGAAACTCCGTCAGAAACCGCCCAAATCGGCGGGGTATCCTCCGGAGGTAAAGTTACCCTATCCCGTCCGGAAAGCCTCACACGGCGGCGCACGGCTGCCAAAAACGGCTTAGTCCGGTTCGGACGGGGTCTGCACCTTGCGTTCGGGCTTATCTGACGCAGGCTTTTTCGCCGTCATATCAATAAACTCCCGGACGTTCTGCGGGACGGTTTTGCCGTAAAGCTGCTCTGCGTAACGGCTAAGCTCGCATTCAAGCGTGGTGTTCTTCTGCGTGAGGTACATTCGCAGGGCGGATATTTTGCTTTCGGGCAGGGAAATCTGGATCGAATTTTTCATGTTAACACCCCCTATGAAATAAAAAAGGCATGAACCATTCATAGTCCATGCCTTTTACATATTTAGTGACATTTCGCTTGACAATTTATGCGAACTATCATAATATTCTTGAATTATGGGACATTTCGCTGAGAAAATATCCACATATTTTTCCTGTTCTTCTGTGTCGCAGGGCGAAATAATATCGCTGAACATTGCGTTCATAGAATCGTATTTTCGTGCAAATGCCTCTGCCGAAGCCCTAATCATCTGCTCCGGAGTAACCGCCGAAAAATCCAAATGGTACCCGGCAACCCCAGCAAGATATTCAATAAATACACGCTGAGTACGTCCATTGCCTTCGCGAAAAGGGTGCAGAACATTAATTTCACTCAAATAGTAGGATAGCCTTTCAACAATATTTTGCCTGTCTGTATTGATCAAGAAATGCTCAGATTCCAGCTTAGAAAATATGCTTTCTGCATACATTTCAAGATTCCTGGATAAGCAGAACACGTTTCCTTTCGATATATCTACTGTTCGCAATTGTCCAGCCCACTGGTAAATATCACCGAATATTTCTTTGTGAATGTGTTTAAGATGGTTTAAATCAAACGCTCCCGGAATGGGTTCAGCCTTTATCATTGAGATGTTAAGGGAAGTAATATCCCTTTCAGCACAATGCAATTTATCAGCATCTGTTATCCCAAGTTTATTGATTAGAACATTTGAATTCGGATAGCAATAGGAACTGTCCCAATGATATTCATAATAATAGTCCATCTTTTACACCTGATACTGATGTGAATACTTGGCGATAAGGCTCTGTTTGATCTCCTCATATCGGCTGGAATCAGAGAGACAGATCCGGATATTATCCTTGTTTTCTTCTGTCAGCTCCATGCCCTCTATTCTCATAGAACCGTCAACTTCCTTGATTATCTGGTCAACATTTCCCATATAAGCACCGCCTTTCTATACTCTGATTATACATCATTTTGACGAAAAAATCAAGTAGGGGATTACCAAGTCACAAAAGTGAACCCCGTATCTTTCTGAACCTCGTCCTGCGTTATCGTCTGCGGCTGTGAGAATTCCTGCACATACTTCTCGCAAAGCTCGTCGGACAGCGAACAGAAGTCCATGCCGTCATCGGTCATTTTCTCGCCGCAGATGAAGAAAGGTCCGGCAACTATCCTGTCGCCGAACCTGCGGTTTCCGTCCATGCCTATGAGCTTTGCCTCCTCGTTTCCGACCATCACAGCGTTGGGGTCGTTGAGGTAATAAATCGGCTCGATAAGACCGCCCACCGCCTCTTTCATGCCCTTGAGGGAATGCTCAATTTCCGTGACGTAGGCTGGCTTGTTCGGCTCTACCATCACGACTTTCATCATTTCAGATGCCATAAAAACTCCTTTCAGAACAGCGTAAGCTGAACATAATTTTCCTGAACCTCCGGCGCGGGATCAGCTTCGATTTGCTCATTTGGTGAGCAATCGCATTCGTCAAGATCCTCGTATTCCTCGTCCTCATCAGCCGGAATTGACTCCATCTTGGCGAGGATTTCCGGCGAACGGAGCTTCTGCGCCGCACTCTGGAAGCTTTCAAGATAGCCATTGGGATTCTCATACCGCCGCATTGTCAGCAAATCGTCCTCGGAAATGGCGCGGCGCAGGCTCTCAGCGTACCCAAGAATTGCGGGAATACAGAGCTGTTTGAACTGCTTTTCGGTCAGATGAACCGACTGCTCCCGGACGAATTTCAGGTTTTCGTCCGCATCAATTATCTGCATTGACCGAGCCGCATTCAGCCGGATTTCGTCCGGTCGTGCCATGAAGTTATTGTCCACCTCCGGCGGGACTTCACGATAATATGCCTCCGGAAGCAGGAACAATGTGGCTTCTTCAGACAACTGCTGCTTGTAGTAGATGATGTGATTGCGCACCAAATTCATGTTCACACCGTCCGCCCAGAACGGGTCGGAACAGCCGTGCTCGTGAATATAGTCCCACCGGGCGAAGCTGTTTTCCAGCGCGGCGGCGTAATCAACATTCTTGCCGGACTTGCTCATAGCGACAGATTCATGCCCGGTTCTGGGGCTTTGTCCTGCGACTGTATCTGCTGCAATTCACGCTTATCGTAGCAGTAGCAATAACAGTCGTAGCCCTCGCCGGGCTGACACCGAAGGAGAAAAACATAGTTTTCTGTTTCAGCCTTGAAGCCGTAGCTTCTGCCGAGGTTGAGGTTGGTATGGCGGCTGCAATATGACATCATCGTGCGGCGGTTTTTCAGCAGCCCGCTGCTGCGAAGTCCGTTTATTACACCGTCCAGCTCACTGCGGAACTGCTCGGTTTTGAGATTGGAATTGTTCTCCCACCACGTTGACCAGAACTCGTTTCCATCGCCGAAATCCATTCGCAGATGCCCGACACAAGCGCCTCTGACGTCCGGATTACAGTCGCTGTAATACATGGATTCCTGTCCGGGTTCGCCGGGTTTAATCTCAATTTTCTTCATCAGATACCTCCATTTCGTTCAGAAAATCGTACACCTTCCGTATTCCAGAAAGCTGATTTTCGGTGATTATTATTTCGGGGAACTGCTCCGAAATATCCTCTGAAATCTCACTCAGATCCTCGGCGGTTTTTTCCTCAAAGCAACTCAAAAAATCTGCATACGGCTGAGTAACAACAGTTTCATTGCCGATATTCACGCAGTAAAAAACAGCCCTGACGAGATTCACATCAAGGCTGCCACTGTCGGGATATTCGGTTATTTGTTCATCAAGTTTGCCGAGCCAGAGTCGCATATTTTCCACCGCCTGCCGCTGTTCCTCGCTGACTCCGGACGGCAGCTCCTCGGAATTGAAACTGTATTCCAGCAGAGAAACGCTTGAAGATTCCGCCCCGGTGACCAGAATCGCAACGCTCATAACGCAGAGAATTACAGGAAGAAGCACGGCTGCGATTATCATTGCGACAAATTCCCATGTGCGCTTGTCGGTGGCTGCGGTGGCTATGGCTTTGATTACTATGGGCGGGACTGCCATGCTTATCTACCTCCCGCGCTGCCGAACAACCGTTCCTTGTATTCCGGCGCATGAACGCACAAGCAGTACCTCTCATTGCCGCATTTGTAGAGGCAAACGCCACGCTGAGAGTACCTCGTCAGCTCATATTCCGAAGGCTCAAGCTGCAGATTGTCGATGTAGAATTCCTTATCTACTGTACCTGCGTGGAATAGGAACTGGTGCGTTGGTATTGCAAACAGCGGCTTTGTAAGCTCCCGAATTCCCTCCAGATTGAAGTCCTCAAGGTTCTGGGAAGCGAGAATCACAGCCGAATTCTTCTTTCTGACGCGCTTCATGAAATTCCTGATATACTCCACGGCGACGGGATTTGAAAGGAACAGATAGAACTCGTCCACGCTGGCAACGGTGTTTCCGGCGGTCAAAAGTTCGTTCGACATATACGACAGCACATTGAACAGCAGCGCGCTGCGGATATTCCTACTTGCCTGAAGCAATCCTTTAACGCCGAAAGCCACAAAGCTGCTGTCCGTTATATTGGTGTGTCCGTTAAAGAATTTGCTCTCCGCGCCCCTGCACATGGAGTGAAGTCCGAGGCATATATTCTGCAAGGTTTCCGCAGTATAGATGTTGTTCTTATCCTCATTATAGCTGCGGAATTCCTCCTCGGCGATGGCGTATAGGTCGGACAACACAGGATAATCCGTGCGTTTCAGTTTTGAGAAGTCTGTGCGGTCAGAGATTCCGAAACGCTCGTACAGTTTTATAAGCATAAGCTCTATGGTGTCGATTTCCCGGTCGGAAAAATCCTTGTAACAGCGGAAAAAGTCACGCAGAAAGCTGATGTGCTGACTAAGACGTGTCTTGCCGCGAAACGCTTTCGGCGCGGTTTCATCTGCCTCCACACCTTCGTCCCACGTTTTCGGTTCAAGCACATTTATGATGTACTCGCCGGACATAAGGTCGATAAAACAGCCGCCGAGGTTCTCGGTCAGCTCGGCATATTCAAGCTCCGGGTCAAGGCAGATTATACGTTTGCCGCTTTCACGGAGATTGGTCAGAATCAGCTTTAACAGGTACGATTTTCCTTGTCCGGAGTTGCCGAGGATAAGCATATTTGCATTGGTCTTATCGTCCGAACGCTTGTCGAAATCCACG
>JBJFGA010000008.1:0-26360 GCA_051892275.1 Oscillospiraceae bacterium | reverse complement strand
TGCAACATATTATAAGGCGTAATAGCCGCCGGGCTTACCCGGCAAATTACGATTTACCGTATTCATTCCCCATTGACTTCCACCGGAATAAATGCTACAATATTAACCAAGGGGGCGATGTTATCAGAATACCGAAAAGTGCTGAAGCAATAATCGCAGCGTCTGCGCTGATTCTGACCGGGTGCTCCGTGCAGCCGGAAAAGTACACCCGGGACATTTTCGCGATGGACACATTTATGTCGCTGACGGCTTACGGGGAACAGCAGCCGGTGCAGTCCGCGCTGGACGAGGCTGTAAACCGCATAAACTCGCTGGAACAGGCGCTCTCGGTGACGCTGCCGGACAGCGACATCTCACGGCTGAACAATGCTGCCGGAACTCCGGTTTCTGTCGGCAGGGACGCTCTCGCGATAATTCAGAAGTCGCTTGAAATATCCGTGAAGTCCGGAGGCGCTCTGGACATCACCATTTACCCGGTGCTGAAAGCGTGGGGCTTCACCACCGGTGAATACTCCGTACCGACAGCGGAACAGCTCGCTTCCCTGCTGGAATATGTGGACTACACCCAGATACGTCTTGACGGCGATGACGTCACCCTGCCGGAGGGCTTCTCGGTGGACTTAGGCGCACTGGCAAAGGGCTACACAAGCGACTGCGCCGCTGAAATACTGCGGAATTCGGGGGTAAGCTCCGCTATACTCAGCCTTGGCGGGAACGTCTGCGCGATAGGCTCAAAGCCGGACGGCGACCCCTGGAAGATAGCCGTTGCAAGCCCCTTTGACGGCGAGAATTACGCCGGAACGCTCACCGTTCAGGACAGGTTCGTCATAACCTCCGGCAAGTACGAGCGCTGCTTCACCGCAGAGGACGGCAGCCGGTACCACCACATCATCGACCCCAACACCGGACTGCCCACCGAAAACGGGCTGGCGGCGGTGACTGTCATCGGCGGCAGCGGTATTGAGTGCGACGCTTTATCGACCGCGCTGCTGGTTCTCGGGGAAGAGGGAGCGGTCAGCTTCTGGCGGGAGTACGGCGGGTTCGACATGCTGCTCATCAACGACGACCGCAGCATTGTGGTGACTCCAGGCATTGCGGAACAGTTCAGCAGCAGTTCCGGCTATATTGTGAAAAAAATTGAATAAGTTACGGCGCAGGAGCGAAACCCCTGCGCCGATTATATATTTTTTGTGTGCATATTGCATAAATATCATTATATAATTCAATGAATTTTAGCAAATTTTCTGAAAAACACTTGCATATTTTCCCGGAATATGTTATTATATTATCAAGAAAAGGAATTGGAAAGGGAGCGTCAACGGTAACAGCTGGAATTCAAAGGAGTGAGTATTTATGACAGTATTCAACGGCAAAAGCGTATGTGAAGCGGTTGCGTCCGGTCACATCAGCATACTCAAGAAACCCAGTCTGTCCGCAGAGCGCATTCATATCGACGATACCGGCGCCGAAAAACGCAGGGTCGATACCGCCAGATACATCGCCGCCGGTCAGCTTCAGGAGATATACGACCGTGCGCTTGAAGAGATCGGCGAGTCCAACGCGCAGATTTTCGGCATACACATGATGATGCTGGAGGACGAGGACTACACCGGCTCGATAAACAGCATTATCGAAGCGGAAAGCGTAAACGCAGAGTACGCAGTGGCGCGTACCTCGGACATCTTCGCGCAGATGCTGGAAGCAATGGACAACGAGTACATGCGCGCCCGCTCCGCCGACGTGCGGGACGTGTCCAACCGCATGATAGCGATACTTTCCGGCAGGGAGATGAATTTCGGCGATATAAGGGAAAACTCTGTTATCTGCACCGATGACCTCACCCCCAGCGAAGCCGCTTCCCTCTATCGGAGCAACGCAGCTGCATTTGTGACGGCGCACGGCTCGCCGATGTCCCACACCGCCATTCTCGCCCACAGCATGAATATCCCGGCGATAATCGGCGCAGGAGATGACTTCCTGTCAAAGATACACGACGGCGAGGAAGCCATAGTTGACGGCTACACCGGCGAGGTCATTCTAAGTCCGGACAAGTCTGCGTTACAGCGGGTCGTGGCAAAACAACGTTCAAAGTCCGCTGCTACCGCCGCCGGAAATGCGGAAACACGAACCCTTGACGGAAAGCGCGTCACCCTGCTGGTTAGAACGGACGACCCCACCGCAGACCTGCCTGTTCATGCAGACGGTATCTGCGCGATGGACTGCCCGGTTTTCCCGGACGAACAGCAGCAGACCGCCTTCTACCGCCGTATAGCGGAGTTCACCGCCAACGGCAAGGCGATAATCCGGCTGCCGGATATTCCCCTCACCGACCCGGACAGATACCCGCGCTACGGCTCGCAGATGCGCTCGGTGTTCCGGGCGTGCGCCGTGGGCAATCCCGGGGTGCTGTTCCCGGCGATAACCTCGGTGCAGGAAGCGCAGACGATACTCGGCGCGTGTGACGGTGTGAAGTCAGTGCTGCGGGAGCGTGGCTTCCCGGTGTCCGAAAGCGCAAAGATAGGCTTCATGCTGGAAACCCCCGCCGCCGCGATAATCAGCGACTCCCTTGCGCCGATAGCCGATTTCTTCATCATCGACAGCGACCGGCTCGCCCGAAGTACGCTGGCAAGCAGCAGCGACGAGATTTTCTTTGACGAGTTCGCCGACAGCCAGAAGGAGTCCGTGCTGCGGCTCATTGAATTCAGCGCCCGCAATGCAGTAAAAAACGGCGCGAAAATAGGTATATTCGGCTCTCTCGCCGAAGACCCCTCGCTCACGGAACAGTTCCTGCGCATGGGAATAGATAAGTTCTGCGTGTCCCCCGGCAAGCTGTCGGCGGTGCGCAGAGAGGTGATAAGCACCGATCTCTCCGACTGAAATAACCGCCCGGTATGTGTTTTCCGGGCGGTTATTCTTTATTCCGCAAAAAAACTCACAAAATTGCAAAAAAACACTTGCAAATTTCTTCAAAATATAGTACAATATATTTTGTAGGTACTGTGTACCATAGTATGTTCAATATTTTCATCATGAAAGGAAATAATAACAATGAGCAAACTGAACAAGAAGAATGTAGAAGACCTGAATGTCAAGGGCAAGAAGGTGCTTGTCCGCGTTGATTTCAACGTTCCGATGAAGGACGGCAAGATCACCAACGACAACAGAATCACCGCAGCTCTCCCCACCATCAACAAGCTGGTTGAAAACGGCGCAAAGGTTATCCTCTGCTCCCACCTCGGCAAGCCGAAGAACGGTCCGGAGGCTAAGTTCTCCCTCAAGCCCGCTGCTGACAGACTGGCTGAACTGGTAAATACAAAGGTCGTTTTCGCTGACGATGACACCGTTGTAGGCGACAACGCAAAGAAGGCTGTTGCTGAGATGAACGACGGCGAGATCGTTGTTCTCCAGAACACTCGTTTCCGCGGCGCAGACGAAACCAAGAACGGCGAGGAGTTCAGCAAGGAGCTGGCTTCCCTCACCGACGGTATCTTTGTAATGGACGCTTTCGGTTCTTCCCACAGAGCGCACGCTTCCACCGTTGGCGTGACCAAGTTCGTTCAGGAGACCGCTGTCGGCTACCTGATGAACAAGGAGATCGAGTTCCTCGGCAACGCTGTTGAGAACCCCGTTCGTCCCTTCGTTGCTATCCTCGGCGGCGCTAAGGTTGCAGACAAGCTCAACGTTATCTCCAACCTGCTTGAGAAGTGCGACACACTCATCATCGGCGGCGGTATGGCTTACACCTTCCTCAAGGCTAAGGGCTTCGAAGTTGGTACTTCCCTCGTTGACAACGAGAAGATCGACTACTGCAAGGAAATGATCGAGAAGGCAGAGAAGCTCGGCAAGAAGCTGCTCCTGCCGGTTGACACCACCATCGCTAAGGCATTCCCCGACCCCATCGACGCTGACATCGAGGTTTCTGTTGTTGATTCCGACAAGATCCCCGCTGACATGATGGGTCTGGATATCGGTCCGAAGACCATGGATCTGTTCGCCGACGCTGCTAAGTCCGCTAAGACTGTTGTTTGGAACGGTCCGATGGGCGTATTTGAGAACCCCACCCTCAAGAAGGGTACTGTTGCAGTTTGCGAGGCTCTTGCAGCTGCTGACGCTACCACTATCATCGGCGGCGGCGACTCCGCTACCGCAGCTATCAACCTCGGCTATGCTGACAAGATGAGCCACATCTCCACAGGCGGCGGCGCTTCCCTTGAGTACCTTGAAGGCAAGGGTCTGCCCGGCATCGACGCTATTCAGGATAAGTAATTTCACGCAACAGGGCGGGGGAAACTCCGCCCTATGTGCTGTTTAGGGTGATAATTATGGATATTATCGGAAAGAGAATAACGCAGCTTAGCCAAAGCGTTATCGGTGAATGCAGTATAGAGCGCTGCAAATTCGGAAACGCCTTTACAGAAAACGATATGTCCGGCTGCCTCTTTGATAGAAATAATCTTTCAGGAACGGAAGTATCAAAATCGGACATGAGCGGCGCAGGCTTTAACCAGGTAAATCTATCCGGCACAGTCTTT
The DNA here is from genome assembly GCA_051892275.1 of Oscillospiraceae bacterium. GTDB lineage: Bacteria > Bacillota > Clostridia > Oscillospirales > Ruminococcaceae > CAG-115. The sequence continues at coordinate 21,828 of JBJFGA010000008.1, read as the reverse complement.
GAGGGCTGCGACTTTTCAGGGGTATCCATTCAGGATTGCAGGCTGAACGGTATGACGATCGACGGTATCAGCGTGACAGAGCTGATCGAATACTATAAAACAAACCATAAGGAGAATAACACCATGAAAAAGAATGTAAGAAAGGCAATCATTGCCGGAAACTGGAAGATGAACAAGACCCGCCCCGAGGCAAAGGCTCTGCTGGAAGAACTGAAGCCGATGGTTGCTGACGTTAAGGACGTTGAGATCGTTGCCTGCGTTCCTTTCACCAACCTCGAAACTGCTCTGGCTGTTACCGCTGGCACCAACATCAAGATCGGCGCTGAAAACTGCCACTTTGAGAAGAGCGGTGCTTTCACCGGCGAGATCTCCGCTGACATGCTGGCTGAGATGGGCGTTGAGTACGTTGTTCTGGGTCACTCCGAGCGCCGTCAGTACTTCGCTGAAACCGACGAGACCGTAAACAAGAGAACAAAGGCTGCTCTTGCCGCTGGTCTGAAGCCCATCGTTTGCGTTGGCGAGCTTCTGTGGGAGCGCGAGTGCAACATCACCGAGGAAGTTATCGCTCGCCAGATAAAGCTGGACTTCTTCGATATCTCCGCTGACGAACTCAAGAAGTGCGTTATCGCTTACGAGCCGGTATGGGCTATCGGAACAGGCAAGACTGCTACCGCTGACCAGGCTGAAGAAGTGTGCGCATTTATCCGTGCTACCCTCGCTAAGCTGTACGGCGCTGACGTTGCTGAAACCATCACTATCCAGTACGGCGGCTCCATGAACGCTGGCAACGCTGCTGAACTGGTTTCCAAGACCAACGTTGACGGCGGTCTTATCGGCGGCGCTTCCCTGAAGGCTGCTGACTTCACCACCATCATCAACGCAGCTGTAAACGGCTAAGCCGGAAACGCCCGGCGGCGAATACGGCAATAGGCGTACTGCAATTTGTCAGTATTCACATGTACAATATAACAGACGCAAACGGCAGATTGTTTTTGAATAATACAAATCAAGGAGATACAGAATATGGCAAAACCCGTATTATTAGTAGTAATGGACGGTGTGGGCTTCTCCAAGACTGGTCTTGGCGACGCTGTTACCGAGGCTAACACCCCCACCCTCGACTGGATGCTGAAAAACTGCCCCAACACCCGCCTGAAGGCTCACGGCGGCGCGGTAGGACTTCCCACCGACGACGACATGGGCAACTCCGAGGTAGGTCACAACGCGATAGGCTGCGGTCAGATCTACTCCCAGGGCGCAAAGCTCGTAAACGAGAGCATCGAGAGCGGCAAGATGTACGAATCCGACGCATGGAAGGAGCTTGCAGCAAACGCTAAGAGCAAGAACTCCACCATGCACTTCATCGGTCTGCTGTCTGACGGCAACGTCCACTCCAACATCAGCCACCTGTTCAATATGATCAAGCGCGCTAAGGCGGAGGGCGTTTCCAAGGTTAGAGTACACGCGCTTCTGGACGGACGTGACGTTCCCCCGCAGACCGCACAGATCTATATCGAGCAGCTGGAGAACCTCTTCGCAGAGCTGAACGACAGCAGCTTTGACGGCAGAATCGCAAGCGGCGGCGGCAGAATGAAGGTCACTATGGACAGATACCAGGCTGACTGGGCTATGGTCGAGCGCGGCTGGAACACCCACGTTCGCGGCGAGGGCAGACAGTTCGCAAGCGCAATGGACGCTGTAAATACGCTCCGCGCTGAAACCGGCGTTGCAAGCGACCAGGATCTCCCGGCGTTCGTTATCGCAGAGAACGGCGAGCCTGTCGGCAAGATCGTTGACGGCGACAGCGTTATCCTGTTCAACTTCCGCGGCGACCGCGCTATCGAGCTTTCTATGGCGTTCGATATGGTTCAGTTCGACCACTTCAACAGAGGTCCGAAGCCTGACGTTTGCTACGCTGGTATGCTCCAGTATGACGGCGACCTCAAGCTGCCGGCTCGCTTCCTCGTAAACCCGCCGGAGATCACAAACACCCTCACCGAGGTGTTCGTAAAGGCTGGCATCAACGAGTACGCTATCTCCGAGACCCAGAAGTACGGTCACGTTACCTATTTCTGGAACGGCAACCGCAGCGGCAAGGTCAGCGAGGAGCTGGAAACCTATGTTGAGATACCCTCTGACAACGTTAGCTTCGACCAGCGCCCCTGGATGAAGTCCGCAGAGATAACCGACAAGCTCATTGAGGCTATCAGAAGCGGCAAGTATCAGTTCCTGCGCTGCAATTTCCCGAACGGCGACATGGTAGGTCATACCGGCAGTATGGACGCTACGATAATCGGCGTTGAATCGGTAGACCTCGGGCTGGCAAGGCTGAAGGCGGTCTGCGACGAATGCGGAGTTACCATGCTCATCACCGCTGACCACGGCAACGCGGACGAGATGCTTGAAAAGAACAAGAAGGGCGAGGTCCAGGTAAGAACCGCGCACTCGCTGAACCCTGTTCCGTTCATCATCTACGACAAGGACGTACAGTACACCATCAAGCCCTCCGACAGCTACGGTCTGGCAAACATCGCTCCGACAGTAGTAAAGATGTTCGGGCTGGAAGCTCCCGCCTGCTGGGAGGACAGCATGATCTGAGCTGCGGCTTCGAAATTATAGTTCATACCGCACAGCGCCTCTGTTTATCGGGGGCGCTGTTTTTTCGGTAATATTTGACTTTCGGCTGAAATCATGCTATAATAAACGAAAGACATTTATTTTCGAATGAGAGGTGCAGTTATGTTAGGATTTTCAGTGATATTCGGTCAGAAGGTGCTTCCGTTTGTGGTTTCCCTGTCCACCCTGCTGGGGACGGGCAAGGACGGCGTGGTGGAAAGCCTAAAAAGCTATGCAGCGTCTGAGGCGAATTATTATGAACAGAAGATCTATGAATTAGATGAAGAAAATACAGGCTTTGAGTACAAAGGAGTATCATACCAGTACAATGAAGCCATTGACTATGGTAACGGCGAACTGTTTGGAACGGAGGATTACTACCCGTTTTTTGACGCATATCTTGATGCAAGGCTGGAAAAGAGCGCACAAATGGGCGATCTGGTGCTGAGCCGGATGTACGCGCTGAACCGTTATGCCAGTTACTGTGGATATGATACATACTGGGATATGGCGGCAACAGAAAAATTTCATTACAATGAAAGCGCACAGCAGATTCTTGAGCTGATCAAGGACAAAATGCAGTGGACGATATCTTTTGAGAAGCATTATGGTTTTCTTGATCCAAATAAGATCATGTATGAATTTATAGATGAAAGCGCATTTACTTATTCTATTGCTGAACTGTATGGAAATATAGACTCTGAGTTCCAGAGTCTGTTGGAAAAACAGATCAACGATGGCAAGGTATCCTTTAACGAAACGCTCGATGCAGGAACACAGGGTGAATGCCGGAGTTTTTCAGACGGTACTGTATTAGTGAAATTTATTCCGAGTACCGACGCTTCTCTGATTGGAACTATTCCGCACGAATTCGGACACTGCCTGAATGCTCTGTATTCCATAAATGAAAATGAGATTCTAAACTACGGTGTTTGTGAAACCCATTCCATTGGCGGTACCTTTTTGCTTTTGGATGAAATCAGCAATGAACTGGAAGGTGTATTAAGCAGGGAGGATGCGGCTTATATCAAACTGTGCAGTTTCTGGAGTGAGCTGAGTCACTTCCAGCAGGGAATTATGGAGTATGAGTTCATGAGGGATATTTACCTCCACCCTGAAGACTATACAGGAGATATTTTTGCGGAAAAATATCTTGCAGTGTGTGATGAGATGGGCTTTGACGCCGGGTGGTCTCCGGATTATCGTCTTCTGACAGGTGTGGAATGGATGGATAATATGTTGTGGGTATCAGACCCGGTTTATACTCCGTCCTATGCCTTAGCGGGCATTAATTCAATATGGCTGCTGTATCAGCAGGAAACCTACGGCACCGGGCGGGAGATATACACGAACCTTGTAAAGTCCCCGATAACCGACGTTCCGTATGTGGAATACTGCACCTCAATGGGGCTGCCGGACTTCACCGACCCCGCTTCCTTTGACGGGTTGGATGACTTCATGCGCCAAAAGCTGATGGGTCTGTATAATGTGGCGTATGGTCAATAGCGGTCAGACATAGCCGAAAGTAAATCATTCTGCTATGAGAAAGGGAAAACCATGAAACGAGAGTTAGGTTTTGGGCGCTGCGGGCTTGCCTGCTGCCTTTGTTCGGAAAACAGCCATTGCCACGGGTGCAGTTCAGACGAATGCCCCGGCAGCGCGTGGTGTGAGAACCGGAAATGTTCCGGCGAAAAGGAACTGCGCGGCTGCTGGCAGTGCGGCGAGAATTGCAGCAAGGGTCTGCTTGGAAAGATAAAGTCCCGGGCGTTTACGGAGTTCATCAGGAGATACGGTGTTGAGGAACTTCTGAACTGCCTTGAACGCAACGAAAAGAACGGTGTTGTATACCACCGCGAGGGCATTACCGGCGACTACGACGACTTCACCGACATCAATGAGCTGATAGAATTTATCCGCACCGGCAGGCGATGACTACGGCTTGACAAATTTCCCGCGTTGGGGTATAATTATCTTTATAGATAGAACAATGGGAAAGGAATGTTGCAAATGCCAGTAAAGATAGCCGACGGACTGCCCGCGCAGAGCATTCTTGAGGACGAGCATATATTCATCATGACGGAGCACAGGGCGCTCCATCAGGACATTCGACCGCTGAAAATAGGTTTACTGAACCTCATGCCGACCAAAATCGCCACTGAAACACAGATACTCCGCAGCCTGTCCAACACACCGCTGCAAATCGAGGTAACGCTGGTGCAGACATCTACATACACCAGCCGCAACACCTCCAGCGAGCACCTGCTGAACTTCTACAAGACCTTTGACGAAATACGGCACATGAACTTTGACGGGTTCATCATAACCGGCGCACCGGTGGAGCACCTCGACTTCGAACAGGTGGACTACTGGGACGAGATGTGCGAGATAATGGAGTGGACAAAGACCCACGCTCATTCAACGTTCCATATCTGCTGGGCAGCGCAGGCGGCGCTGTACTACCACTACGGCATACCGAAATACCCGCTTGACGAGAAGCTGTCCGGCGTATTCCGTCATACCCTGCTCACTCCGAAATCCCGGCTGTTCCGGGGCTTCGACAGCGAATTCTGGGCGCCCCATTCCCGCCACACCGAGGTACGGCAGGAAGATATTGAGAAGGTACCGCAGTTGAAAGTCATGGCAGTGTCAGACGAGGCTGGCGTTTACGCCGTGTGCAGCGAGGACAGCCGGCAGTTCTTCATCACCGGTCATTCCGAGTACGACGCGGACACGCTGGAGCTGGAATACAAACGAGACCTTGAAAAGGGTATGAACCCCAGGATACCCGCGCACTACTTCCCCGACGACGACCCCGCAAAGCCCCCGGTAATGAAGTGGCGGGCGCACTCCACGCTGATATACACCAACTGGCTGAATTACTTCGTTTATCAGACTACTCCGTTTGATATCTCGGAAAAAATATGATTTTGCTATTGCATTATTCTTGTTTTTATGGTATAATGAAACTGAATAGAACAGCTTTTGGCTGATTCTGGAACTTAGAATCAACGACGAAAGAGGTATCATTTATGTACGATTATTTAATGGGTGCAATCAATGGCACACTTCTGGCAAACTTCCTGATCCTGCTCATCGGCGCTATCATTGCGGTAGCAGTCGGTATCGTTCTGCACGTGTTCGTTTTCGGTCCTAAGAACAACGCTGCAAACCCCGGCAAGGTCGCAGAATACGCAAACGGAAAGCGCTTCTTGCCGCTTACTGTTATCAAAGTAGCTTATTACTCCATCGCGATCTATCTCGTTTTCATGGGCATTGCTCAATTCGTACTTAATGGATATAACGGGTTAAACGGCTTTATCCAGTATTCTATACTCGGCAATGTTGTTCTCCGTATTGCTTATGAGTGTGTGCTTGCAGTACGCAAGACCGCCGGTATCGACACCGACAATGATACCGCTGAAGAGCCGAAGGTAACAAAGCCGCTTATTCCCTCTCAACCGCAGTATCAGCAGCCTGTTCAGACCCAGTATCAGCAGCCTGTTCAGACCCAGTATCAGAGCTATCAGCAGCCTGCGCCGGCGCCTGTTCCCGCTCCTATGCCTGCACCTGCACCCGCTCCTGCTCCTATGCCTGCACCTGCTCCTGTGCCTATGCCTGCACCTGCTCCTGCGCCTATCCCCGAGCCTGTGTCCGCTCCCGCGCCTATCCCCGAGCCTGTGCCCGCACCTGCGCCTATTCCCGAGCCTGTGTCCGCACCTGCGCCTATTCCCGAGCCTGTGCCCGCTCCCGTTGAACTTGCAAAGCCGCAGGCAGTCCCGGCTCCCGTACCCACTGAAAACGTACAGCCGGCGGCTCCCGCTTCTGTGTTCTGCGGTTCATGCGGAAAGCAGATAAAGGCTGACGCAAAGTTCTGCCCGTTCTGCGGAACTCCCCGACAGTAAGCGATCCAGCAAACAATGTGAAACACACGTTTTGCTGAGGGCATTTCTTAGGATATCTACGGCGGTTCACCCGAACCGCCGTTATTTTGACCCAAAGGACAGACCATGACCGAAATTATTGTTACCAGAAACGACGCCGGACAGCGCGCTGACCGGTTCCTTACCAAAGCTTACCCCAACCTCTCGCTGCCGCTTATCTGCAAGCTTATGCGCAAGAAGCGAATAAAGCTCAACGGCGCCAGAACCGAACCGAACGTCAAGCTGAACGAGGGCGACGTGTTCCGCTTCTACCTTAGCGACGAGCTGCTGGACACCGGCGGCAGGGAGAAGCCCGCGGACTTCCGCAGCGTACCGCCGGAGCTTGACATCGTATACGAGGACGAAAATATCCTGCTGTGCGACAAGCCGGTGGGAATGGTAGTCCACGAGGACAACGACAACACCTCCGACACGCTGATAAACCGAATAAAGTGCTACCTCTGGAAAAAGGGCGAGTACGACCCGGAGCAGGAGCAGAGCTTTGCCCCGGCGCTGTGCAACCGCATCGACCGCAACACCGGCGGAATAGTAATCGCTGCAAAAAACGCCGAATCCCTGCGGGTGCTGAACCAGAAGATACGCGACCGCGAGCTTGTGAAACTGTACCTCTGTGTGGTACAGGGACAGTTGCCGAAAAAGCAGGACACCATGACCGCCTTCCTTGAAAAACTCCCGGACGAGAACCGGGTGGTGGTGTCCGACCTGAAGACCCCTTCCAACCGCACCATTAAGACGAAGTACCAGGTACTGGAGGAAAAGCCCGGCAGCTCCCTTGTCGAGGTAGACCTGCTCACCGGGCGCACTCATCAGATCCGCGCACATTTCGCCCACATAGGTCACCCGCTGTTGGGCGACGGGAAGTACGGAAGCAACAAGGTCAACCGCGAAGCCGGTTACGACAATCAGGCACTGTACTCCTACAAGCTGCGTTTCGAGTTCACCACCCCAGCCGGGTGTCTGGAGTACCTGAACCACCGGGATTTCAGCGTAACAGACCGGGAACAGATCTGGTTCGTGAAGCTGTTCCGGAAGTCTTGACCACATCTGCGGTCAAATGCTCACCTTTCGGGTATATTTTGTGGTGAAATTACGCCGGGTTCGGCAAAATGCACAAAAAAGATTGATATTTTTTTAATAAAGTCTGCAATAAAATTTCCGCAAACATCTTGATAAAATTTTCAGTTTTTAGTATAATAAATATGTAATGATATGCCCAAAGGGTGTATTTAATGCTTCGCTTGTCGGAGTAAATTTATATTTCTCAGGAGGAATATTCCAATGGCAGATGTTAAAGTTGCAATTAACGGCTTTGGCCGTATCGGACGCCTTGCATTCAGACAGATGTTCGGTGCTCCGGGCTATGAAGTAGTAGCTATCAACGACCTTACCAAGCCCTCTATGCTTGCTCAGCTCCTCAAGTACGATACCGCTCAGGGCGGCTACTGCGGCAGAATCGGTGAGAATCTTCACACCGTTACCGCTGACGACGAGGCTGGTACCATCACTGTTGACGGCAAGACCCTGAAGATCTACGCTATGGCTAAGGCTAACGAGCTGCCCTGGGGCGAGATCGGTGTAGACGTGGTTCTGGAGTGCACCGGTTTCTACTGCTCCAAGGAGAAGAGCCAGGCTCACATCGACGCTGGCGCTAAGAAGGTTGTTATCTCTGCTCCCGCAGGCAACGACCTCAAGACCATCGTTTACTCTGTAAACGAGAAGACCCTGACCGCTGATGACACCATCATCTCCGCTGCTTCCTGCACCACCAACTGCCTCGCTCCTATGGCTAAGGCTCTCAACGATTACGCTCCCATCCAGTCCGGTATCATGAGCACAATCCACGCTTACACCGGCGACCAGATGATCCTCGATGGTCCGCACAGAAAGGGCGACCTCAGAAGAGCAAGAGCTGGCGCAGCTAACATCGTTCCGAACTCCACCGGCGCAGCTAAGGCTATCGGTCTGGTTATCCCTGAGCTGAACGGCAAGCTGATCGGTTCTGCACAGCGTGTTCCGGTTCCGACTGGTTCCACCACTATCCTCACCGCTGTTGTTAAGGGCGCTGACGTTACCAAGGAAGGCATCAACGCTGCAATGAAGGCTGCTGCTTCCGAGTCCTTCGGCTACAACGAGGATCAGATCGTTTCTTCCGATGTTATCGGCATGAGATACGGTTCTCTGTTCGACGCTACTCAGACCATGGTAGCTAAGATCTCTGACGACCTCTATGAGGTACAGGTTGTTTCCTGGTATGACAACGAGAACTCCTACACCTCTCAGATGGTAAGAACCATCAAGTACTTCGCAGAGCTGTAATTGCAATTCTCTGTATAACACGACCCTCCCTGTTTTTGCGGGGAGGGTTTTGGTTTGTACAGAGAAAAGGAGTGAAAACCATGTGCAACAGCTGCAAGCAGCTGCATATATACAGCAAGTTCCGCTCCACGCTGCAGTATTCCCACGAGATAAGCAAGATACGCGGTCTGGTGAGCCTCGGGGATATGTCGGTGGAGTCCGGCAATGCGCCGCTGGAACAGATTTCCGGCGAGGAGCGCGGCTACTTCCGGCATGAGCTGCGGTGCACCCTTTGCGGTCAGAGGTTCGCGGTGTGGATAGATACATCAGACGGCAGCGGCGGACTGTGCCTGCTTGATTGATACGACTTCCCCGAATAGTGACCCCCGTTATACATAAATCTCAATTTCTCCTCATAAAATGTGAAAAAGGAAACGTCCGCGGAACTCCCTGCGGGCAGAGGAGAGTTAAAAGAGATCTATGCAACGGGGGTGCAGTTTTTGAAGAAAGATACGCTTGGGGAAGCAAATCAGGAAAGATGTGTCATACTCGGACATTATATAGTGGAAAACAACGCGACTGTTCGTGCGGCAGCAAAATATTTCGGGATAAGCAAAAGCACTGTTCATCAGGACATCACCACAAAGCTGGAGCAGGTCAACCGGCAGCTTCACGACGAGGTGAAGGCGGTGCTGGACAAGAACAAACAGGAACGCCATCTTCGAGGCGGTCAGGCGACAAAGAAGAAATACGCCGAGATCTCCAGAAAACGCATGAAGAAAAAATGTACATAACAAAAGCCCCTCCCGGTGAACGAGAGGGGCTTCGGCTATTCAGTTATGCCGTTGTTCAGAAATTACTTTCTCTTTCTGGAAACAACCAGTGCGCCAGCAGCTACAACAGCCAGACCAGCTACTACTGCAACACCCTCAACGCCGGTGTCGGGAGAACCCTTGTCAGCGGAAGCTGTGTTGTCAACAGCAACATCAGTAGCGTCGGTTGCGTCAGCAGCGCCAGTGTCAGCAGCGCTCATGCCGGATACGGTGAAAGTAACCTTTACGGACTCGTAGGTATCGTTCGGGATAGCTGCAAGGTTGTCGTAAACGTTGATGAGCTGAATTCTGCCGGTATTTGAAATGCTGAAATCCCAGTCAGAATAGTCGTCGCTAGCGGTGCCAGCATTCTCGCTCATGGAAGCTGCTTCCTTGTCGAAGTCAACGGAAGCGCCGTTCAGCTCAACATCAGTGATCTCCAGCTTGATGTCAGGTGTAGCGTCGAGGTCGATGTTGGTCTCAAGCTTCAGCATGTTCCAGCCGCCGTCCTTAACGCCGTTCAGCTCAACAGTGTAGGTGCCGTCGCCGGTGATGGTAGCGTCAACGTAGGTAGCGCCCTCAAGCGGAGCAGCCTCGCCGAGGTCGTTGTCCCAGTACAGCAGCTCGGACTGAGCGATGTTGTTACGGAAGAAGTAGCTGGAAGACTGCCATGTGATACCTGCTACATAGCTGTCCTCTGCGGAAGTGGGCATTACCAGTGCAGCTGCTGCAACTGCGCATGCCGCTGCTGCGGAAATGATGTTTCTGATCTTCATGATTAGATCTCCTCCTGATTTTGCAAAATAAATTCTACGGTGCATACCGCAATGTCGGCATTCGCTGCGGGGAAGCAACGATATACCTATACACAATATAATTATAATACCTCAAGGAAATATATTCAAGAGGTAAAAATGTACAAATCCGGCGGCTGATTTCTGGTAATAAGGTTGAATTATTGGAACTGATTCCTGAAAATGTTCACAAACCCCGGAAATATGCGGTTTATCTTTATACAGCGGATTAATACATGGGAACGCGGTCAATAATACTTATCAGATACTTCTGAAATTAGAAAATTGTTCAGTATATGCAAACGTTTTTGTTCATTCTTACAAAATGATTCAGGCAGATATTTTTTTTGCAAATTCCACTTTCTTTTTCCTGAGAATTGTGATATAATAAAATGGTATAAAATGCGAGGGGTGTGTTATGCCCTGCGCAGGTACATATAAAGCCGGGAACGGCTGAACAACAATCTGTCCTTTCATCAGAAAGGGCAAGGGGGAAGTGCAGTTTTGGAAAAATATGTTATCCGAGGTGGAAAGAAGCTAAGCGGGGAGGTCACGATAAGCGGCGCCAAGAATGCGGTCGCAGCTATCCTGCCCTGCACCATTCTTTCTGACGAACCTTGTATTATAGAAAATATACCCAACATCAGCGACGTTAACATCACGCTCCAGATCATGTCCGAGATGGGCGCGAAGATACGCATGCTGAATAAAACCACCGTGGAGATAGACACACGTCCTCTGCGAAATATTCCTGTTCCCTACGAAAAGGCAAAGCTCATGCGGGCTTCGTCCTACTTCCTCGGCACTCTGCTGGGGAGATTTCACAGCGCTCATGTTTCCATGCCCGGCGGCTGCAACCTCGGGGACAGACCTATCGACCAGCACCTGAAGTGCTTTTCGGCGCTGGGCGCAGAGTACGAGATAGACGGCGGCATGGTAAATCTCCACGCCGATAAGCTGGTAGGAAACCAGATCTTCTTTGACAAAAACACCGTTGGCGCAACCATCAACGGCATTATGGCTTCGGTAAAGGCAGAAGGTCTTACCATAATCGAAAACGCGGCGAAGGAGCCGCATGTCGTTGACCTCGCCAACTGCCTGAACAGCATGGGCGCAGATATCCTCGGCGCGGGCACTGACGTCATCAAGATACGCGGCGTGAAGTACCTTCACGGCACGACTTACAGCGTTATCCCCGACCAGATCGAAGCGGGCACATTCATGGCGATCGCAGCGTCCTCGCGCAGCGATATCCTGATAAAGAACGTTATCCCGAAGCACCTCGAGCCTATCACCCAGAAGCTGGTGAAGATCGGCGTACAGGTGGAGCAGTTCGACGACGCAGTGAGAGTTATTGGCGGTCCGGAGTATATCGGCACAAGCGTCAAGACCAACCCGCACCCCGGATTCCCTACCGATATGCAGCCCCAGATGGCGGCAGTGCTTACCTGTGCAAAGGGCGCAAGTATGGTCACCGAAAGCATCTTCGACAACCGTTTCCGTTACGTTGACGAGTTAAGAAGAATGGGCGCGAACATCTCCGTTGAGGGCAGAGTCGCAGTCATTGAGGGTGTGGAGCGGCTGAAGGGCGCTCCTGTCAAGGCTACCGACCTTCGCGCAGGCGCGGCGCTTATCGTGGCGGCACTCGGTGCGGAGGGTGTTACTGAAATATATGACATATTCCATGTAGAGCGCGGATACGAGAACATGGAGATAAAGCTGCGCAATCTCGGCGCAGATATCCAGAAGGTGGACGAACCCGACCCCACCGCCGAGGACAAAGCCCTCAAGAAGGCACTCTGATGGCAAGGATATTCCCGATATGCAGCTCCAGCGGCGGTAACGCGACCTTTATCGGCACGAGGGGTCACGGTATCATAGTGGACGTAGGGTGCAGCTTCCTGTCGCTGAAAAAGTCGCTGGAGCTTATCGACACGTCAATGCCGCAGATAGAAGCGCTGTTCATCACACATGAGCATATCGACCACATTAAGGGGCTGCTTCAGCTAACGAAACACACCAGGATACCGGTGTTCGCAAGCCCCGGGACAATACAGCAGCTGCGCACTTCTGTAAAGGACGTCATTCCCGAGGAGGTTCGGCTGTACGATATCGTACACGAGCCGTACCAGAGCGCGGATTTTGAGGTGAGAGCATTCCACACGCCGCACGACACCCCAGAGAGCGTTGGTTATCAGATAAATTACTGCGGCAGAAAATACGCGGTCTGCACCGACCTTGGCAAGGTCACCGCCGAGGTGGAAAAGAGCTTGCTGGGCTGCGAAGCCGTGCTGCTTGAAAGCAACTACGACCCCACAATGCTGGCGAAGAACCTCAACTACCCCGCCTACCTCAAACAGCGTATCGCAGGAGATAAAGGGCATCTGTCCAACGCCGCCGCCGCGGAATTCGCCGGAAAACTGATAGAAAGCGGCGCGACCAAGATAATTCTAGGACATCTCAGCCGGGAGAACAATACCCCCGCAACGGCGGAGCGATGCGTCACGGAATACCTGCGCGGAAAGGGAATGCGCCGCGACAGCGACTACATTCTGGACATTGCCCCGGTGATGACTCAGGGGCGGTACATAGCGGTTTAAGGAGATTATTATGATAAAGCATATCGTAATGTGGAAATTCAAAGAGGGCGAACGGGAAAACATGCTGCTTTTCCGCGACAGACTGCTTGCGCTGAAGGGCAGGATACCCGAGATACGCGCTATGGAAGTGGGTATAAACATGAACCCCTCCGACCGCAGCTATGACGCAGTGCTGGTAAGCGAGTTCGACAGCATGGAGGCGCTCCGCGCTTACTCCACAAACCCGCTTCATGTCGAGGTTTCCACCTTCTGCAAGTCCATTCGCACGACCTCCGCGAGCGTTGACTATGAGTTCTGACAACCGCGTGACCCACGAGTTCCCGCCGGTGTTCGATGGAAATTCCCGGGTGCTGATACTTGGCACTATACCCTCGCCGAAATCAAGAGAGCGGGGGTTTTACTATATGCACCCGCAGAACCGGTTCTGGCGAATGATGGCGGCAGTACTCGGCGAGGAAGTCCCGGCGGACGTTCCCGGCAGGAAGCGGCTGTGCCTCTCCCACGGGATAGCGCTGTGGGACGTGCTGGCGGAGTGCAGCATTGACGGCGCTTCCAACAGCAGCATAAAAAACGCTGTGCCAAACCAGCTTGAGGTCATATTTGACGCAGCGGATATCCGGGCAGTATTCACCACCGGCAAAAAGGCGCAGGCGCTGTACGAGCGGTTCTTCCCGCAGCTGATGAAAGCGGAGTGTCTGCCCTCCACCAGCCCCGCGAACCGCACCATTTCCGAGGAAGAAATGCTGGAAAAGTACCGCAGGATAGCGGATTTTCTGTAAAATATGTAAAACTGCGGCTTCCCTGCCCTATGGACAGGCAAAATATTTGCCGGTATTTAAGAAAATCTATTGACCAAAACCGTTTTTTGATGTATAATAAAAGAGTATTATTTCCGCCGTATCGCGGAATCTGATTTTATTGAAAAGAGGTCATTTTCATGATAGCTATTGGCTCTGACCATGCGGGCTACGCACTGAAATGCGAAATAATAAAGCACCTTGAGGAGAAGGGCGTGGAGTTCACCGACTGCGGCTGCAACGGCGAAAGCGTGGACTACCCCGACATCGCCGAAATGACCTGCGAGATGGTCACCTCGGGCAAGGCTGAAAAGGCAATACTGATTTGCGGCACCGGCGTTGGTATCTCCATCTCCGCGAATAAGATAAAGGGTATCCGCGCGGCGCTCTGCGGCGACTGGTACTCCGCGAAGTACACCCGACTCCACAACGACGCCAACGTCCTTTGCATGGGCGGAAGAGTTATCGGCGCGGGTCTTGCCGCTGAAATAACCGATATTTTCCTTGAAACAGAATTCGAGGGCGGACGTCATGCCCGTCGGGTCGAGAAAATAATGAAACTGGAGGACAAATGAATGAGCAACGTTATCGTCTGTGATCACCCGCTGGTACAGCACAAAATTTCCCTGCTGCGGGACAAGAACACCGGCTCCAAAGAGTTCAGAGAGCTGGTTCAGGAGATCTCAATGTTCATGTGCTACGAGGCTACCCGCGATCTTCCCCTCAAGGAAGTGCAGATGGAAACTCCGCTGGCGCTTGCCAACGCTAAAATAATCAGCGGCAGAAAGGTCGCTTTCGTACCGATAATGCGCGCGGGTCTTGGCATGGTGGACGGCGCTCTGGCGCTGGTTCCGGCGGCTAAGGTAGGTCATGTTGGTATCTACCGCGACAAGGCGAACAGCAATTCCGCGCAGGAATACTACTGCAAGCTGCCCTTCGACATCGCTAACCGCGAGGTCATTATCCTCGACCTTATGCTGGCTACCGGCGTTTCCGCGATAAAGACCGTGGACATCGTCAAGGAAGCCGGCGCACAGCACGTTAAGTTCATGTGCGTTCTCACCTGCCCCGAGGGCATCAAGGCGCTCCAGGAAGCTCACCCGGACGTTGATATCGTCTGCGGCGCTATCGACGAGGGTCTGAACGAGGATCTCTACATTGTACCCGGTATCGGCGACGGCGGGGACAGACTTTTCGGCACTAAGTAATTACAGATAATAGATAAATCATGGGGAATACATAATCTTCCTGCATTTATTGCGGGTGGATTTGTG
The DNA here is from genome assembly GCA_051892275.1 of Oscillospiraceae bacterium. Taxonomy (GTDB): domain Bacteria; phylum Bacillota; class Clostridia; order Oscillospirales; family Ruminococcaceae; genus CAG-115. The sequence continues at coordinate 6,699 of JBJFGA010000008.1, read as the reverse complement.
TTCCCTTTTTCTGTTCGCTTTCTTCAAGGTCACACCTCACTTCATGAATTTTCTCTGTCAAGTGTGATTTTGCACGAAAAATGCTCTTGTATTTTTACAAGTTAATTTTTGCTTAAGCAGAAATATAGGTTGACATATACCAGAAAAAGTGTTACAATAAATATACTTCTACAACATATAGATAATATGTACCGCTTTTGAAACAGATAAGGCGGCTTCGGAAAGGAATGTAAGAGATTGATAAAAATAATCAAAAAAGATAACACTAAGGAAGAATTCAACGTCCAGAAGGTGGTAAACGCAGTAAACAAATCTGCGGCGCGGGTGATGTACACCTTCAAGCCGGAGGAGATAGACTTTATCTGCAAATTCGTCACCGAAAAGGCGGAGGCGCTCGGCACGGAGGAGATACAGATAGCGCAGATGCACAACATCGTCGAAAGCGCGCTGGAAGCCACCAACCCCGCAGTCGCAAAGAGCTACAAGGACTACCGCAACTACAAGCAGGATTTTGTCAGCATGCTGGACGAGGTGTACAAAAAGAGCCAGTCCATCATGTACATCGGCGACAAGGAGAACTCCAACACCGATTCTGCGCTGGTTTCCACCAAGAGAAGCCTTATCTTCAACGAACTGAACAAGGAGCTTTACCAGAAGTTCTTCATGACCACCGAGGAGCTTCAGGCATGCCGTGATGGCTACATCTATGTCCACGACATGAGCGCCCGCCGGGATACCATGAACTGCTGCCTGTTCGACGTGAAGAGCGTGCTGGAGGGCGGCTTTGAGATGGGCAACCTGTGGTACAACGAGCCTAAGACCCTCGCTGTCGCGTTCGACGTTATCGGCGACATAACGCTGTCCGCGGCAAGCCAGCAGTACGGCGGTTTCACCGTGCCCAGCGTTGACCTGCTGCTTGAACCGTATGCCGAAAAGACCTACAAAAAGCAGTACGACCGCTATATCAGCCTCGGTCTGTCCGAGGAGGTCGCTGACCGCGAGGCTATGAAGGACGTCAAGGTGGACTTCGAGCAGGGCTTCCAGGGGTGGGAGTACAAGTTCAACTCCGTAAGCTCCAGCCGAGGCGACTACCCGTTCATTACCATGACCGCCGGAACAGGAACCGGGCGCTTCGCGAAAATGGCAAGCATTACCATGCTGGACGTCCGCCGCAAGGGTCAGGGCAAGAAAACCTGCAAGAAACCTGTTCTGTTTCCCAAGATCGTGTTCCTGTACGATGAGAACCTTCACGGTCCCGGAAAGCAGCTTGAGGACGTGTTCATGGCGGGAGTGGAGTGCAGCGCCAAGGCTATGTACCCCGACTGGCTAAGTCTTACCGGCGAGGGCTATGTCGCTTCCATCTACAAGAAGTACGGCAAGATCATCAGCCCGATGGGCTGCCGCGCGTTCCTCTCCCCGTGGTTTGAGCGGGGCGGCATGGAGCCGGCGGACGAAAATGACCAGCCGATATTCGTTGGACGCTTCAACATCGGCGCGGTATCGCTGAACCTGCCGATGATATACGCAAAGTCCCAGCAGGAAAGCCGCGACTTCTTCGAGGTGCTGGACTACTACCTGAACCTCATCAGAAAGCTGCATATCAGGACATACGACTACCTCGGCGAGATGAAGGCAAGCACAAATCCGCTGGCTTACTGCGAGGGCGGCTTCTACGGAGGTCATCTGGGAATCCATGACAAGATTAAGCCGCTGCTGAAATCTGCCACCGCGTCCTTCGGCATAACCGCGCTCAACGAGCTGGAGCAGCTGGCGGACAAGAAGTCCATCGCCGAGGACGGCAGCTTTGCGCTGAAAGTGATGGAACACATCAACAAACGGGTCGCTCAGTTCAAGAAGGAGGACGGACACCTCTACGCCATCTACGGCACTCCCGCAGAGAACCTCTGCGGACTTCAGATACAGCAGTTCCGCAAAAAGTACGGCATCGTGGAGAACGTTTCCGACCGCGAGTATGTCAGCAACAGCTTCCACTGCCACGTTTCCGAGGACATCACCCCTATTGAGAAGCAGAACAAGGAGAAGCGCTTCTGGGATCTGTTTAACGGCGGCAAGATACAGTACGTCCGTTATCCTATCGACTACAACAAGGGCGCTGTGGAAACACTGGTGCGCCGCGCAATGAATATGGGCTTCTACGAGGGCGTGAACCTGTCCCTCGCTTACTGCGACGACTGCGGCTATCAGCAGCTGGAAATGGACGTCTGCCCCAAATGCGGCAGCAGAAATCTCACCAAGATTGACCGCATGAACGGCTATCTAAGCTATTCGAGAGTTAAGGGCGACACACGTCTTAACGCCGCGAAGATGGCTGAAATCGCCGACAGAAAGAGCATGTAAAAATATACAGAGAATTTGAGGGAGTATAATTGCGTTACCATAACATTACAACTGACGATATGCTTAACGGCGACGGTTTGCGGACGGTACTGTGGGTGGCGGGCTGCGAGCACCGCTGCCGTGGCTGCCACAACCCCATAACCTGGGACATTGACGGGGGTATACCGTTTGATGAAGAAGCAGAGCAGGAGCTGTTCGGAAAGCTGTCTGCCGACTACATCAGCGGGATAACCTTCAGCGGCGGCGACCCGCTGCACAAGCGCAACCGGGAAGAAATAACCCGGCTTGCCAAAAAAGTACGGGAACAGCTGCCGGAGAAAACAATTTGGCTGTACACCGGCTACAAGTGGGAGGAAATAAACGACCTTGAGATCGTGCCGCTGCTGGACGTGCTTGTGGACGGCGAATATGTCGAGGCAGTCCGCGACCCGAAGCTGCACTGGAAGGGCAGCTCCAACCAGCGGGTGATCGACGTGCAGGAGACCCTGCGGCTTGGAAAGGTCGTTCTGTTCGACTGACGGAGGTAAACATGAGAAGAATTGCAAAGTTCGAGAAGGTTAGCCTGGCGCAGTTCAAAGATGGCTGCAAGCAGGCTGACCCGGAGAAGATATACGAAGCGATAAAGCTCCCCCGCCGTGCGACCGCCGGGTCTGCGGGGTATGACTTTTTCGCACCATACACCGTTACCCTCGCCCCCGGCGAAACGGTGAAGATACCTACGGGCGTCCGGGCGCTGATGGAAGCAGGCTGGGTGCTGAAGATCTACCCGAGAAGCGGGCTGGGCTTCAAGTTCCGGTTACAGCTTGACAACACCGTCGGGATAATCGACAGCGATTACTCCCAGTCGGACAACGAGGGTCACATCTTCATAAAGTTGACGAACGACTCTAAAGAGGGCAAGACCGTTGAGATACCCGCCGGCACCGGCTTCGCACAGGGTATCTTCCTTGAATACGGCATAACAGTTGACGACGACGCGGACGGCGTAAGAAACGGCGGCTTCGGGTCAACCACAAAGTAACAAATCGGCGCTGCAATTCCAGTTTGCAGCGCCGATTTTTTATTTATACTAAACAGTGCACACCACCTTCGTCGGATTTCCAAGGATCCGGCGTGTCTGCCCCTGTGGAGGAGTTGGCAGGAAGTGCCGGAGGGGTTGTCCGACACCCCCTGCCCATTTTTGCTTTTCTCAACGGTATTTAAGGCAATACCGCACAAAGACCATTTTTTGGATTTTGTACGCATCTTGCTTGCATATTTTCCGTCATATCGCACAAAAACTCCTTGACGGGCGTCAGCCCGCCTGCGTCGTTTTTGTACAATCTGACGAAAAATCTGACGGCGCAATATGCGCACAATCTTTGTGCGGTATTGCCTTAAATGTTCCCCTTAGTATATCCAGCCGCTTCACGCAGCCCCTTTTCCAATTCCACTGCCGAGGGCAGAAGCGCCACAGCGGCTTCGTTTTCCCCTGCCCGGAAAAGGTCGGTCATTTCGCTGTATATCCTGAACAGCGTTTCAAACGCCATATTCCCGGACGAGCCTTTCAGCGTGTGCGCGCACTCCATCGCCTTGCTCCAGTTTTTATCGGCGCACAGCTGTTCCAGAAGCGCGATATCATTCGTATCGAAATAGATTTTGATACATTTCATATGAAAGTCCCTGTTGCCAAGAAATCGTTTTGAAGCCTGATCAAGGTTAAGTCCAAGCTCAACCATTCTGTCCATATCTACCATAATAATCTCCTGTAATAACCTCGTTATACTAATAACCGTTTGAAAGAAGGAAAAGATTTGCGGAAAGACAGTACCGATATCTAGGAAAAGAAACGCAGGCGTACTGTATGAACGCATTATCCGCTGCGCGGAAAACGCTCAAGTTTCTTTGACGACGATAGCGGTGCTGGATTTCTGCAAAGATTTCCTGAATTTAAATGGTTATTAGTATTAATTTTCAACGCCGATCTCTTCGCTTTCCTCCTGCTCCTCCGCCTCGTTTCCTATGCTGGTCGAGAGCCATTCGCTGTTGAGCCGGCACAGCAGACGAGCGTCGATATACGCCTGTGCGAGGGTGAGTATCGTCTGACCCTGATAGTTGCCGGAATGCGTCTGCTCGACTACCAGCGCCACGTCAGGCACCTCCTCGTCCACAAGACACAGCGGCAGGATAAGCGACATTGAATTGCGCTTAGGATAGTAGGACGGTACTGCGGTCTTGTAGTCGCGGCTTACGCGCTTCTTCGCAAGCTCTATTGCGTCCTTTAAGCGGTTCTGTATGCGTATGAACAGCCTGCTGTTGTCGGACACGATATCCCTGAGCTGCTCGTACAGCACGCGCTTTTTCTGGTAGTCCGCGGTCCGTAACTCCTCGGCTATCGCGCGGGCCTCCGGGCAGTCATTGAACTGGTCGTTCAGGAACTGAAGCGGCAGCCGGCTGATGTTGTCGATGATGATATGGTCGAAGTCGGTCAGCAGCTGGCGTGACGTGTCAAAGAACAGCTGGTCGCCGTGGTCGAAGTATCTCGGCGGCTGGGGCAGCGGGCTGAAATAATACACCACCTGCTTGCCGAGCGTCCGGGAAGCAGCTGTGCAGAACCCAGCGAACTTCCACTCGGTCTCGCTGCCTGGGTCATTGGGCTGGAAGCATGCGTAGATATCATCATAATGCCTGTCCACAAGCCCGGTGTTGAAGCAGGCGAACTGCCTGTCCCCGGAAATACAGATCTTGTTCTCCCGCATAAGCCGGTAGAATGTGTACTTAATGTACTGTATAAGTATCTGATAGTCCTTGTGGGTCGAACCCGCGAAATCCCAGTTTTCCGGAATAGCCTTTTCCGCAAGCTCTGTGAGGAACGCGCTCCAGCTGCCCAGAAACGCAAAATTCTCCAGCCTGCGCCCTGGCTCTATGCTGCGCTGTGCGGGGTCGCGGCTAACGGTGTCAACGTAATTCAGGAACCACGGCTTACCCTCGTAGGTGGAGGGCTTCAGCGTAAGCTCCACAGGATTTCCGTCCACACGGCGGTAGCGGCAGGGGAAAATTATCTTCCCCTCGTAGTAGCGGAGCTTTCCCTCTGCCTTTGCCCGGGCAAAGTCCTCCGAAAGCTCGCTGCGGATCTCCGCAATGTCACGCCGCACACCGTTTTTTTCGATGAACTGGATAAGTATCGTCAGCGGCTTTGGCGGCAGGTTGCAGAAGTCTTCCAGCTCCCCGGCGGGTATCTCCGGGATAAACTGCTGCGCTGTCTGGGTGTACTGTGGCGTGTGTGCAGACTGCTGCATTTCTGCCGGCTTGGGCTGTACAGGTCTTGCTTCCTCGCGATAGTTGCTGCGGAAGGACGGACGCGCTGCTTCCGGGAAGCTCCTTACGGTGCCGCCGGCCTGATACTCGTCAGACCGCCGCAGCGTTACCATTATCTGCGGCACTCCACCCAGCACAACGTCCGCCATCTCGAGGAAATCGATGTGCGACAGGAAGTCCTTCATCTTATAGAAACCGTACTTGGAACGGTCGATGTGGTGGTCGGAAAGCAGCTTGCTCACCGCCGCCATGTGCTGAGGAACATCAAATGGGAAGCTCCCGGTCAGCAGCCGGTAAATCTCCGCCTTGTCCTCGCGGCTGATATTGATCTCCGGCATTACCGGGCGGTGCGGCTCGATATCCACGCTGCCGCAGATACTGGTCTTTTCAAACGCGAAGTACAGGCTCTTCCCTCTAGGGCTGATGTTCTTGGTGATGATACCATTCACCTGAAAACCGTCGGCGCAATAACCAATCGGGAAGACGTATCTGTCCTCCATGAAGTCCAGCCTGCCGCTTTCCTTTGCCTTTGCGAAGCTGTCGTAGATCTCCTGCTTCATCTCCTGCACCGTCAACCCACAGCCCATGACCTTTGTCAGCGCGTACAGCGACTGCTGCGACATCTCTATTATGTCGTCGTTCAGTATGATGTTCTTGCTGCCAAAGAAGCTGTCCGCCGGGTGCCCGGCGCTCTCTCCCCTGCCGAGGAAACGCTTTATTATAACGTATTCTGCCTCATTGTATCTTGGTGTTCCGAAAAGCTCCGGCGCAGCCATTACCAGCTCCCGGAAGTCTGCAAGACCCAGCTTTTCCATCGTATATCCGTTTGTAGAGAGCCATTCCTCCACTCTTGAAATGCGGTATACTCCCTCGTCAGGGAACTGCCTTGAAATGCAGATACCCAGCTCATTGATCTTTTCCTTACTTAACATTTTTATCCTTTCCAGTAAACAAAACGTTCTTTATTCAACAGTTTCAGCGATCTCCGATGTATCCTCGGTAAAATCCTCGAGATCCTGAATATAATCGTAATTCTCAACATAA
>JBJFGA010000007.1:0-6210 GCA_051892275.1 Oscillospiraceae bacterium | reverse complement strand
ATTGTGCGGTGTTGCCCTAGATATCGGCACTGTCTTTCTGCAAATCTTTTCCTTCATTCAAACGGTTATTAGTATTAGCTTGTCGAAAAAGTTTTGCCAGCCCGATTTTTCAGACAACTGTCACAAAACGGGTGGATTTATACTTGCAAAATCTCTGCAATTGTGATATAATTATATCTGTGTATGAATATGAGTATTTCTTTTTTATTAACGGAAAGGATTTGATATTTTTTGAAGCGTGTTGGACTTGATATCGGCTCGACTACCGTAAAGGCTGCGGTCATCGGTGAGAATGACGAGCTGCTGTACAGCCAGTACAAGCGGCATTTCTCTGATATACGCAAGACTGTTTACGACATTATAGAGGAAGTCGGCGTACATTTTAAGGGAGAGCGGGTGTTTATCGCAGTCACCGGCTCCGGCGGTATTTCCGTATCCAAATGGCTGGGGATACCCTTCGTGCAGGAGGTTGCCGCCGGAACGAATGCAATAAAAAAGCTCATTCCGCAGACCGACGTCGCGATCGAGCTGGGCGGAGAGGACGCGAAGATAACCTACCTCACCGGCGGGCTGGAACAGCGAATGAACGGCTCCTGCGCCGGCGGTACAGGCGCGTTCATCGACCAGATGGCGGCGCTGCTGAACACCGATATCGGAGGTCTTAACGAGCTCGCAAAGGAACATACCACCATCTACCCGATAGCTTCCCGCTGCGGCGTTTTCGCGAAGAGCGACATTCAGCCGCTGCTGAACGACGGCGCAAAGCGTTCAGATGTGGCGGCTTCGGTGTTCCAGTCGGTGGTGAACCAGACGATAAGCGGACTTGCCTGCGGTAAGCCTATCCACGGAAACGTGGCATTTCTCGGCGGTCCTCTGCACTACCTGTCGGAGCTTCGTGCGCGCTTCATTGAAACACTGCATCTCACTGACGAGCAGATAATCTTCCCGGAAAACGCTAACCTGTTCGTGGCAATGGGCTGCGCGTTCTCGGACGAAACCGCACAAGCCGACCTCGACGCGCTGGTAAAAAAGGCGGGCAGCCTTGAAACCGCACAGATGCGCGAGGTAGAGCGCCTTGCCCCGCTGTTCCAGAACGAGCAGGAGCTTGAGGAGTTCAAGGAGCGCCACGCAAAGGCGGTGATCCCCGTTGCGGAGCTTTCAAAGCACACCGGCGCATGCTACCTCGGTATCGACGCAGGTTCTACCACCACAAAGGCGGTGCTGCTGAACAAGAACGCAGAGATACTGTTCTCCCATTACAGCGGCAATGGCGGCGACCCGCTGAAGTCCGTCATCGGCATTCTGAAAGAGATATACGATAACCTGCCGGAGGGCGCTTACATAGCAAAAGCTTGTGCCACCGGTTATGGCGAACACCTGATAAAAGCGGCTCTGGGCGCGGATTATGGCGAAATTGAGACCATGGCGCACTACAAGGCGGCTGACAAGATACTGCCCGGCGCCGAGTTCATTCTGGACATCGGCGGTCAGGACATGAAGTGTATGCGCGTAAAGAACGGCGAGATCGAGAGCATTCTGCTGAACGAGGCTTGCTCCAGCGGCTGCGGCTCGTTCATCGAGAATTTCGCGAACGCGCTGGGAATGTCCTCCTCCGCGTTTGCCCAGCTTGGACTTACCGCACAGAACCCGGTAGACCTCGGCTCACGCTGCACCGTTTTCATGAACTCCCGCGTAAAGCAGGCGCAGAAGGAGGGCGCGACCGTTGCAGACATCTCTGCGGGTCTGTCCTACTCCGTTGTCAAGAACGCGCTGTTCAAGGTAATTAAGCTGCGTGACACCGCTTCCATGGGCGAGAAGATAATCGTTCAGGGCGGCACGTTCATGAACAACTCTGTGCTGCGTGCGTTTGAGCTTATCTGCGGCAAGAATGTAGTCCGCCCGGACAAAGCTGGACTCATGGGCGCCTACGGAAGCGCGCTCATTGCAATCGAACGCGACGATGGTCAGGGCAGCACCATCGCAAAGCCCGGTGAACTGGACAGCTTCCATGTTGAGAAGACTACCGCCCGCTGCGGAAAGTGCTCCAACAACTGCCTGCTCACTATCACGAAATTCCCGGACGGCAAGCGCTACATAAGCAACAACCGCTGCGAGCGCGGCGCGGGCAACGTTTCCGGCAAGGAAAAGCTGCCGAACCTGTTCGACTATAAATACCACCTGCTGTTCGACCGCGAGAGCCTGCCTGAAAGCACCGCAAGGCGCGGCGTCATAGGACTTCCCCGGGTACTCGGCATGTACGAAAACTACCCGTTCTGGCACACGCTGTTCACCGAGCTTGGCTACTCGGTGAAGCTGTCGCCGAAGTCCTCCCGCGAGATTTACGACCGCGGCATAGAAACCATGCCGTCCGAGTCGGTGTGCTACCCGGCAAAGCTGGCGCACGGACATATCCAGGCGCTCATCGATGATGGCGTGAAGTTCATCTTCTACCCCTCGATGCCCTATGAGATGTCAGAAAACAACGGCGCAGACAACCACTACAACTGCCCCGTCGTTGCCACTTACAGCGAGGTAATAAAGAACTCTGTTCCTGAACTCCGCAAAGACGTAAAGTTCATGAACCCGTTCCTGCCGATATACCACCAGAAGCGCATGGGAGAGCGGCTTTACGAGGAATTCAGCAAGGAATTCCCGGACGGCGGCTTCACCAAGGCGGAGATAAACGCGGCGCTGGTAAAGGCTTACGCCGAGGACGCGAAGTTCAAGGAAGAAATGCACCGCAAGGGCGAGGAAACGCTGAAATTCCTCGAAGACAACGGCAAGTCCGGTATCGTGCTGGCTGGTCGTCCCTATCACATCGACCCGGAGATAAACCACGGTCTGCCGGAGATGATAACCGGCTACGGCTACGCAGTGCTGACCGAGGACAGCGTGGCTCATCTGGAGCAGGTAGTGCGTCCTATAAGAATAGTTGACCAGTGGACGTACCACTCACGTCTGTACGCGGCGGCGCATGTTGTCGGCAAGCATGAGTGCCTGGAGCTTGTTCAGCTGAACAGCTTCGGCTGCGGTCTGGACGCTATCACGACAGATCAGGTGCAGGAAATACTGCGCAGCTTCGGCAAGCTGTACACCTGCCTAAAAATTGACGAGGTGAACAACCTCGGCGCGGCGAGAATTCGTCTGCGTTCGCTCATTTCCGTTGTGGAGGAGCGCAAGCGCCACAGATACAAGCCGGTGATGGGGCATCTCGGCTATGTCCGCCAGCCGGAATTCACCGCAGAAATGCGCAAAAAACACACCATTCTCTGCCCACAGATGGCGCCTATCCACTTTGACCTGCTGGAAGCCGCGTTCGGTCACTCCGGCTACAACGTGGTGATCCTGAACGACTGCTCCAAGGAAGTGGTGGACGAGGGTCTGAAGTACGTCAACAACGACGCCTGCTACCCGTCTATACTTATCGTAGGACAGCTCATACACGCGCTTAACAGCGGCAAGTACGACCTCAGCAACACGTCCGTCATGATAACCCAGACCGGCGGCGCCTGCCGTGCGACCAACTACGTCGGAATGCTGAAAAAAGCGCTCAAGGACGCGGGTCATGAGAATATCCCGCTCATCTCGCTGAACGTTGTCGGACTGGAAAAGCAGAGCGGATTCAAGATAACCGTTCCGCTGGCGATAAGGGCGTTCATGGCGATAATCTACGGCGACGTGCTCCAGCGCTGCCTGTACAAGGTGCGCCCGTATGAAGCCGAAAAAGGCTCCGCCAACGCGCTCTACGAAAAGTGGCGGCTGTTCCTGCGGGACGAGATGAAGCACCTTTCCATGCCGCGGTTCAACAATAATATCCGCAATATCGTCAAGGAGTTCTCGGAATTCCCTGTTCTTGATATCAAGAAGCCCCGCGTCGGACTTGTCGGCGAGATACTCGTCAAGTTCCACCCGGTGGCTAACAACAACATAATCGGTCTTCTGGAAAACGAGGGCTGCGAGGTAGTCGTACCCGACCTGATGGGCTTCTTCTACTATATCTGCTCCCACGGAAAGACCAAGCGCGAGCTGCTCTACACCACCCGCATGAAGGCGTTCGGCGAGGACGCAGCGGTGAAGCTGTTCAGGTTCATGGAGCGCAGCTACCGCGCCGCGGTAAAGGGAACGAAGTTCGGCTGTCCCGGCGACATCTACGAGATGCGCGAGTCCGTCACCTCGATAGTTTCTCCCGGCAACATCGCCGGAGAGGGCTGGTTCCTGTCCGCAGAAATGCTGGAGCTTATCCACGAGGGCGTGCCGAATATCGTTTGTATGCAGCCCTTCGCCTGCCTGCCTAACCACGTCACCGGCAAGGGCGTTATCGGCGAGCTTCGCCGTCAGCACCCCGAGTCCAACATCGTTGCGGTCGACTTCGACCCGGGCGCTTCCGAAGTAAACCAGGTAAACAGAATAAAACTCATGCTGACCCAGGCATTCGCAAACGCAGGTATCACCCGCAGGAGCACAGTAAACATCACCACAGACGACCAGTATTCACAGCTTATTGCAGCAAATCCGGAAAAGTAACGGAGGGCATGAACTATGAAAAAGATTTTGTCAGCGTTTCTGGCTTTAGTGATGACGTTCACCGTCGTCTGCGTCGGGGCTGAAGCGGCAGGTTACAAGCTCTCCGCTTCGCTTAGCTACGGCAACGGGTACACGACCGTGAAGCTCTCCGGCAGCGGCACGATATATTACACCACCGACGGCTCAAAGCCTACCACAAAATCGACTAAGTATTCCGGCAGGATAAAGATAACCTCTCCCTGCAAGCTGCGGGCTGCCGCTTATGTGAACGGCGAACGCGTCAAGGCGATAATCAAGACCGTAAACGTCAGGGTGAAATCCCCCACGGTGAAGCTCAGCAGCCAGACGGAAACCAGAGTGGAATACACCGTAACAAAGCCGTCCGGGGCGAGGGTCTACTACACCACCGACGGCAGCACCCCGTCTGAAAACAACGGCACAAAACTCAACGCCACGCTGATCACTGTCCGCGAAAACTGCACGCTGAAAATAGTCTGCGTGCAGAGCGGGTGGAAGAATTCCCAGGTTAAGACCATCGAAGTCACCGGTATACTCACCGAAGAACAGTATGCGGAGGAAGTCGTGCGGCTGGTCAATATTGAGCGCGAAAAGTACGGCCTTTCGCCGCTCCGAACGAACAAGAAGCTCATGGATACCGCACAGCTTCGTGCACAGGAGCTGACCGAGTACTACGACCACACCCGTCCGGACGGCAGCAGATGCTTCACAGCGCTGTCCCAGGCAGGGCTGAACTACCGGAGCGCCGGTGAGAACATCGCCGCCGGATACTCCAGCCCGAAGGCAGTGGTGGACGGCTGGATGAATTCCGCCGGACACCGCAATAATATCCTAAGCACTCAATTCACTGAAATAGGCGTCGGCTACGCCGCCAGCAGCAATTCATCTTATCACGGCTATTGGGCGCAGATGTTCATAGGATAACATCTGCCGAAAGGAGAAAAAAATGGCAGCAACAAGATTTACAACAGAATCAAACGGCAATAATAACAACAGCAATAGATCCATCAGCTTCTGGGTGCTTCTCGGAGTGATAGCGGTAGCCTTGGTGATCGTTCTGTTCAACTGCTTCTCGGTAGTAAACGAGGGCTATATCGGCGTCAAGTACCAGTTCGGAAAGATCGTTTCCAGCGACCTTTCTGCCGGTCTTAACTTCCACATTCCTTTTATTGAGGAGATACAGCAGGTCGACACCCGTGAGCAGATATACTCCGTTCAGACCAACGCCTACACCAGTGACACACAGACAGTTGACGAGCTATATCTCAAGACCAACTATTACTACGACGGCAGCAAGCTGTCCGAAATAATCCGCACCATTGGCATAAGCAACGTTGAGACTAAGCTTCTTGTGCCGAACGTAGCGAAGATCGCGAAAAACGAGATCGGTAAGGTGAAGGCAGAGGATCTGGTACAGTCCCGCTCCGAGGTTCAGAACGCCATCTACGAATCCCTGAAGGAAACACTTGAGCCCAGCGGTATCATCGTGACCGCGTTCGCTATCGAGAACCTGTCCTTCGATTCCGCATTCGAGCAGTCCATTCAGGCGAAGGTGATCGCTGCGCAGGACGCTCTCAAGATGCAGAACAAGACCGCCGAGAAGGAAGAGGAAGCCAAGCAGCAGGTCATCGCGGCACAGGCAGAGGCTGACTCCCAGAAGATAAAGGC
>JBJFGA010000006.1:0-26523 GCA_051892275.1 Oscillospiraceae bacterium | reverse complement strand
TGAATGTTCTGCGTGAGCAGCCATTCTGCCGAAACACCCATTTCCTCCGCCAGCTTTTTAATGCCGAAATAGCCCAGACGGTCGCTTTCGCTTTCTGCCGGTGTTCCATCATAGCTATGTTCAATGAAACTGTCACAGATGAACTCGCCGTTATCCTTGCGCATTACCGTACCGTTTACCACTGATACGTTATGATAGACGAACAGCGACTCCCTGTCGTTCTCCGGCACGAACCACACCTCATAGCAGGAATCTGTCTGCGCCAGCATATAGCACCCGTCAGATGTTTTCTCCATTTTGGCAAGCGTTCTGCCTGCGCCGAAACCAAACATTGACTTCTGATAACTCAGCTCCATGGGTCTGTTATAATCCGCAGTCGGATAACCCCATAGTCCGTAGAAATACTCCTCAAACAGCGCCGCGCTGAAGCCGTCTGTTTCCAGCTCTGCCGGAATATCAGGGTCAGTGTCATTCTGGCTCTCAATATAGTCCACCGATGTATCGGGGACGCTTGACGCCTCCGCAGTACCCCTGTTCTGGCTCTCGATATAGTCCACCGGCTTGTCGGGAACCTCGGACACCTCCGCAGTACCCCCGGCAAGCGGCTGTGTGACCTCCTGCGGCATGGTAACTCCCCGCAGAATGAACACCCCCGCCGCGACAGCCGCCGCAGTGGAGCTTATGCCAATGATGAACCTCCGGCGGCTTTTCTTACTGCCGGAGTATCTGTATTCCGTGGGGTCGCTGTCCGGGGAATAATCTCCGGGGTTTTCGTCCGAGAACTTCGCCCCGCCGAACCTCTCTGCGGCGGAGTTCACGATTTCCTCGTCCAGCTCGTCAAGTATCATTTTCCATAATTTTGATTCCATAACGCCCTTCCTTTCTGCGCTGTACTGTATCTTTCAACATATATAACAGGCGCAATGCGCAAAAGGTTACATTCACCCACGAAAAATCGGGCTGACAAATTATCAGCCCGAAATTCTCCAAAACAATGATTACTTGCCAAGCGCTGCCTTAGTTACGGCAACGATATTATCAGCGCACAGACCGAACTCCTTGAGCAGGTCTACTGCCGGACCGGAGTGACCGAACACGTCCTTTACGCCGATCTTGATGACCGGAACAGGGCATTCCTCGGTAACAACGTCAGCGACTGCCGAGCCAAGACCGCCGATAACGCTGTGCTCCTCAACGGTGATGATCTTTCCGGTTTCCTCCGCCGCTTTGATGATGATGTCGCGGTCGATGGGCTTGATGGTGTGGATATTGATGATACGCGCGTCAATGCCCTGCTCTGCGAGAGCCTTGCCAGCCTCGATCGCTTCTGCGACCATAAGTCCGGTGGCGATGATGGTGACGTCCTTGCCGTCCTTGATCTGGATACCCTTGCCAACCTCGAACTTGTAGGTAGCCGGGTCGTTGAATACCGGCACAGCAAGTCTTCCGAAACGCATGTAGGTCGGACCTACATAGTCAGCCATGGCGAGGACAGCCGCCTTTGCCTCAACATCATCAGCGGGGTTGATGACGGTCATTCCCGGGATAGCACGCATCAGCGCGATATCCTCGTTGCACTGATGGGAAGCGCCGTCCTCACCAACCGAGATACCAGCGTGTGTAGCGCCTATCTTAACGTTCAGGTGGGGGTAGCCGATGCTGTTGCGGACGATCTCAAACGCTCTGCCGGACGCGAACATCGCGAAGGAGCTTGCGAATACCAGCTTGCCGGTGCTTGCGATACCTGCCGCAACGCCCATCATATTAGCCTCTGCGATACCGCAGTCAAAGAATTTGTCGGGATATGCCTTCTTAAAGGTGCCGGTCTTGGTAGCCGCCGCAAGGTCTGCGTCCAGCACAACAAGGTCGGGGCGCTTTTCGGCGAGCATTACGAGGGCTTCGCCGTAGCTGTCACGGGTTGCTTTCTTTTCCATATCTGAAATTTCCTTTCGATTTTAGTTATTCTCAAGCGCTGCCAAATGTTCGGACAGTTCCTTCATTGCTACTGCGTATTCCTCGTCGTTGGGAGCCTTTCCGTGCCAGCCCACCTGATTTTCCATGTAGGACACACCCTTGCCCTTTGTGGACTTCTGAATGATGACTGTCGGCTTGTTGAGAACAGTTTCAGCCTCGTTGAATGCCTTTTCCAGCTTGTCAAAGTCGTGAGCGTCGTCAACGTTGATAACGTGCCAGCCGAAAGCCCTGAACTTCTCATCGATGGGATAGGGGGACATTACTTCGTCTATCTTTCCGTCGATCTGAAGCCCGTTGTTGTCAACGACTGCCACCAGATTGTCCAGCTGATAATGAGCTGCGAACATCGCAGCCTCCCACACCTGACCTTCCTCGATCTCGCCGTCGCCGAGTACCGCGTACACCTTGTAGATATCGTTTGAAATCTTGCCGGAAAGCGCCATACCGCAGGCGGTGGAAATACCCTGACCGAGAGAGCCGGTGCTCATGTCGATGCCCGGGAGTTTGCCCATGGAGGGGTGACCCTGAAGGCGGGAGCCTATCTTACGCAGGGTCTTGAGCTCCTCCGCCGGGAAGAAGCCGCGCTCCGCCAGCACAGCGTAAAGCGCCGGAGCGGTGTGACCCTTGGAAAGAACCAGACGGTCCCTCTCGGGCATGTCGGGGTTCTGCGGGTCAACGTTCATGCGGTGCATGTAAAGATAAGTCAGTGTGTCAGCCACGGAAAGTGATCCGCCCGGGTGACCAGCCTTAGCGCTGTGAACACCCTCGATCACGCCCATTCTGACCTTTGTTGCAGCTATTTCAAGCTGCTTTTTCAGTAATGCGTCCATATAGACCTCCTGTGATTTTTGTGGCTTTCGCCCTATTATCTATTATATCAAGCGGTTGCCCGCCTAATCGCCGATCAAGCTATTTCAATGCCCCGCAATGCTGTCCGGGAACGGCACAGAGCCGTATACCTCCACAACATAGCAGCCCTCACGCTCACAGGGCATTTCAAGCTCCCTGTTCCAGCGTTCAAGCTTGTATTCCGGTATTTTCTCTGAAAGCGGGGTTATCTGGTAATACTCATAGTTCGTCCAGTATTCAAGGTCTTGTGGGTTCAACGCTTTTACCAGAACCGTCGAGCGCACCTCGGTGTGATTTCCCGTACCAGATGTGTTCCCCACGAACGTAACCTCGTCAAGGACTTGAATGCTCGAACTGTTGCTGTATCCGTTCAGCACGTCCTGCGTGTGAAAAAAGCCACTGACATTGTTCACCGCCGCACAGAAAAGCTCCCACAGAAGCCACAGCGCCAGCAGCGCAAACGGCAGGCACAACAGTACGATACCTGTGATTTTTAACCCTCGGACAGCCTTTTTCATAGGTCACAACCTCTCAATATAATCAATAAGCTGCGCCATTGCCCCGGAATTATTGTCGCACAGTACAATATCCGCGCCTGCCTTTACCTCTGGCTGCGCTGAACCTACCGCCGCGCCGAGGTCTGCCTGCTTTATCATGGCGAGGTCGTTCATGAAGTCCCCCGCAGCCACGGTGAACCTGTCCTGTGCGCCCACAATGCGTATCATCTCACGAAATCCTGCGGACTTGTCTATTCCTTTGGGCAGACATTCAAAGAACATCGGCGCCGAGCGCACCCACTGAACGTCCTGAAGCTCCGGGCATTCCCGCACGAACCGCTCCAGTCCGTCCATCTTCTCCGGCGGATAAGCGAACAGCACCTTCAGCCAGCCGCCAGCCGGGATATTCTCCAGTGTTCTGATGTCCGGCTGGACTTTCTCCAGATCCAGGTGCCACTGCTCCGTTTCGTTGAGGTATGGCACGAACACCGTGTGCTCCTGAAGCACCTCCACGCCAACGTCCGGGTATCGCGCTGCAATGCGGTTTATGATATCTACGGCACGTTCGCCTATCTCGCACCGCCACAGGAACTTGTCCTGCCCGAAGTCGAACACCGCCGCGCCGTTGAACAGCACCGCCGGAACGTCCAGCGCCAGCTTCTCCGCAATGGAGCGAGCCATTGAGTACCCCCGCCCGGTAGCCATCGTGAAGATACCGCCGCCCTGTCTGAAGCGGTCTATCGCCGCCATGTCCTGTGGCAGAATACGCTTGTCATCTGTGAGAAGCGTGCCGTCCAGGTCGGTCATAAGTATCACTTTGCTGAAATCCATAATCAGCCCTCTATACTCTTTAGAAATTTCTTGAAATAGTCCGGCAGGTCGCTGTCGAACTCCATATATACCCCGCTGCGCGGGTGGACGAAGCCTATCTTCTTCGCATGCAGGCACTGCCCCTCAAGCCACGCAGGCTTGCCGTTCCCATAGACCGGGTCGCCCGCCACCGGGTGTCCGAGGTACGCCATATGAACCCTTATCTGGTGAGTGCGCCCGGTTTCCAGCCTTACCAGCAGATGAGTGTACCCGGCAAAACGCTCCAGCACAAAGTAATGCGTTACCGCCTCCCGGGAATTTTCCAGTGTGACGCACATCTTCTTGCGGTCGGTCTTGTGCCTGCCTATCGGGGCGTTCACACTGCCGTCCTCTTTTATCGCACCGCACACCACCGTTTCGTACTCCCGGGTGAAGCTGTGCGCCTTTATCTGCTCCGACAGCGCGAGGTGTGCGAAATCGTTCTTCGCCACCATCAGCAGACCGCTGGTGTCCTTGTCGATACGGTGGACTATCCCGGGGCGTATCTCGCCGTTTATTCCGGACAGGCTGTCGCCGCAGTGGTACATCAGCGCGTTCACCAGTGTGCCGGAATAATGCCCCGCCGCCGGGTGGACTACCATGCCCTTCGGCTTGTTCACCACCAGCAGGTCACTGTCCTCGTAGACTATCTCCAGCGGGATATTCTCCGGCAGAATGTCGGCGCTCTGCGGCTCGGGGAGCGTTATCTCCACCAGCGTCCCCTCGGGGGGAATGTCCTTCTTGCCGCAGGGAGCGCCGTTCACCAGCACGTTTCCCTGCTCTATCAGCTTCACAGCGGCGCTGCGGGAAAGCTCCGTGCCGTCCGCGATGAGCTTGTCAAGGCGTACTCCTCCGGGGGCGGTAAGTTCAATTGTTTCCATCGCTGCGAGGTTCTCCGTCATCGGCGTTCTCCGACTGTCCGGATTTCTCCGCCTTTTTCGCCTTAGAGTCCTTTATCTCGTCAATAACCACAAACAGGCACAGCAGAATTCCACCCACCACAGCGCAGATATCCGCAAAATTGAAGATGGGGAAGTTTATCAGCCGGAAGTCGATAAAGTCCACAACACTGCCGTTATTGAACAATCTGTCCACGAGATTTCCCAGACCGCCGCCGATGATGAGCGCAACTGAAACGACATAGGGCGCGCGGCGAATCTTCTTGGTCAGCAGCCCGACAATAAGCGCGATTATCACGATGGAAGTCACCGCGACAAGGAAGAATGTCTTGTTCTCCATCATGCTGAACGCTGCGCCCTCGTTGGTGCAGTAGTAGAGGTTCAGCACCTCGGTATCGCCGAGTTTGATGAGGTGTATTGCGGTGTTCAGTTCCATATTGGAATACACCAGCCACTTGGTGAACTGGTCTACCCCCACCAGCAGCGCCGCCAGCAGTAAAGCCGCAAACTGCCTGTATTTACTTAAAATTGCTTTCATACAACAACTTTCTATCCGTAATCACAAAATGGCAGGAAAGGGATATTATCCCTCCCCTGCCGGGATCGCATATCAGCCTAAATTGAGCTTCATTACCGCAGCGCAGCGTGCGCAGAGGTGCGGGAACTGCGCGTCAGAGCCAACTGTCGGAGCGTGGCTCCAGCAGCGCTCGCACATCTCGCCAGCAGCCTTTTCAACGGTGATAGATACGCCCTCAACCGCGCCCTTGAACTCGCCCTCGCCATCAGCGGCGGGCTTCACGTTCACATAGGAAACCGAGAACGCCTGTGTAAGCTCGGTGTAAGCGGACAGCTCATTATAGTTCGCTTCATCAGCGTAGATGGTAAGTCCAGCGTCCAGCGGCTTGCCGATAACGCCCGCGGTTCTCTTTTCCTCAAGAGCCTTCAGCACGTCGTCGCGCACTGCGTGAATCTTGCTCCACTTTGCCTCAAACGCCGCGTCAGTCTTGACGCCGGTCTTTTCCGGCATCTGGTTGAACGGAACGCCGCGCAGGTCGTCGGTGGACTTGTGGGGCATGTACTTCCAAATCTCGTCAGAGGTGAAGGTCAGGATAGGTGCGACAAGTCTTACCAGAGCGTCCAGAATGATGAACATTGTGGTCTGGACTGCCTTTCTTTCCTCGGACTTCTCAGCGCAGCAGTACAGCGTATCCTTGACGATATCCAGATAGAAGTTGGACATGTCAACAACGCAGAAGCTGTGGATAGCGTGGTATGCGAGATAGAAGTCGAAGGACTCGTAGGAAGCCTTCACCTTCTCGATAACGCCGTCAAGTCTGGACAGCGCCCACTTGTCGATATCGCTGAGCTTGTCCAGCGGAACCATCTCGGTGTCCGGATTGAAGCCCTCGCCGTTGCATATATTACCCAGAATGAACCGGGCGGTGTTTCTTATCTTACGGTAAGCCTCGGACAGCTGCTTTAACATCTCCGGGGAAACGCGCACGTCGTTGTGGAAGTCGAGAGAAGCCACCCACAGACGCAGAACGTCCGCGCCGTATTTGTTGATTACCTCCTCGGGAACTATAACGTTGCCCTTGGACTTGTGCATTACCTCGCCCTTGCCGTCAACCACCCAGCCGTGGGTGCAGACTGCCTTGTAGGGAGCCTGTCCGGTGGTGGCAACGGAGGTCAGCAGGGAGCTCTGGAACCAGCCTCTGTACTGGTCGCAGCCCTCGAGATAGAGGTCAGCCGGCCAGCTAAGCTCCGGGCGCTCCTCCAGAACCGCAGCGTGAGTACAGCCGGAATCAAACCACACGTCGAAGATGTCCATTTCCTTGCGGAACTTTCCGCAGCCGCATTCGCACTTAACGTCAGCGGGAATGAACTCGGACGGATCTTTGCTGTACCATGCGTCGGAGCTTTCCCTGCGGAACATATCAGAAATTGCCTTGATAGTCTGATCGTTGACAATGGTCTTGCCGCAGTCCTCGCAGTAAAGTATCGGGATAGGAACGCCCCAGCGGCGCTGACGGGAAATGCACCAGTCGCTGCGCATGCTTACCATGTTCTTGATGCGCTCCTCGCCCCACTCGGGTATCCACTTAACGCCCTCGATGGCCTTGATGGTTTCGTCCTTGAACATATCCACGTTGCAGAACCACTGGTCGGTCGCACGGTAGATGATAGGCTCATGGCATCTCCAGCAGTGCGGATAGGGGTGGACTATCTTCTGCATTGCGAGCAGGGTGTTGTCGTCCTCCAGACGCTGTGCGATAGCCTTGTTCGCGTCTGCGGTCTTTAAGCCCTTGAAATCGCCTGCTTCTTCTGTCAGAATGCCCTTTTCATTAACGGGAACGATGATATCGAACATTCCCTTGTACTTGTTGCATACCTCAAAGTCCTCCAGACCGAAGCCGGGGGCGGTGTGTACGCAGCCGGTACCGCTGTCCAGAGTTACATGGTCGCCCACGATGACCGGGGACTTTCTGCCCATGAACGGGTGATTTGTTTCGATAAGCTCCAGCTCGGCGCCGGTGAAGCTGCCGATGGTGGAGTACTTCTTAATTCCGACAGAATCCATAACTGTGGAAACAAGGTCGGTAGCCATCAGCAGGTACTCGCCGAAGGATTTGCTCTCCTCGTCCTCCACCTTTACAAAGGTGTACTCGTAGTTCGGGCCAAGGCAGATTGCGAGGTTGCCCGGCAGCGTCCATGTGGTGGTAGTCCAGATAACGACATAAGCCTTGGACAGGTCAATTCCGAGGTCGTCGAACTTGCCCTTGGAATCGGATATCGGGAACTTTACATAGATGGAGTAGCAGGGGTCGTCCTGATACTCTATCTCGGCTTCGGCGAGGGCGGTGTTGCAGTCTGCGCACCAGTAAACCGGCTTCAGACCCTTGTAGATGTAGCCTTTCTGCATCATCTTGCCGAATACCTCGACCTGCTTCGCCTCGAACTCCGGCTTGATGGTGAGATACGGGTCATCGAAGTCGCCCCATACGCCAAGGCGCTTGAACTGCTTCTTCTGACCGTCAAGGCAGGACAGCGCGAACTCACGGCAGCTCTTGCGCAGAGTTACCGGGTCGATAGTGCCGCTGTCAAGACCTATCTGCTTGATTGCCTTCAGCTCGATGGGCAGACCATGACAGTCCCAGCCGGGAACGTAATTCGCGTTGTAGCCGGTCATGCTCTTGTACTTAACAATGATATCCTTTAACACCTTGTTCATGGCAGTACCCATGTGGATATTGCCGTTAGCGTAAGGTGGGCCGTCGTGCAGGGTATAAGAGGGCTTGCCCTTGTTCTTTTCAGAAAGCGCGTAATACAGGCGATCCTGCTCCCACTTATCCAGCATTTCGGGTTCTCTCTGGGGAAGGTTACCCCTCATCGGAAAGTCGGTTTCCGGAAGATTTAATGTGTTGTTGAAATCCTCTGACATCAGCTGTGTCTCCTTAAATTATTTTTGTATCTGAACTCCCTGCGGAGCGATCATCACTTTTTCATTGTGTTGCCCTTGCCGAACTGAAGGTCGGTGTGGCGGGTCTTCTTCTCGCTGCCTGAACCAAAGAACGGAAGATCATCGTATTCGTTGGTGTTGTCGGCTTCCTGCGGCATAGAGCTGAACGGCTCCTCTGTGGGTACTGCGCCAGCGGCTACCGGCTGCTTTTCCTCAACAGGCTTCTCCTCGGGTGCTTCCTCAATGGGAGCAGGCTTGGGGGCAGGTACGGACTTCGGTGCCTGGGCAGCTGCCTTTGCTTTCTCTGCTTCGCGCTTCTCCACCTCTGCGGCTGTATTGCGAACATACTCGTTCTCGCACATCTCCGGCAGCTTTGCTACAAGCTCCATGTGGGACTTATACGCGGTGAGCAGGCGGTTTCTGTACTCATCGGCTTCCTTGCGGGTCTTCTGAAGAATGTTCTGCTGAATTTCAGTCTGCTTCTTCATCATCTGGTCTATCTCGTCAGCCTTTGCGCGTGCTTCCTTTATCATCTTGTCTGCGCGCTCGTTTGTCTCCTTGGTTATGCGCTTTGAGTACTCGTCTGCGTCAGATGTCAGCTTGGCAGCCTTCTCCTGCGCTTCCTTCAGCTGCTTGTCAATAGCTTCCTGCGTTTCAGTGCGCAGCTTCTCGGCAGCCACCTTTGCGTCGCTGATGATCTGATTGCCCTGCTTCTGTGCCAGCAGCAGAGCGTCCTTTAATGCGTCCTCATCGTCGCGGTATTCGCGTATCTTGTCCGCAAGGACCTCAAGCTTGCGCTCAAGCTCGTTCTTGTCCTTCTGGAGCTGGGAATACTCGCTGGACACTTCTCTGAGGAACTCGTCCACATCGTCTGTTTTATATCCGTTGAAGGTCGCCTTTTCAAAACGTCTTGATAAAATGTCCTTTGCATTCATGCTAAATACTTCCTTCCTGAATCACCGCACAGCACGGTTTGCAGCGCCCGGCGCCGCTGCTGATATGTATATTCCAGCAGTACATACCACTAGACATATTTTTCGATAGTTATACGGATCCTGCCCTTGCGGGTCTCTCCGTGTATTCCGGTAAGGCGGTATCTTCCGCTGCCCCGGATAGAGATCACAGTGTTTTCCTTAACTTCCGCGCTTACATTTGTGCAAGGCGAAAAGTCCGCATTTACCATACCCGTTTTTATCAGGGCTGCGGATCTCTCTCGTGATGTATTTGCCGCGGCGCTGACTATGCAGTCCAGCCGCAAAGATGATACGGTGGCTTCGATACGTTGGGTCTTCTGTTCCGGCAGCGGCTTTGTTATCCCGCTTTCGGCTGTGACACCGATGCTACCTATCTTGTCCACCCCTAAAACGAGCTGCAATGCGGTCTCCAGCACGAAAACCACCGCGTAGCCCTCTGCAACAAGAATATCCCCCAGCAGCTTCCTCTCGATACCGAGCGCCAGAAGCGCTCCGAGGAAGTCCCTGTGGGTCAGTCTGTCGCTTTTTCTGAAGCTGAACGTCACCGCCTGCACCGGAAAGATATCCTCCGGCGGGTAATCCTGCGCATACGTTCCCTCAAGAACGCCGCACACACTTCTCATTGCGCCCTCATAGCCGCCGTAAAAGCAAAGACTGCCCTTAACTGCGCGGTCGGCGACGACCGCCTCGCGCTCGTTAAGGAATGCAGAAAATCGCGGCACGCCGGACTTCTGCGCCAGTCTTTGCATATCGGCTATGTGGACGGAGAGGTAACGCTCCTCCTCGTTCAGCAGTCCCGGATCCACGGATCAGAACTGATCGTTATCCATCATATCGCCGCTAAGGTCAACGGTTCTCGGAACAACAAAATAGGTGCATTCTGCAATTCTTACGATCCTGCCGTCAATCGCAGCAACAACGCCTGCCATGAAGTCAACGATCCTCTTTCTGGAATCAACGCTTGCAACCTTCTCGAGGTTCAGCACAACGCTGGTGTTCTCTCTGAGGAAGCGAACCGGCTCCTTCATGATATCTTCGTACTTCAGCGGCTGAACTACCTTTACGGAAGAGCCGTGGAAGCCGGTGTTATGCATGTTGATAACCTTGTCGCTGGTCTTCGGAGAAGAGAATCTGGACGGAGCTGCTGCTTCCTCCTCGGTCACTGCTGAGGAAGAGGTGTCGTAACCGTTCTCGTACTCCATCTCCGGCTCGTCATAATCCTCCTGACGAAGCTTTGCTAAAAAATCGCCAAAACCCATGATATTTCCTCCCAATTATAAATATTTTCTGTATCCGAACAGTCCTGAACCGATCCGGATAATTGTGGACCCATGCTTTACCGCCGTTTCGTAATCCCCCGACATCCCCATGGAGAGAGTATCGAACGTCCCCGCGTCATTCACGGACTTGTCCGACCGCAGGTCGCAGAACAGCCTGTGCATTGCCGCAAAGGCGTCCTCACCGCAGCCGGGCGGCGGTATCGTCATCAGACCTTTCAGCCTGACGCCGGGCAGTTCCCGCAGCATAGCGCAGAATTCAGGCGCGCTTTCCGGGGTGATCCCGCCCTTTGTTTCTTCCCCGCCGATGTTTATTTCGGCGAGTATATCCATGACCAGACCGTGCTGAACCGCCCTGCGGCTTATTTCCTCCGCAAGATGTGTGCTGTCAACGGAATGGATCATTGAAACCTTATCTATGATGTACTTGACCTTGTTCGTCTGCAATCCCCCGATGAAGTGCACCTCCGCCGGAAGATACTGCTCCCGCTTGTCCATGAACTCCTGGACGCGGTTCTCGCCGAGCAGGTCAACGCCAAGTCCCACTGCGTAATTGATACGCTCCGGGGACACGGTCTTTGTCACTGCCATCAGCCGGACTTCGTCAGCCCTGCCAGCGGCAGCCTTTGCCTTTTCTATGTTTTCACAGATCCTGGCATAGCTTTCTCTGATGTCGTCAAAGCTTGTCTGTGTGTTACTCAACAACTTTTCCATCATACAAATCCTTGCCTTCTGTTACTATTTTGTCGTACAGCTTCAGATAACCGTCGTCTGCATTCTGGGCGCAGATAATGTAGTCCTCGCCCCAGTACTCAACATCGATCTTTCTGAATACCAGCTTGCCGCCCTGCACGATGTAAACGCCGCGCTCCTCCTGGTCGTTGTAGCGGATAGCGCTCCTTGACACTCGAAGTCCGCCGTAGCTGTTGACGATGTACTTGAACTGCGCAGTCCTGCCGGACACCACTGACGAAGTCAGCGTTGCGCACTCAAAGACGTACACAGCCTTGCCGTCACCACGTCCGGTGTCGGTGATGGAAACGATCTCTGCCTGCATCGGCGTGGGGTCGTTGCCAACTCGCAGCGTGACCTCGCCGCCCTCATAGCAGCCGAAAAGCAGCTCGCTGTCGATAACCGCAGCGACCCGCCAGCGATAGTCAGAAATGAGCTTTCCCACCGCCGCAGAGTCGGTCTTCAGCTTCGGCTTGTCCAGTATCTCCTCGATCCTGTCGGCGGAGATACTGTCCGCGTCATCATAGCCGAGCCTTCCCTCGTATCCGTCAACGCTGCTGACGAAGTAGCCCGCGCCTCCCGCACATATATCCTCAACATCTCCGGAAAGCATAGCCTCCAGCTCGGACGCGCGGTTTCTGAGCGACGATATCTTGTCCTCGTAGCTTGCGACATCTCCACGGGAGATCTCCCGCTTTGAGAGCACCCCGAGTATCGCCGTTTCCTGCTCCTGCGCTGCGGCATAATCGCCGTCGATCAGGCTCTCAAGTATCAGCGAATGGCGCTCGTTTATCTGGCTGGAGATGTTCTCCAGCTGATTATTGTCCGTTCCTGCAAGGCGCTGTGCATCGGTCAGAACGGTGATCTGTTCGTTTATCTTTTCGATCTCACGGCGGCGTTCTATATCTGCCTCGCTGCGGAACCGGCGTGCTATCACCGAACTTTTCCCGACCTTTGAACTGTCGCAATGCTCGTAATCCAGCACCCCACCGCCGCTGCTGTAAACCACCGTTTCATTCCGAAGGAACACTCCCTCAAACGGAACATCCTCGGTCATGCTGTAAGTAAACGCGGTTTCAGTGACCACCTTTTCGCCGCCTGCAAAAAACACCTGTCCGACAAAGAAAATCAGCACGAACAGCGACAGCACAAGGATTATCACCGAGGTCCAGCGGGACTCCATTATTCCTCGTCAGCCTTATCGTAGGCGTCCAGAATGGAGATCGGCTTCAGCGGTGTTATCGTGGAAATAGCATGCTTATAAATAAGGTTCTGCTTTCCATCGGTGTCAAGTATCACCGTGTAGTTATCAAAGCCCTTAACCACGCCCTTGAACTGGAAACCATTTGTAATATAAATAGTAACCGGAATTCTGTCCTTGCGCGCCTGATTAAGAAACACGTCCTGTAAATTAATGTCCTTTGCCATATTAAACCACCTTTTCTCTATCTGCAATTCAATACGCCGGGGAAATTTCCCCATGTACCCCTTATAGAAGCCGAAGTTACGCCACAATTGTGGTATAAAACATTCATGATACTCCTATATAGACTAGTATAGCATACTTTTTGAAAAAAAGCTATATTTTTTTTTACTTTTTTTAAAAAAATCACGAAAAAGTTTTGGATATTTCTCATTAATTCGTAATGAACCACAAGAAACACCCATATACTGTAAATTACCCGCCGTTTCCGGGGAAATTCTCGTTTCCGATAAATCTGACGGCTTCGCCAAGCACCTCGTTCAGTCCGTCGCCCGGGCGAATGACTATGCGGTGAAATCGGCTGTCCCGCCTGAACCATGTCAGCTGCCGCTTCGCGTACTGCCGGGTACGCAGCTTCAGCTCCTCAACGCAGTCCGAAAGCGGTCGCTCGCCCCGGAAATACGGGTACAGTTCCTTGCAGCCTATCGCCTGAGCCGCAGTGGGTCTGTCCGGCTGGTCGAAGCACTGCCGTGCCTCCTGCTCCAGCCCGTTTTTCATCATCTCGTCCACCCGCAGATTAATCCGCTGGTGCAGCTGCTCTCTGTCCTCAAAGTCCAGCGTCAGCAGAATGAACTGGTATGGTGACGGCTCGGCTCTGGAAGCACGCTTTGCCTCTGAAATGGTATGCCCGGTGGTCTTGAACACCTCCAGCGCCCGTATCACCCGGGAAACATTGTTCTCGTGCAGGGTGGCGGCGGTTTCCGGGTCAATCTCGCGCAGCTTCTCCAGCAGCGCCGCAGCGCCGTTTTCTTCGGCAAACCGGCGCATTTCCTCCCGGTACTGATAGTCGCACTCGGAGTCGTCAAACCGCAGATTGTCAACGAAGGAAGAGATATAAAGCCCCGTGCCGCCGCATATCACCGGGGTCTTCCCACGGGACAGTATATCGTCTGCGCACTCCCCTGCCAGCTTCACCCAGTCCGCGACAGAGAAACTCTCGGACGGGTCGAGGAAGTCCATGAGGTGGTGGGGTATTCCCTGCTGCTCCTCGGGGGTAGCCTTCGCACTGGCAACGTCCATGTCGGTGTATATCTGCATACTGTCCGCCGAGATGACCTCGCCGTCATACCGCTTTGCAAGCTCCACCGCAAGTGCGGTCTTGCCGGAAGCGGTCGGTCCGCTGACCACGATTATTTTGTTCACAATTACCACCTCTGGGAACGTAAATTTGCGTACTTTTCAACATGCTTTGCACGTTTGTTGAAAATTCGCGGCTTATGTCACTCTGCCAAAATATCTTTCAAGCTGTTTCCTGGACAACTGTGTGATAACCGGTCTGCCGTGAGGACAATACCGTATATCAGGGTTGTTGAAAACCTCCTGTGCCAGCGCTTGAAGCTCAAGTATATTATTGTCCTCGTTACCCCGGATAGAAGCCTTGCACGCCACGGTATGAAGCATATCGTCTAACAGCTCACCCTCGGCGTTGGTGTTGCCCTTGGCGGCTATCTTCGCAATCTCCTCCACTATTGAAGCCGCGTCCGACTGGTCGAGCATCTGGGGCAGCCCGGTGACTACCGCCTTTCCGTCCTTAAATTCCAGCAGAATGCCCACCTCCGCCAGCTTGTCGGCGTACTCTGAAATGCCGTTGTACTCCGCCGGGGAAAGGTACACCTCTGCGGGCGGCACGATGTACTGCGCCGAGCTGTCGAAGCTGGATTTCAGCCGCTCGAAATTCACCCGCTCATGCGCCGCATGCTTGTCGATAAGTATAAGGCTGTCCCGGCTCTCGCACAGGATATAGGTCTTGAACAGCTCCCCTATCACCCGGATAGGCTCGTCTGCGGTTTTCTCCTGCAATGTAGCGGCGGTCTGCTCCTGCGGCGGCTCCGGCTGGGGCTTCTTCTCAAAGGACTTCTGCGACAGGAACGCAAATCCCGGCAGCTCCGACAGCGGGGTTTCCTTAGGCTCGGGCTTCTTTTCCGGGGCAAGCTCCGGGATAAAGGTCTGCTCGGCGGCGGGAACGCTTGTGTTCATGCGGAACGGCGCTTCCTGCCGCAGCGTGAACTTCTGCGGTTCCGGCTTTTCCCTAGGATAAACCACCGTGCTTCTGCCGGTGGGTATCGGCATTGTCTGGGGGTGAGGCTCACGCTGCGCCGGGGTCGTCGGCTCGGCGGGCTTTTCCGGCTGCTGCACAGCGGTGTGCTGCGGCTGAACCGGGGTGAGCTTTATTTCACGGCTCTCGTCATAGCCCATCAGCGCGTTCTTAACCGCGAAATACACCGCGTCAAACACCGTCTTTTCGTTGGTAAACCTCACCTCGGTCTTGGTGGGGTGGATATTCGCGTCCACCTGCGCCGGGTCTGTGTTTATGCACAGCACGCAGGAGGGGAACTTCCCCACCATTATCGTGTTGCGGAAGGCTTCTTCAAGCGCGGCGCAGCACAGCGGACTTTTCACGCTCCTGCCGTTCACGAAAAAGTGCTGCATGGAGCGGTTCGCACGGGTGAACAGCGGCGCAGACGCGAAGCCCGTCACTGCGGTATTCTGGTAGACGTTCTCGACAGGTATCATTCCCGCCGCGAACTGCTTGCCAAATACCGCATAAACCGCGCTGTAATACTCCCCGTCCCCGCTGGTGAGCAGTGTCTGCCGCCCGTCCCGGATAAACCTGAACGATATCTGCGGGTGGCTTAGCGCCAGCTTTTCAATGACGGAGGCGCAGTAATTCCCCTCGGTCACGTCCTTTTTGAGGAATTTCAGCCGCGCCGGGGTGTTGAAGAACAGGTCGCGGATTATTATAGTAGTGCCGTCCGCGCAGCCCGCCCGGTCGTACTCCACCGGCTCGCCCGCTTCAATGCGGTACTGGCTGCCGAGCCTGTCCTCACGCTGCTTTGTAAGAAGCTCCACCCGGCTGACCGCGCATACCGAAGCGAGAGCCTCCCCGCGAAATCCCAGCGTGTTTATGCTGTCGAGGTCGTCCTGGGTGTACACCTTGCTGGTGGCATGCCGCATGAATGCGGTGGGAATGTCCTCGTAGGCTATCCCGCAGCCATCGTCCGTCACCCGCAGGTAGGATATGCCGCCGCGCTTTATTTCCACGGTAATAGAGGTCGCGCCTGCGTCTATGGAATTCTCCGCAAGCTCCTTTATCACCGAGGAGGGGCGCTCTATCACCTCTCCGGCGGCGATAAGCTCATATACGCTTTTATCAAGCAGATTTATCTTTGGCATTTGTTCTCCGTTCTAAAGTTCGTCGTCCATCAGCTTTATCTTCACGACATTCGACACCTGCACCGGGTAGGTTTCCAGAACCTCGCCGACATAGAAAAACGCTATCCTGTCGCCGGGCTGAAAGTCCGACAGTGAAAGCTCCGTTCCCCGCCAGATAAGCTGGGTATGCTCCTTTGCGGTAAAGGTGAACTCGCCCCTGCCGTTTATGTCGTTGACGTCAAGCCCCCTCACATGGAAGAAGCCGTCATTCACGTCAAGGATTTCGGCGTAGACCACTTC
This sequence comes from Oscillospiraceae bacterium, assembly GCA_051892275.1. Taxonomy (GTDB): domain Bacteria; phylum Bacillota; class Clostridia; order Oscillospirales; family Ruminococcaceae; genus CAG-115. The sequence goes on along the minus strand of JBJFGA010000006.1, from coordinate 10,076 downwards.
GCTGTCAGACCACGCAAGCTGAGTTTCCACCCGCTGCCCGCTCTTTCCCGCAAAGAAACCGCCGACAAATGCGCCGGATATCAGCACAGCCGCCGCCAGAATTATAATCGCACGCTTTGCACCTTTCTTGTCCGCAAGCTTCATTTGCCCTCCTTACAGCGTGTCCTTGATGTCCTTTATGAACATCAGCGCGTCCATAGGCGACATGGTGTTGATGTCCGCCGCCCTTAGCTTTGCAATGGCGTTCTGCTCGTTTATCGCGGTGAAGCTGAACTGGTGCTCCGCGGTCTTTTCAAGCGTTTCGGACAGCTTCTGCCTGCCCATGACTTCAAGCTCTTTAAGCTCCTCTTTCGCCCGGTTTATCACCGCGTTCGGCAGTCCCGCCAGCTTCGCGACTTCAATGCCGTAGCTGTCGTCCGTGCCGCCCTCGCAAATCTTGTGCAGGAATTTCAGCTCGTCGCCGCGCTTCACCGCCGCAACGCTGAAATTGCGTATGCCGTCGTACTCCTTTTCCATCGAGATAAGCTCGTGGTAGTGGGTCGCGAACAGGGTCTTGCAGCCGATGTTCTTGCCGCTGATGTACTCCGCCACTGCCTTTGCTATCGAGATACCATCAAAAGTAGACGTACCTCGTCCTATCTCGTCCAGAATGACAAGGCTCTTTTTGGTAGCATTTTTGAGGATATCCGCCACCTCATTCATCTCCACCATGAATGTGGACTGCCCGGAGGTCAGGTCGTCGGACGCCCCCACACGGGTGAATATCTTGTCCACAACGCCGATTTTCGCATACGCCGCCGGAACAAAGCAGCCTATCTGCGCCATAAGCACGATTATCGCCGTCTGCCGCATGAAGGTGGACTTACCCGACATGTTAGGACCTGTAATAATGATGAGCCGGTTCGCGCTGGTGTCAAGATACGCGTCATTCGGGGTGAACGGGTGGTCGGTGAGTACTTTTTCGACAACCGGGTGACGACCGTCACGTATCTCGATCACGCTGTCGAGGGTTATTTCCGGCTTGACGTAATCGTTCTCAATAGCGACCTTCGCGTAGCTGCACAGCACGTCCACCGCAGCAACCGCAGCCGCCGCAGCCTGTATCGCCTCCAGCCGGGTGGCGATGAAGTCCCTTACCTCGCCGAAGATAGCCGCCTCCAGCGCGAGTATCCGGTCGTTTGCGCCGAGGATATCCGACTCCACCTTTTTCAGCTCGTCGGTGATGTAGCGCTCGCCGGTGGTGAGGGTCTGCTTTCTGACGTAATGCGGCGGCACTAGGTCAAGCTGCCCCTTGGAAACCTCTATGTAATACCCGAACACGCGGTTGTAGCCGACCTTGAGGTTGCGTATGCCAGTCGCCGCACGCTCCCGCTCCTCCATTTCGGCGAGGATATCCTTGCCGCCGCCGGTTATCTTCCGCAGGCGGTCTATCTCCTCGTTGAAGCCGTCCTTGATGACGCCGCCGTCCTTTAACGTCAGCGGCGGTTCGTCAACAATTGCGTTCTCCACCAGCGAGGAAACGTCGTTCAGTTCGTCTATCTCGCTGTTTAGGGAGTTCAGCAGAGGGCTGTTCACCTGCGACAGACACCGCTTCAGCAGCGGCAGCCGGGCGCAGGTCTGCCCCAGAGAGTAAATGTCCCGGGGCGAAGCGGATTTGTACATTACCCTCGTCATGAGCCGTTCGAGGTCATATATTCCGTTCAGCGCGTCGCAGATGTCGTACAGCGAAGCGGAATCTTTGGTCAGCGCTTCCACCGCGTCCAGCCGCTTCAATATCGCGGTCGGGCTGATGAGCGGCTGCTCCACCCATGTTTTCAGCTTGCGCCTGCCCATTGAGGTAACTGTCTTGTCAAGAACCCACAGCAGCGAGCCGCGCTTTTCCTTGGTGCGCATGGTTTCGGTAAGCTCTAAATTACGTCGGGTGGTGAGGTTAAGCCCCATGAACTCCCCGTCAGCGTGGATAGTCAGCGAAACGAACCGCTTCACCGTGGCTTTCTGTGTTTCTCCGAAATACCGGAACATCGCGCACAGTGCGCTCCGAACCAGCGGCATTTCGGAGATACCAAGCTCCCCACCGTTCTCAAACTGACTGGTTATCACGCTCATGTCGGAGTTGTCGAAATACCGCTCCTCCAGCAGCTCGCACAGGCAGCGCTTCAGGCGGTCATGCACGAACTCGTGTACTTCCTTTAAGCTGAGGAAGGATTCGTTTATCAGCAGCTCCACCGGGCTGAACCGCGACAGCTCGGAGATTATCTCCTGCTGCAGCTCCTTGCCCTCCTTGCTGAAAACGTGTACCTCACCCGTGGAGATATCCGCGAACGTCAGCGCCGCCGACCTGCACTCCCTGTCCGGGCAGACGCAGGCGATGTAGTTGTTACTGTCCTCGTTCAGCATGCTTGCTTCGATGACAGTTCCGGCGGTGACAAGACGGATAACGTCCCGCTCCACCAGACCCTTGGAAGCCGCCGGGTCTGTAAGCTGCTCGCATATCGCCACCTTGTATCCCTTGTCGATCAGCTTTTTGATGTACATTTCACAGCTGTGATAGGGTACTCCGCACATGGGCGAACCCGCCCGGGAGGTCAGCGCAAGCTCCAGCTCCCGGGACACGTTCTCCGCATCCTCAAAGAACATCTCATAGAAGTCCCCCAGCCGGAAGAACAGAATATAATCGCTGTACTTCTCCTTGATGTCAAGATACTGTTTCAGCATCGGGGACAGCTTTTCCGTTTCCTGCGCCATTAATACACCTCCGTCAGTTCAGTTTGTTTTTATCAGCCGCAGCCGCCGCAGCTCGCGCAGCTGCCGGAGCAGCCGGTGGGCTGAGAGGTCGGGCAGGTGTCGGGGTCTGCGCCCTGAAGTACGAGGGTGAGCACGGTGTTTATCTGCCCCATAAGCTCGTCCATTCCAGCCTTAGCCACGGTGAACAGCGCCATATTCTCGTTAGCCATCACCTTTTCGTAGGCTTCCTGCATGTCGGCATTCAGCTTTGTGAGCTTCTCCTTGTTCTGCTCCTCCTCCGGCTTGTTATACTCCATTGCGGCATTCTGGCGGATAAGGTTGAATTCGCCGATGAGGTTCTGAAGCTCGGTATCCTCGTCGTTCACCTTTTTCGCCCTTGCGTACTCGATGTAGCGCTCGTCCGCCTGAATTGCCTTGCCGAGTTCTCTTACTGCCTGTATTGCGTCCATGATTAGTTTCTCCTTTATACGATTTCACCCAGAAGCGCCCAGTTTAACGCTCCCGTAATTTTTACATCAACGAAGCTGCCGATAAGCGACTTATCTCCGTCAAAGTCAACGATAATGTTCTGGATAGTCTTTCCGGTAAGACAGCCGTCCCGGGTGCGCCCGACTCCCTCGCACAGCACCCGCATAGTCCTGCCGATGTAGCTGCGGTAGGAATCCTCGCATATCTCACCCTGTACCTCCAGCAGTTCCCTGAACCACTTTCCCTTTTCCTCCTGGGATACCGGGTCGGGCATTTCCGCCGCCTTTGTACCCTTGCGCGGGCTGTAAATAAACGTGAACAGCGAGTCGTACTTCACTTCCCTGATAAGGCTCAGCGTTTCCTGAAAATCCTCGTAGGTTTCTCCGGGAAAGCCGACTATGATGTCCGAGGTCAGCGCCACGTCCGGGATACGCTTCTTCGCGTAGTCGATAAGCTCCAGATAATGCTCCCGGGTGTAGCCGCGGTTCATCAGCTTCAGTATCCTGCTGCTGCCGGACTGCACCGGAAGATGGAAGTGCCTTGTCACCTTTTCGCATTCCGCGATGGTGTCGATAAGCTCATGCGTTGCGTCCTTGGGGTGGCTGGACATGTAGCTTATCTTGAACTCGCCGGGGATAGCGTTTATCCGCCGCAGAAGTTCCGGGAAGTTCACGTCCGTGCCGCGCCCGTAGCTGTTGACGTTCTGACCCAGAAGCAGAAGTTCCTTGTAGCCCTGCTCCACCAGCTGCCGCGCTTCCTCAACAATGATATCCGGCTCACGGGAACGCTCCCTGCCCCGGACATAGGGTACTATGCAGTAGGTGCAGAAGTTATTGCAGCCGTACATTATCGGAATGCTTGCTTTCAGCCCGCTTTCCCGGCGCAGCGGTATGCCCTCGGCGATAACTCCGTCCGACTGGGGTATGGTTATCTGCCGTTTCCGGGTGGTGAGCGCCTCGTAAATTATCTGCGGCAGAGTGTGCAGGACATGCGTTCCGAACACCATGTCAACGTGCGGAAAACTCCGCTTTATACGCTGGGCGATATGCTCCTGCTGCACCATACAGCCGCACACGCCTATGATCATTTCCGGATTTCGGCGCTTGTTGTGCTTCAATGCGCCGAGGTTGCCGAACACCCTGTCTTCCGCATTTTCCCGGACTGCGCAGGTGTTGAACAGCACCAAGTCCGCATCGTCCGGCGAGTTGGAGAAGCCGTAGCCCATTTCGGCAAGCATTCCCTTTATCTTCTCGCCGTCGCTGACGTTCTGCTGGCAGCCGAAGCTGTGAACATGCGCTATCGGCGGCTGCTCCCGGCGGGAGTTCAGCTCCCTTACCCTGTCCGCGTATTCCTTCTGTGCCGCAAGCTCTGCGGCGGTAACATTCTTGGTCATTATAACATTCCTTTAAATCGCGTAATAATACATTATATCACAAAAACCGAAAAAAATCAACCGGTGAAAATTACCGCTTCGCCGTTTTAGCGAACACCGCGCCGCTCACCGAAGCCGCTCCCGCCGCCCGCAGCTTGTCCGCTATCGCATCAAGGGTAGCGCCGGTGGTGCATACGTCGTCTATCACCAGCACGGTCTTTCCTTGAACATGCTCCGGACCGGTCACGAGGTAGGCTTTCTGCGCGTTCTCACGGCGCTGCTCAATGGTCAGGCGCTTCTGCTCCTGCTTTTCCGGTGTGACTTCCAGCACCCTTTTGAATGGTTTTCGCACCATTTCTGCTGTCATTTTCGCGATAAGCTCACTCTGGGCATAGCCTAAGTCGTTTTTTCTCTCTTTGCTGGCGGGTACTGCGGTAATCAAGTCCGCAGCGGTGATAAGGTCGTGAGCATTCTCGGCGATAAGCACCGCGAACGCGTCTATCGGGTAGCGGTAGTACCCCCGCTTCATGCGTATCACCGCAGTCCTCGCCCTGCCGGTGTACCTGCACACCGCCGAAAATCCGTCCAGCCGCTGCGGGGCTTCCTCCTGCCCGTTGAAGAAATTCAGCCGGTTATAACAGCGCTCACACCAGAAGTCCGTGATACCGATAAGCTCGTCGCAGAACGGACAGCGGTTCGGGAAAACCACCGCCGCAGCCGCACGGCGCAGCTCCCAGAATCTCATACGAACATATCCTCCAGCATGGGTTTCAGGCAGGAATAACGCAGCATTCTGCGGTCGTTCTCCACCATGCTCTGCACCTTTCTCACCGTTCCAATAAGGATAAGCGTTTTCTTCGCACGGGTAACGGCGGTGTACAGCAGATTGCGGTAGGACAGCCTGTCCATGCCGTTCGGCAGCGGGATTATCACCGCCGGGTACTCGCTTCCCTGACTTTTATGTATCGTCACCGCGTAGGCATGCTCGATGCGCTTCATCATGTCACCGTCATAGGTGGTCATTCTGCCGTCAAAGTCGATATCCAGCTTGCCGTTCACCCGGTCGGCGCGGCGGATTATCCCGATATCGCCGTTGAATATCCCGTGGGACAGCTCCGCTCCCTTTCGCCACTCCGCGTCGTAGTCGTTCTTGGTCTGCATTATCTTGTCCCCGGTGCGGAACAGCGTGTTTCCGTACTTCACCTCCGGGCGGTTCTTCGCTGGGGGATTCAGCGCCAGCTGCAATTCCTTGTTTATGCTCTGCGTACCCACAGTGCCCATTCTGGACGGACACAGCACCTGTATGTCCTCCAGCGGGGAGTAGCCGTAGGTGTTCGGCAGCCGGGTCTTGCACAGCTCTATCACCAGCCGCAGCGTATCCTCCTCGGATTCTGTCGGCATGAAGAAGAAGTCATTCTTCCGGTCGTTGAGTACTGGCATTTCCCCCCGGACTATCCTGTGCGCGTTAGTCACGATAAGGCTCTGCGCCGCCTGCCGGAATATCTCCTTCAGTTCCACTGTGGGTACTCTGCCGCCGGAAATGAGGTCGCGCAGGATATTACCCGCGCCCACCGAGGGCAGCTGGTTGCTGTCCCCCACCATGATGAGCCGCGTTCTGGGGCGAACCGCCCGAAGCAGCGACTCCATCAGCAGCGTGTCCACCATTGACATCTCATCGATTATCAGCACATCGCACACCAACGGGTTCTGCTCGTTTCGCTTGAAGGAGTGCGCCGAGGTCGCGAAGTCCACCTCCAGCAGCCGGTGTATCGTCTGCGCCTGCGCCCCGGTGAGGTCAGCCATGCGCTTTGCCGCGCGCCCGGTGGGGGCTGCCAGCTTCATTTTCAGATTACGCTGACGGCAAAGGGATATTACGGCGTTGAGGGTCGTTGTCTTGCCAGTACCCGGACCGCCGGTGAGAATGAACACATGGTTGTTCATGCAGCCATGTATCGCTTCCCGCTGGAGCTGCTCGTACTGTATGCCCTGCTCCCACTCTATCCCGGCTATCTCGTTGGAGTAATCCACATCGCCGCAGTCGTTGCGCTTTATCATCTCCGCCAGCTTCTCCGCGATGAAGCACTCCGCCCGGTAGTACTCCGACAGAAACACGAACTTGTCGTCATACTTGTCACAGCGGACTACCTCTTCCCGCTGCTCCGCTATCATCAGCCCGTTCCAGAACTGCCGCTCGTTGACATTCAGCTCATAGCACACCGTGTCCGAGAGGTCGTTTTCCCGCACGCAGGTGTGACCGTTGTTCGCGTTCGTCCGCAGACACCAGACTATCCCGGCAAGGACGCGCTCCTCGCTGTCCATCGGGAAATCCAGCTCCCTCGCCAGCCTGTCCGCCTCCCGGAAGGGCAGCTCTATCCCGGTGCCGCACAGGCAGTAGGGATTGTCCTCCACCGCCTGCACCGTATAAATCTCGAACTTCTTCCATGCCGCCGCGACCACCGCCGGGGAGATACCATAGCGTGAGAAATACGTCACCGCCTTGCGCAGCCCGGATATCCTGCGGAACTCCTCGCCGATTTTCAGGGCGCTCTCGCTGGATATGCCCTTGATGGAGGAAAGCTGCGCCGGGTCGTTCTCGATGACCTCCAGCGCTCTGCTGCCGAAGGAGCTTACAATGCGCTTCGCCATTGCCGGACCTACGCCGGATATCACCCCCGAGCCGAGGAACTTCCGCACGGCGCTCTCGGTGTTGGGCAGGCTGCGCTCACAGACCTCCGCCCGGAACTGCCTGCCGTATTTCGGGGAATTGATGTACTCCCCAAGAAGCGTCAGGCTCTCGCCGTCACGCACGTCACCGAGGACACCCACCACCGTCACAAGTTCCCCGTCACAGTCCAGGTCAAGCACCGTGTAGCCGTTATCCTCGTTGCAGAACACAACGTCCTCTACCGTTCCGGTGAGGGTAACTCCGTTTTCCTTTTCCAATTTATCACCGCTCCGTTTTTGTCAGTAAATCGCTATCCTCCAGGAACAGCACACCGCTGTACCGCTCCGCGAGCCGCCTAGCCTCGCCGTCCCACTCGTTCCCCGCGGCAAGAATGAACACCCTGCCGATATGCGGACAGCTTCTCGCGAATGTAACGAACTCGACTATGCCCTCGCCGCTTCTGACATAGATGTCATGCTCCCGCACGCAGCCCGCAAGGAACGCTTCGGCGGCGACCTTTAGCAACATAGCCAGCCCGAATATCGAAAGGAACATCAGCACAAACACATACAAAAACTGCATAAAACCGCCTCCTGCGGCAGTATATGCAGAAAGCTCCGCTTGTGTTATCTTCCGAGAATAACGCAGTTCCAGCCCTCTTCATTCCGGCTGTCGAGTATCTTAAATCCGTTCTCGTTAAGCGCCGCGTTCACCTCGTCCAGACGCTCGTCGATTATGCCGGAAACAACCAGCTTCCCGCCCTGCTTCATAAAGCCCTCGAACAGCGGGCTCATGCCTATGATGACGTCCGCAACGATGTTCGCGCATACGAGGTCATAGCCGGTGCCGAGCTTCTGCCGCAGAGCCTCGTCCTCAATGATATTGCCGCAGTACGCGGTGTAATGCTCATGCGTGAAATTGTTCTTCTCGACGTTCTCCGAAGCGGTCTTTACCGCATTCTCAAAGATGTCGCACATGGTAACTCTCTCTGCCCCGAAAAGAAGCGCCGCAATGGACAGAATACCGCTGCCGCAGCCTAAATCAAGGACGCGGTCCCCGGGCTTCACCAGCTCCTCAAGAGCCTCCATCACCAGCTTTGTGGTGTGGTGCTGACCCGTACCAAAGGTGGACGCCGGGTCTATCTCCAGTATCCTGTCGCCGGGAGCGGCGGTGACGTCCTCCCACGAGGGCTTCACCACCAGCGTTTTCCCCACCCGGAACGGCTTGTAATACTTCTTCCAATTGTTCGCCCAGTCCTCTTCCTTAACGTTCGCCAGCTCCATGCGAAGATTGCCGTAGTAGCCGTCCTCGTTGTTCTGCTTCCAGCCCTCGATAAGGGAACGTATGGCGGCGATGGTTTCCGCGCCCTGCGCGTTGTCGTGGACGTACAGTGTGATGTGCGGCTCGACCTTGCTTAAGCCCATAAGTTCGTCGTCAACGTAGTCCCAGTTGGCGTTCTTATCCGCGAGGAAGCTCTCGAAGTCCGCGCTGTCACTGATGATGAATCCGGTAACGCCATAATCCGTCAGCGCACCGGTAATACCGTCGATAGCCTGTGAAGATGTGTAGATGTCAGCCTGAATAAAGTTATCCATGTTAATTTCTCCTGTATCTGTATTACTTCGATTTTTGAAAGGACATAATTCAACATTGTATATTATACACCCTTTTCTAAAATAATTCAAGTGGTATTTTCCATGCTTTTCGTCTTGACAATTTCCGAATAAAGTACTATAATAGAATAGTTAAACTATGCCTGCGGATAAACGCAGTAAGAAATAGACCACCGCCCACGTCGGGCAGTGCAAAACAAACCGAACAAGGGGGAAAACCAGATGAAAATAGCCGTTGCGGGAACCGGATATGTCGGACTGTCGCTTGCTGTACTGCTGTCCCAGAAAAACACGGTCACCGCAGTTGACATAGTTCCCGAAAAGGTCGGGCTGATCAATTCACACAAGTCACCCATTGCCGACCAGTACATCGAGAAATACCTCACGGAAAAGCCGCTTCAGCTCACCGCCACCACTGACTGGCAGAGCGCATATTCTCAGGCTGAAATAGTTATTATCGCAACTCCCACCAACTATGACGCCGAGAAAAACTACTTCGACACCTCGTCCGTTGAGAGCGTTATCGAGCAGGTCCGTTCCGTGAACGACAGCTGCACGATCGTAGTAAAATCCACCGTTCCGGTAGGCTTCACTGTGGGAATGCACGAGAAGTACCAGGATATCGCCCGCCGAATTCTATTCTCGCCGGAGTTCCTGCGGGAAGGTCAGGCGCTCTACGACAACCTCTACCCCTCGCGTATCATTGTCGGCGCGCCGCAGGAATGGGCTGATTCCGTGGAGCGGGCGAAGGTTTTCGCACAGCTTCTGCAGCAGGGAGCGATAAAGGAGGATATCCCGACGCTTCACCTCAATCCCACCGAAGCGGAGGCTGTCAAGCTGTTCAGCAACACCTACCTCGCAATGCGGGTGGCGTATTTCAACGAGCTGGACACCTATGCCGAAATAAAGGGTCTGAATGCCCGCCAGATAATCGACGGAGTTGGTCTTGACCCGCGTATCGGCTCGCACTACAACAACCCAAGCTTCGGCTACGGCGGCTACTGCCTGCCGAAGGACACAAAGCAGCTCCTCGCAAACTATGCGGACGTGCCCAACGACATCATCACCGCCATCGTTTCCGCCAACAAGACCCGAAAGGACTACATCGCGGAGCATATCGCGTCACTTCACCCGAACACCGTCGGCGTTTACCGCCTGACCATGAAGTCCACCTCCGACAACTTCCGCCAGAGTTCCATTCAGGGGATAATGA
>JBJFGA010000005.1:0-6287 GCA_051892275.1 Oscillospiraceae bacterium | reverse complement strand
TTTTCCAAGGGGGAGGGCTAAGAACTCGCGATGCTTCGCATCGTTCGTTCGCCCTCCCCCTTGGAGAACCCCCTCCCCGTGACCGCTCCGTTATATCTTCTGTGCTTTATGTGAAAGAACGAGTTATATTTCAGATAATAGGTTTCTACGAATATACATTTCGACATATCGAAAACTATATCTATTTTACTATTGATTTTTCGCTAAAAATGTGATATACTATATAAGCAAGGAGCGTGATAATATGATCAAACGAGAGCTGTATCTGAAACAGATTCGCCCGTTTATCGGGCAGAATATCGTAAAAGTGCTGACAGGAATCCGCCGCTGCGGAAAGTCTGTCATGCTGACCTTAATCCAAGACGAGCTGAAAGAGAGCGGCATTCCTGCTGAACAGTTCGTATCAATAAACTTTGAAACCAGAACCGTGGATTATGTCAAGAGCGTTGACGAAACCTACGCTTACATCAAGTCGGTTTGTGAGAAAAACAAGTCCAAGACATATCTGTTTCTTGACGAGGTTCAGGAGCTTAACGGCTGGGAAACGCTTGTAAACTCTTGCATGATCGACTTTGACTGCGATATCTATGTGACCGGCTCAAACGCAAAGCTGCTTTCGGGTGAACTTGCGACTTATCTTGCGGGGCGCTATGTCAAGTTCAATATTTACCCGTTTTCATTTAAGGAAGTAACGCAGATGCTGCCCGATAAGTCCGAGAAAGAGGCCTTTCAGACTTATATTCAGTGGGGCGGAATGCCGTTTCTCTACCAGTTCCCGATGGGGGATGCCGAGAAAAAGCAGTATCTCAGCGACATCTACGACTCCATAATGATAAAGGATATCGTTGCAAGGAACAAGATTCGTGATGTCGAGCAATTCAAGCGGCTGCTGATGTACCTTGTCGGCTCGATAGGCAATACCTTCTCCGCAACCAGCATAATTAAGTACCTCAAAAGCGAGAGCCGCACTATCTCAAACGAAACGCTGTACAACTATCTGGAATATTGCCGCTCCGCCTGCCTGATAAGCCTTGTTCCCCGTCAGGACCTCATAGGGAAGAATATGCTGCAATTTCAGGAAAAGGTCTATCTGACCGACCACGGTATTCGCGAGGCAATTTACGGCAACAATTTCCGTGACATCGGCATGGTTCTTGAGAACATCGTGTATATGGAGCTGCTGCGCCGCGGCTATGATGTGACAATCGGCAAGAACAAGCAGCTTGAGGTGGATTTTGTGGCTGAAAAGTCCGGGCAGAAAGCGTATTATCAGGTTGCTTACCTGCTTGCTGACGAAAACACAGTCGAACGGGAATTCGGCGCATTCAGGGATATTCCCGATAATTTCCCCAAGTACGTTCTCACGCTGGATGAGTTCGACTTCAGCAGGGACGGCTATCAGCACATGAATATCAGGGATTTCCTGATGTCCGAGTAAATACAACCGAATAGAATGACCGGCAGTGGCTTGAGGCTCCTGCCGGTTTCTGTTTCATTTTCTTTTGGAGAAGAGACAATTCACTCATCAGATATATTACTAGGAAGAAATGTGGATTTGCATATTTCAGAGCATTTTTCTCCAGACTTCTGGTAATGTTCCCATAACGCCTGGCATTCCCAATAAAGCCAACAAACCACCTCGTCATGAGTCGAGTTTTTTAATAATTCGTAAGCATAATTGTAGAAATTACATTTGCAAAGCAGTCTATTAACCGGATCAAGTGTATCAAACACCGCAACTTCAGTATCAATCCTATTCATTAGTTGCTCATTTGTTACTGCTTTTCTTTCTTTAACCCAGAATCTATAAAAACTAATTTTGGTGCGAACAAGAGATGATGTTATATTATACATTTGGTGGTTGTCATTTCTTGTAATACAATGCTTGCCATTGCCCAGCATTATTTCAGCTGAATCAGGGATTCCAAATGTAATATACATCATTGCCAATGTATTGCAGAATAGATAGCCGTATAAATTATTAGTCATTTGGGCGTATTCACAAATTTCCTTTTCAAGATTAGCCAAATCTGCTTGTGTGATTTCTTGTGGTTGACTCAAGCATACAAGGTTAAACATTTTTTCAATGAGAGCAACCATAGGAACCATATCCTTGATTTTGGGAATGAGTTCACTTATCTTTTTGACCGGGAAATCTATTTTATTCTTTTCGCAGTATTTATACATGGTCTTATAAATCCGACTGTCTTGCGGTTCTTTTGCGTAAAGAATATCATTTATCACTGAAGCAAAGCAATCATCATCGCATTGTGTCGGATCGATCAGAGTTCTTTCGGACTTATAACCTTCAAATATCCTTCTAAGGCACAACTCATATTTCTTGTCATCATGGGACATGTTCAGAAGAAAACTCTCTAAAAACTTTTCTGTCCATTGGTCAATGAGGAAGATATCATTCGATAGTTTATCGCTAATGTAATTTGATAAATATTCTCTTTTGGCTTCACTATCGTCTAAAAACCATATCTGAAGGTATTGATTCAATGTAGGATGCGTTGTTTCTATTGACTTGTTTACCTTTGAAAGATAGTTATTGGCTATTTCAAAAGCCATCTCTGCACCAAATCCAATTTTATTCATAATTTGAAACGACCATTGAGGATTTAAACAGCGAATGCTATTCGCAATATCAATTCTTAGAAGATACCATCTAATGTCATTTCCGCAAATTCTTTCAGCAACATAACCGCAAAAAATGATATCCGCATTATTACCTGCTTCTTTGTGTTCGTTGAATATACGCTCTATTTTTGAATACATACCATCAAACTCATCAATGCTGATAGAATTAGGGTAATCATAATAGTATTTCCACCACTGAAATGCATTAACATACGTTTTCGAACTATTATCATATATGCGAATCCATCCCAGGGAAACCAATCTATCCATCATTACCTGATTACATATCGGAATGACCCTTGTGACAAATGAGAAGTGGTAAGGCTGGTCTGCAAATATGGAGAGAAACATCAATGTTTTTCTTTCGGCATCCGGCATATTGTAAAATCCATATAGACGATTCAGCCACGCCCTAGTAGTTAACTTTTGTTTTCCAAACTTGCCGGAGTTTTCTATTTCATATTTATAATAAGGCGACTGGTTGACGTTTAGCAAATATATAATTGTAGTAAATGGATTACAAGCCAAAGAATTATTCAACGTCAAATAATCGCTATTGATATCTCTAAGCTGCTGATCTATTCTATAAAAATATTTGCTATGTAAATAAGGTACAAAAACTGAATCTGTCACTTTGCTCCTCGTCGTAATAATAAGATCAAATCGAAATTTCTTAACTTCCTCCGATAAATCTATATCATTTCGAAAATCTATATTCATTCTTTCGATGATTACCAAAGCCTTTTTCCCGATATTATTAAGTGCAGACACAACAATACTGAAAGCGTTTGGCTTGCTAGCAAGATAAGTATCATTTGAATGATATCTTAATATGTCCCTGAAGGTTTCTTCCAAGGACTCACGAAATTTAATCCAAATTATGGTTTCATACTTTTTCTCACCGGATTCATTGGCATTTGAGTTTAGGGCGTAGTATAAAGCAATTTCGCTTTTCCCGACTCCGGGTTCTCCGGATAAAATTGCGTATCCCTGACTATTCAAGCACTGCTTAATCTCATATAATTCATCTTGACGTCCATAGAAGGATTTCTGTTCACGCAGTTTTGAATTAAGTATTTCTACATGATTGCTTATTCGTTCACGCTCTTCATCCAGCTTTTCTTTCAAAACTGCTGCGATGTATTCTACATTGTTCCCGTCATTTTGTTGAAAGGATATGAAATTCTCATCAATATAGTCAACTATGTCTAATACACTGATTTCGTCTACCAGGCTTAATTGCTCTTTAACATTACTGAAAAAACGAGTTATAAAAGACTCATCGTCAAAAAATCGATAGTATTTCTTGGGAATCACACATGAGACTTTTTCACTGGGATTTTGTGTTTTTTCCTCGATATGCAGTATTTTGCTCATCCTGTCCTTCTTAATTATGTAGTTGCACCCATCGGGTGAAATGAAGAACTCCAGTGATTTTTTATACAATTCCTCGTTAACAGAAAGCTTGCGAATAATCTTTGATAAAATCATCTGAAACGGGCTGGATGGAAATAATCTGTTAAAAGTGTCTCCCATAAAGTTTTGTCAACTCCTTTTGTGTTATATGTCAATTATACCACATGATTCGGTAATAGTCAAGTTTTTTGAAATGTCAACTAATCTCCACACAACCTGTCGCGAAATCAACTTGTGTGCTATAATGTAGACATAAACGAATGGAGGGATAGAGTGAGCATCTCAAACCTAAAGCAAAAAAACGAAGCGATACCCACAAAGCGTCTTCAAGAAATGTTATTCGAAAAACATCTTAGTATTCTCTGGGGCTGTTGCTTTATGCACTTTTCAGGTTTTCAATAACATATTATCTATTTGAAGGAGGTACACAACCATGGAAACAAACAACGTTACCCTAAACCCTGCGCTTAAGGCAAGCGCGGAAAATCACCACCCTCTGTACGACACGCCCGGCGGAATCGCTAAGCGATGTCGCGAGGAAAACCTCGGTATATCCGAGAGCAGTATTCGGTTTCTCTGCAAAAACGGCGCGATACCCTGCATCAAGATTGGGCGCAAAACGCTCATCAACTGGAATGTGTTCTACGAGTTCATTCAGAGCGGAGGCACTATCCCACAGCCCGAAAAGCCCGTAATCGAAACTGCCGTTGGCATTATTCCTATACCTGCAAGAATAAAGAGGTGATACCATGGCATCGGTTGAAAAACGAGGCAAGGGTTATCGCTTCAGAGAGTCGAACGGCTTCGACCCCAAAACCGGCAAGCGGCGATTCATCGAGGAAAAGTGGATACCGCCCGGCGGAATGACCCAACTTCAGATTGAAAAAGAGCTGACCCGACGAAAGGTACTGTTTGAGGAAAAGTGTAAGCGGCAGGGCAAGCTCGACCAACACATGACCTTTTCGGAGTTTACGGACTACTGGAACAAAAACTACGCTTCGGGCAATCTGAAAAGCACTACCCTATCGCAATACACACTGCTCCAGAAACGCATTGAGCCTGCTCTCGGGCATTTGCGCATGGAGCAGATAGGTCCGGAGCACATAAACGCTTTTATGGATATGCTGAAGCAGGAGGGAATCCGAGTTGACGGCGTTTATATCTGTCAGGTGGATTTTGACAAGTTCATCAGGGACAACGATATCTGTCGGCAGCGGCTGTGTGACGCCGCCAACATCGGCACTTCCACTCTCGAAAAGCTCTGCAAGGACGGCAGGGTCAGCAAGACTACCGCCGAAAAGCTCTGCGCCGCTATGGAGGTAGAGGTTGAAACGCTGTTCCAACCGGAATCGCTGACCAAGCCGCTCTCGCAGAAAACGCTTCTGCACTACTTTCGTCTGCTCCGCTCAATGTTTGAAAAAGCGGTTCGCTGGAACATTGTTTACAGCAACCCCTGCGACCGCGTTGACCCGCCCAAGCTCAAACGCAAGGAAGCGCGTTATCTCACCGAGGACGAAACCAAGCAGCTGATGGAGGCTCTTGAAAAAGCACCCTCGCAGTACCGAATGATGGTGTATCTAATGATCTGCACCGGAGCAAGGCGCGGTGAGATATGCGGGCTTGAATGGAGCGATGTCAACTGGGAAACCGGTAAGATACACATTCAGCGCAACTCGCTCTATCTTCCCGAGGTGGGAATGTACGAGGACACCCCGAAAACCGAAAGCTCCGACCGTATCGTCAGCATTTCGGAATCCGTTATGGGTATGCTGCGGGAGTTCAAGGCGGAGCAGGACAGAACCAAGGAGCTTATGGGCGATGCGTGGGAGGAGCACAACAAAATCTTCACGCAGTTCCGTGGCAAGCCTATTCATCCGCTCACCATTACCAAGTGGCTGTCAAAATTCTGCAAGGACAACGGACTTCCCCACACTACCCCGCATATGCTGCGGCACACCTCGGCAACGCTCCTGCTTATGCAGGGGCTGCCGATAAAGGCTGTTTCAAAGCGGCTCGGACACGCTCAGGTTTCAACAACGGGAGATATTTACGGTCATAGCCTGGCTTCCGTTGACGAGATAGCTGCCGATGCTTTGGACAACATGCTCAATCCCTCGGACAAGCTTCGCCGCAAATGTGATGACGACAGCGACAAGTAGCTTTTACGAGGAACATCGTGACAGGCTGCGGTATATTCCGCAGCTCGTCACGATAATTTCAATAAAGCC
>JBJFGA010000004.1:0-6295 GCA_051892275.1 Oscillospiraceae bacterium | reverse complement strand
ATCCGCGACAGTATCAGCATATCGGGGAACGACTTGCCCTGTTCGTATGCGCTTAATGTTGGGCGGGATATTTCAAGTTCCGTCGAAGCCTGCTCGGAGCTTACTTTTTTGGCTTTGCGCAGCTCTTTCATTCGTGCCGCAAAAATGGTTAGTAATGTTTGAGTGTCCATGTTAGTCCCTTTTCGGTCAAAATGCACAAATTGTGTGTGAAAAACTAAGCACAATTTACAAACCCTGATAATATTCGTAAATTTAACTTGACAAACGATTTAAAGAGAGTGTATAATAGAAAGTACGCTATTATTCGAATTATTGTTAAATCTGCTTTTCTATCGTCGGCTTATTATAGCACATTTGCAGCGAAAAGTCAAGAGCAGAAAGCAGAGTAATAGTGCAATTCAAAAGAAAGAGGTGTTTTAATGTAGCATACGAAAAGTGTTTAATGCGCTAACTTGTTTTTGTAAAAGGGAGATAACAAGATAAAAGGAGAATATTTTTTCTTGGAGGCTCACCATGAAAGACAACTTTACAACTGAATACAAGATTGGCAACACGACTTATGTTGTGACCACAAAATTCAACCCCACAGCCGCCGAAACCGTGCTTGAAGTAGTCCAAAGACTTGTCACGCGGGAACTGGAAATTGTATCTTAATCGGCATTGACAGAATTCGGCGGCTGTGCTACAATAATAGTGCATTAGCCGCTGATTTTGTCGGAAAGTGAGGGTTCAATGATTTTAGACAAAATTACAGCGCTTTACTGCCGCCTTAGCAACGACGATGATTTGCAGGGCGAAAGCAATAGCATTACAAACCAGAAAGCAATTCTGAAAAAGTATGCCGATGATAATGGCTTGACCAACACCGCGTTCTATGTAGATGATGGTTTCAGCGGTACTAATTTCAACCGCCCCGACTTTATTCGTATGATTGATGACGTAAAAGCAGGAAAAATCGGTACGATTATCACGAAAGACCTTTCCCGTTTCGGACGTGACTACCTCATGACCGGACAGTACATTGAGATGATTCTGCCCGACTATGGTGTTCGTTACATAGCCATAAACGACGGGGTTGACACGCTCCGTTCAGAGAACGAGATGATGGTGTTCAAAAACGTGTTCAACGACTGGTACGCCCGCGATACAAGCAAGAAGATTAGGGCGGTATTCAATGCTAAAGGCAAGTCCGGAAAGCCGCTGACAAGCCACCCGCCATACGGTTTCAAGAAATCTGAACATGACAAATATGTGTGGGAAATTGACGAGGAGGTTTCGACGGTTGTTCAAAGCATTTTTCAGATGTGCATTGACGGCTTTGGACCATCGCAGATCGCGAGATTGCTGAAAGAGAGAAAAATCCTTACTCCGACGGCGTATTCGCAGCTCCAAAAAAACGGAAATATCACGGCGAAATACCCGTACAATTGGTCAAGCAGGACTATCGACAATATGCTTGAACGTCCCGAATATGTCGGCTGCACCGTTAATTTCAAAACGCAGAGAAAGTCCTACAAATGCAAGAAAATGGTGAGGAACACCCGCGACAAGTGGGTTGTTTTTGAGGGTACTCACCCCGCAATCATTTCCCGGCATGACTTTGATTTAGTGCAGGAGATTCGCAAGCACAAGAACAGACCGCAGAAACACTCGGAGATAAATCTTTTCTCTGGCATGGTCTACTGCGCCGACTGCGGAAGGCTGATGTACCTTTGCCGGTCGAAATCGCATACGGCGGAGCAGGAACACCTCAAATGCAGTTCTTACGCCAATAACCAAGAGGTCTGCTCGGCGCATTTCGTGAGGACGGCGGTGCTGCGGAAAATAGTTCTCGCGGAGCTGAACGGGATTATGAGTGTAGTCAAAGAACATGAGCAAGAGTTCGTCAAAATGGCTCTTGACAACTCCACACAGCAGCAATCCGCAGAACTCAAAAGCGCAAGAAAGCAGCTTTCACAGGCTGAACGAAGAATTGCGGAAATCGACAGGCTGTTAATTAAGCTCTACGAAGACAATGTTTCGGGTAAAGTGTCGGACGAGCGTTATGCTGCGATTTCCAAAACCTACGAGGACGATCAGAAACAACTCAAAGCAAAAGTCCCCGAATTGACGGAATTCATCGCGACTAGGGAGCAGAAAACGGCGGATACCGCAAAATTCGTGGAGATAGTTCACAAGTATTCCGAGGTCACCGAGCTAACGCCAACTATTATGCACGAATTCATAGAGAAAATCGTCGTCCACGCTCCCGATAAGTCCGGCGGACACCGCACACAGCAGATAGACATTTACTGGCGTTTTAATGTTGCGGTTTCGACCGCTACTGCAAACCGGCTTGACTACCAGCCGAAAAGAAGAAAGGCTGTGTGAGTGGTCACATAGCTTTTCAAAAAATAATTCAAAACTTCTTTATTCGGCACGCCCTTTTCTGCTGCCACTTTTACATATTAGGCGGTATTCCGCTCAAACCTCTGATACGCTCCAGTATTTGCCTGCCCTCTTCAAGGCTTTGGACACTGCACTCCGTTCTGCATAACTCATCTGACATCATTTCTGGATAAAATGAGGAGAGCCCCTCGTCGGGACCCTCCTTGTTGGTTATGTCAGATTTCCTGTCGGTCTTGTGTTTGAACTTTATCTGGGGGTACAGATTGAATATCACAACGACCTTTTGAGGATAGACCACTACCTCGTGAATAAAGACGTCAATCAGCTTTTTTACTCCCGGTAGTGTACCATCTGACAGGCAGCTTCTGATATAGCTGAAATTGTCCTTGAGCTGCTCCTCAGTAACCATATTCTCGCGGTCTGAGGTTGAGAGATGTGCTATTTCCTCCTGTATAGCATCCTTTCTTGATTCCAGAACTTTCAGTTTATCCTTTAATGAAGATGATTGGGTATCTATCAGAAGGTCTATTACAGAATTGATCTGCCTCTGAATAGAAGCACTTTGTTTTGTCAGCTCGTTCAGCCGCTGTGCAGACGAACTGTTCCGGTTTTGTAAGTACCGATTGTAGCTGCTGACTATATCCGGGATAAGGCTGTCTGAAAAGACATATTCAGCCAACCTTTGAAGCACATAGCTCTCGATAAGCGTTCGGTTTATCGATGGATTGCCACAGCTGCTGCCGTGTCCTTTGTTGCGGCTGTTGCAGAAATAGGAATGTGAGATTATCCCTTTGCCATTCCTTTTTCGCTCTCCGCAATAAGCAGTGCCACATACGCCGCAGCGTATCTTGCCGCTCAGCAGATATACTTCCTTGGGGTGAGCCTGTCCGCTCACCTCACGCTTTTTCAGCCGCTCCTGGACGAGATTGAAAACCTCCTCCGATACCAGCGGCGGATAAACATCGTTACGAACTATCCACTCGCTCTCGTCCTTAAACTTACGGCTGCTGTTGCATATATCCTGCGATACGCGTTTGTTGTACACGCATACGCCGATATATTTCTGGTTCTTGAGAATATCATGCAGGCTGGAGCTGCCGAACTCTTTGCCGATCTTGGTTCTGTAGCCTTTTCGGTTGAGTTCGTCAACGATATCAGGATAGTGCGCTCCCCCTGCCGCCATGTCAAATACGGAAACCGGTCGTTCTGGTGCAGGGGGTACTATGTGGATACGGTTGGCAAAAATGCGAAGCGAATAGCTGAGTACATACAAAACCAACTGAAAGAAGACCAGCTTAGTGATCAAATGACGCTCAGAGAGTTTAAAGACCCGTTTACGGGTAGCAAGTAACAATCTTTCGCAGGTGTCAGACCGTACTTGCGTCTTTAGACGCACGCTAGAAAATAGCCTTTTAGGCGTTATCCGTAAAGCCACCGGCTACGCCGGTGGATATTTACTATCCCGTAATTTACGGCGCTGATGAGAACGATGACTGGACAGACCCGAAAGTGTGGAGAAAAGCGAACCCCTCTCTTGATATTACGGTCGGCATTGACAAGGTGCGTGACGCTTGCGAATCCGCAAAGCAGAACCCCGGCGAGGAGAACGCTTTCCGACAGCTTCGCTTGAATCAGTGGGTTAAGCAAGCGGTGCGTTGGATGCCGATGGAGAAATGGGATAAGTGCGCGTTCGCTGTTGACGAGGACGAACTTGAGGGCAGGATTTGCTACGGCGGTCTTGACCTCTCGTCAACTACGGATATTACTGCGTTCGTGCTTGTGTTCCCGCCTTTGGACGAGGACGACAAATACATTATCCTGCCGTACTTCTGGATACCCGAGGACAATCTGACCTTGCGCGTAAACCGCGACCACGTTCCATACGATGTGTGGGAGCGACAGGGTTTCTTGCAGACTACCGAGGGAAACGTGGTTCACTACGGCTTTATTGAGAAATTCATCGAACGGCTAGGCGAGCGTTTCAATATCCGAGAGATTGCGTTTGACCGCTGGGGCGCTGTTCAGATGGCGCAGAACCTTGAGGGCATGGGATTTACGGTTGTTCCGTTCGGACAGGGTTTCAAGGATATGTCACCGCCCACAAAGGAATTGATGAAGCTGGTTCTGGAACAGAAGATAGCACACGGCGGTCACCCGGTTCTGCGGTGGAATATGGACAACATCTATATCCGCACCGACCCAGCCGGGAATATCAAGGCGGACAAGGAGAAGTCTACCGAGAAAATTGACGGTGCTGTTGCTACCATTATGGCACTTGACCGTTCTATCCGATGCGGGAATGACGGTGGTGCGAGTGTGTATGATGAGAGAGGAATACTTTTTATCTAAAGCGTATAATCCTATTGACAAAGTAGCATAATTGTGTTATAATATGACTACCAACATGGGAGGTGTTATTTATGACAAATTCTATTTCAATAAGACCATCAAAGGATATACGCACAAATTATGCTCAGATTTCTGCCCTGACAAGGGACAATCCGGTAGCAATCACGGTTAACGGCAAGGAAGATACTGTACTTCTCAGCCATGAGGATTATCAGCAGACCATGCAATATATTTCAGAGCTTGAGGAAAGACTTGCTTTGTATGCTCATCTTGCACAAAGCATGGACGATATAAAACTTGGAAGAGTTCATAGCGCTGATGATGTATTCAATGATTTAATAAGCGACCTGGAGAACCTTGACGTATGAATTGCAGAGTAATTTTCACCGATACGGCAGAAGCAGATCTTCGTGATATAGCCTTTTATATTGCGAAGCAGTCAAAGGATAAGAATATTGCGATCCGCTTTGTAAACAAGCTAAGAGAAAAATGCAAAAATCTCGAAATACTGCCGGAAAGCGGTTCTCTTCCAAAGGACAGGGTCCTTGTAAGCAATGGATACCGTTTTCTTGTTCATGATAATTACCTTATGTTCTATTATTATGTCAAAGAAGAAAACACGGTATACGGTAATGCAGTTTTCAACGCAAAGCGAGATTATACTCGTGTGATGAAAAAGTTTATATAACACACAACAGAATAATTTTCAGCATCTGTCAGCAATGACAGGTGCTTTTCTTTTGCCAATTCTACGAAAGGACTGATTACAATGAAGATTTTCAGCAGCTTGTTCCATTCAAGGGATAAGCCTAAAAACAGTACGGCGGGCAGTTCCTTCCGTTTCTTTACGGGCGGTTCTACGGCGGGCAAGAACGTCACCGAGCGTTCCGCAATGCAGATGACTGCGGTTTATTCCTGCGTTCGTGTGCTGTCGGAAGCGGTAGCGGGTCTGCCGCTCCATTTATATAAGTACACCAAAAACGGCGGAAAGGAGAAATCAATCGACCACCCTTTGTATTTTCTCTTGCACGATGAACCGAACCCCGAAATGACCTCGTTCGTTTTCCGTGAAACGCTTATGACGCACTTTTCCGAGCCGAGAACGGACGATTCAAGCAACGCTAAAATCGCAAACATTCTCGAATACGGAACAAGCAGTCAGCCCGCAAAGCCGTTTCTAAAACCCGCAAAATCCGCTGTGAAAAAGCAGTGCGTGGACGCTATGAAATCCGCTTTTGAAAAGGAGGTCGAGGGGCTGTGAGTCTGCTTTCCGAACTTGCCGAAATAGCGCAACGGCTGAAAATTCCCGCAAGCACTGCGGTGTATTCGGGAAAACCGCCCGATGAATATTTAGTGTTCACTCCGCTCTACGACAGCTTTGAACTTCATTCGGACAACAAGCCCGAAATTGATGTGCAGGAAGTGCGGATTTCGCTGTTCAGCAAGGGTAACTACAATCAAATCAAGAGTAAAATTATCCGCGCTCTAATCAGCGCGGATATCACGATAACCGCCCGAAAATATGTCGGTCACGAGGACGATACGGGCTACAATCACT
>JBJFGA010000003.1:0-6315 GCA_051892275.1 Oscillospiraceae bacterium | reverse complement strand
AAATTGTTTTCCAGAATGGTGGCATACCGCGTCATTTCTTCATTGGTAATATTTTCAGTATCATTATTCTGAAGCGCTATTTGGTCGCCAGTACAGCTTTGGCAATTAAAATCAGCAGTTGTGTCGTTTTCCACCGATATAAGCGGCTTTCCCGACTTCTGTAACTCAGGGTGTTCTTTAATAAACCGCTGATATAACCAAATTGCCGTGTCGATTCTATATAGATTTCGTCTGCCTTTTCTAAAATCCTTGTTCTTTTCGACTGTTGCCAAGACCTGTTTTATAATGTTAAGGTCGGTTGTTTCAAACAGCTTGTGGGATAAAATACCGTTTGAAAGACAAAAACTTTCTACGTCAGGATAAATAATATAAAACTCGGGAAGCTGTTCCTCAGAAACATTTCCTGACAACCAAGCAAAGAATTGTTCTTGAATATCCATATTTTCGGACATTATTCATCCTCTCTTCTCTGTTATTGAGTTTTATACAAGTTTCACCAACAAAACTTACATACAATGTAAATATTATATCACATTCTTGCACAAAATGCAAGAGATTTATGGAACAATTTACACAAGATGAAAGTTTGGAGGAATATTATGTACGATTTTGGACAATTACTTCATGACATGAGAAAGAAGAAGCGGATGACACAAAAGCAGCTTGCCGACAAGCTTGGCATAACTGAAGCAACGGTAAGCAGATACGAAAGCAATACAGCAACCCCGCCTCTGGACACACTGCGCTCGATAGCGGCGATAATGAACGTGTCAATTGACGAGCTTTTGGGAACTGAACAGCGCTTCACGGTGTCGATTTTTGGGTTGACTGAGCAGCAGACTGAGATAATTCGCAACCTTATCGATTCGTTCCGGGAGCTTAACACACAGACGTTTCCGACAATCTCCGCAGAAAACTATGCCCTGCTTGGAAAGATCACAGCAGAGCTTACAAAATAAACAAACCGAGGAGATGAAAATCCTCGGTTTGTTTAGCCAAATATATTATTATACCTAATTACTTCATATAGCTTATAACACATTATTTGTGGTATTATAAACATACTTTTATTCCTTTTGAACCAACTAGGGATCATTATTAACGCTGTATTCTGGCATAATATTCCTCAAGCTTCCTGTCGCAGACCTCCAGTATCTCTGCTTTCTCTTCTTCGGTCAGAGATTTCCACACAGTAGGCTCCACCTCAACGATACCAAGCGTTTTGGTGTGGCGCAGCATCTGCATATTCTCAAACACTCTGAACGGGTTTGATAGGATATTGCGCTGAATTTCCTTGTCGGTACAGCCGCCCCGCGCGTATATCGTATTCGGCTTTTCTACAACAAGCCCCTGCTCGCGGCGGCGCTCGTAAAAGCTGCGGAAGTACGCCGTGATGTCGTCAAGCTTAACCCTGCCCTTGCTGTCAGCGTGCGCAAGAATAGCCTTTATCAGCACTGGCTTGTAGGAAGCGCTCATGTCCATCTGGCGCACCATATCCATGAACAGCGTCTTTCGGTTGTCGTCGGTGATGATTTCCCAGCCGTACTTTTCTGCCGCCGAAATCAGCGTTTCCTCCTTGAAATACTTGAACACCCTATGCTCGCTCATCGGCACGATAAGGTCTGGGATAAGCTCGCCGCTGTTGATCTTGCTCTGAACCGCATTCTCCTGCACGTTCACCCTGCGGACTAATTCAAGCTGCGACAGCATTCCCGCGGCTTCCTCCTGCCAGTTGAAGATGTCAACGGCTTCATAATCCGTTGCGCTGACGGGGAAATCTACAATGGCTTCTGGTTTTTCGCCCCTTGCGTAGAGTGCGTCGTCAGCCGTTCTGTCCGATTGTTTTCCAAGCACCAGCTTGCCCGCGCGATACTCGATCAGCTTGAACAGCCGGTGCATTGAATAGGGCATATTGTATTGACTTGCATTGTCAACAAAGTCGAACACCAGAAGACATTCCTTTCCCTCGGCAAGCCGCATTCCTCTGCCGAGCTGCTGTGTGTAAAGCACCTTTGACATGGTGGGACGCGCCATGAAAAGAACCTCGGTTTCGGGGCAATCCCACCCCTCGTTCAGCAGGTCGCAGGCGCACAGCGCTTTTATCTCACCTCTTGCGAATTTCGCGAGATATTCCTTGCGCTCGGAGGATTTCATGCTGCCCGAAACCGCCTCGGCAGATACTCCGCGCTCCCGTATCATAGCCGCAATCTGCTCCGCGTGCTTTACGCTTGCACAGAAAATAACCGTGCGCTTTGTCGGGACATAATCCATAAATGTATCGACGATCAGTGTGTTCCGCTCGGGAACATAGATCTTGCTTTCAAGATCACGAATATTGTACTGAACGCTGTTAAAACGCACTTTGGTGAGGTCAATGTTGGTATGTATTCGTATGCAGCGCACCGGCACTAACTCGCCTATTTCCACAGCAGTCTGAATATCCAGTCTGTGGGCGGTGTTTTTGAATATTTCGAGGATATCCTTGTCGTCCGCGCGTTCGGGGGTTGCGGTAAGCCCCAGCGTGAATTTCGGCTTGAAATAGCCGAGTACCTTTTGATAGGTTTCGGCGGCAGCGTGGTGCGCTTCATCAATTATCAGATAATTAAAATCTGTTTCGCGAAAGCGTTCGAGATTAAGTGCAACGCTCTGTATTCCGCCGCAGACAACAAATGCGTCCTGTTCCTTTGTTCCGTCTGTGAACCTGCCGACAGAAACCTCGCTCCACAGGCTCTTGAAGGTGTGAAACGCCTGCTCCACAAGCTCGTGCGTATGCGCGAGGAACAGCGTCCTGCCGCCGAAACGCTTGGCATCTGATACAGCTGTGACGGTCTTACCCGTGCCAGTTGCGTGATACAGCAAAGCAATGGTTTCGTGGCGCAAGCGCATTTCTTCCAGCGCCGCGAGAGCCTGCTTCTGGTGCTCCTTTAATTCAAGCTCGCTGCCGTCAAGGGATTTACCGCGCTGCTCTGGGAGATAGTCTGCCGCCTCGCGGAAAGCGGGGTTTGCTCCCACGAAAAGCCGCAGCTCGTCCTTTACGGTGTCCGGCTGAAGCTGTATCTGTCTTACCGCCCAGCGGTAAACGTCCCAGCCGAGGTGGATCATGCTGTTTTGTTTCAGCAGGTCGTCATAGAACTTGTTTTCGGACACCAGCTTCGGGTTGTGAGAAGCCTCGTCGTCTATCTCGATCGCTATTTTCTGCGAGCCGTTTTCGAGAAAGAAATCCGCGTAGCGGTCGTTCTGATATATGTCGCAGAAGTGGTACTGCGTGTAGAGATAACCTGCCTTTTCTGCGCCGAAGGTGTCTGCGAACAGCTCTATGAATAGGTCCTCGGCGGTGCTTCCCGAGGCGGAACGGTAGTCGGGTTTCATTTGGCAGACCTCCTGTTAATCAATAACCTTTTCAAGGAATACTCTTTCGGAAAACCCGCCACGTTTTTCTGCTTTTTCCGCTCTGACCTGTTCCAGTTCCTCGATAGAGTACCCCCGCGCCGTGGCAATAGCGTACAGCACCTCAAGCATATCCGCCATTTCCTCTATGCTCTTGTCGGCTTGGTATTCGGTACATTCCTCGTTCAGCTTTCTGTCAAGCTCGGTGAGGTATTCTTCGTTGGAAAGGACGCGCGTTACCGCCTGCTTTCCCGCAGAGGTGATTATTTCGGGGATCTTGTCACGAACGAGTTTGTTGTGTGTTATTGTTGGCATAAGTGTCTCCCTTTTCTGTGTATCATTGTTAATGTTATTATAACACATTGAAGTCCAGAATGCAACTCACAAATGGGTCAATATCCACCCAATATGCAGAATTTACTGTGCTTCTCGCCTGAATTTATTGCACCCGAAACACGGCTAATTATTCGGCAGATGAACCGGTGTCAGTGCTTTCGGGGTGGGTAATCTGAGTATACTGAGGAGACTTGGCAAATTCGATTATGGCGTCGATATTGTCAATAATGAACCGCTGGGCTTCAGGCGAATACTGATTTGCCCAATACTCCTTCGGCGAATAAGGTGACTGTTTTCTTTCGGAAATAATGCCAAGATTTCTGCCTTCTTCCGTCGCATATTTTGATCCTAGTTCTTCGTCCACAGCAAGCAGACCAATGCTTACAAAATACGCTGTTACCCACTTTGCCGCAAATTTCTTGCAGTTGTTTATATCTGTCAGCAAGTTCATTTTTTCAACCAGTTCCTTCAGATACACCGGATGGTCAAATACGGTGAAGTCCGCGCGCTGTTCATCGGTCATAAAGAACCCGGGCTTTTTCCCTGAACCACTGGATTTCTTTTCAATAACGCCATTGTTGGCAATGACCTGCCTTAAAATATCCGACACATAGTAAAGGCACCGTGTTATGCGGATATTGTTGACCATATCGTCATCAGCGGCATTTCCTCCCGTGATGGGATTTATTCCGTCTGCCATTTTACGGATATAGGATTCAGCACGAATCATCTTTTCAAGCTCTGTCATATTTTCACCTCATATATTAATCCATCTGGGAACACTTTATTCCCCGTTCTTTTTCAGCCAAATCTCCGGCAGTATAACCGCCGCGGATTGCCCTGTTTCCTGCTTCACCCATTCAACGATAAAGCATACCTTTGCCTTATATGGCACATAGCCTTTCTGCCGCAGAGATTCAATTTTATCGCGAACAGCCTTTGACGGAATGACAAGCTTTTTCCCGTTTGCAAAAAGGAAATCGCCCCTTATCTCCAGTTCATCGCCGCTCTTTAATCTGAACACATCGACTTTCTTCCCGATGAAGAAATCAAGGAAAACATCTTTCATTCCAAGCTGCATTACAAGTTCTTCGGGTTCGGGGTAATCGCTGCTGTCGGTTTCGCGCTCAATGCCCTCAGCAGAAATATCGTCGAAAATCGCGCTGTTGTAGTGAATATATAGCTCGTTTTTGGCGCGGGTCATGCCGACATATATCTTGCGCTTCTCCTCATCGTCACGGTCGTCGGGCTGATCAAGCATGATATACACATTATCGAACTCACGTCCCTTTGCCTTATGAATCGTAGAGATTGCCACAGCTTCCTGCTCCTGTGGAGTAAAGGTGTCATAGCTTGACTCGAAGATGAACATATCAAAGTCCGATTTGTACAGCGTGCCGCCGCTCACCGCCTCAAACTGCGACAGCATATTCAGCACCGTTTCAAGGCAGGTGCTTTCGCTGTATTTTTCGCGAAGCTGCTCCTTTGCGCTGTTCCATACGCTTTCGGGGATTATGGGCGAACTGCCCTCGGAATTACGCTCCAAAAGCTTTGCGAACATCTTCACCTCGGCAAGCTGGCTCATGCGGAAGCAGTCGCTGTTCTGGATAAGCCTTGCTGGAATACCGCGCTTTGTCAAAAGTCCCAGCATACGTAGAGCGTCGTCGTTTGTTGTGGTGAGAATTGCGGCGGTGCCGCCGTGCCAAGTGCCTTGCAGGCAGTCTGCAACGGGAATGTCCATGTTATGTCCGGTATGCTTTATCAGCTTTACAACGCCCTCTTCCTCACGCACGGCGCGGATAGGCTCTTTCTTCAAGCGGTTGGATATTCTCTCTGCATAGGCATTCGCCAGAGCCACTATCCTGCGGGCGCTGCGGTAGTTCTCGACCATGCTGTAATGCGCCGCACCGTACTCGCTGATAAGGCTAGCCATGTGCGCGGAGCTTGAATTGCGGAACTCATAGATATTCTGGTCGTCGTCGCCCACGGCAATTACGCGCATATCCTCGTTGCGCTCCATAAGAGCCTTGATAAGCGCAAACTCGTTCTCGTCCATGTCCTGTGCCTCGTCAATAACGGCAACGGTTTTGGTTATCTGCCCCTGCTCGACTTCGCCCTCGCAAATCATTCTCGCCGCCTGCGCCACGATATCTGCAGAGTTTTCAAGAGAGCCTATTCTTCCTGTAATATCAAAGCAATAGGAGTGGAAGGTCTTTATGTCCATATAGCGCACCGCGCCGCCCATAAGCGCGGAAAGCCGCTGTCTGAACTCCGTCGCCGCCGCGCGGGAGAAGGTCAGCATAAGGAGCTGCTCGTGCTTGGTGTCCTCCATCTGATAGAGCGAAGCAAGCTTGCGGACAAGCACCATTGTCTTGCCGCTTCCGGGACCTGCGGTGACAACAATATACTTTGATTTATCGTCATTGATTATTTCCTGCTGGCGCGGCGAAAGCTCCCCGAAAATGCGGTCATACTTTTCGGGGGTGATGTTGCGGTTTATCTCGGCTTCTCTGCCTGCAAAATATTTCGCGATAAACTTCTTGTAGTCCATGCCGAAGTAATCCGACACGAACCGAAGCGCCGCGTCATAGT
>JBJFGA010000002.1:0-27020 GCA_051892275.1 Oscillospiraceae bacterium | reverse complement strand
CGACAGCAAGATTTCGCATAGATGGGAGCATTTCCCCCTCTTTCAGCTTGCCCTCCAGTATCAGCGTCTTGATTTGGTTTACGATCTGCAAATAGATCGCCTCACCGTTTGCGTTACTGATGTTGATATTCATTTTAGTGTACACTCCTTGGGGTCAGGGACAGCGTTATTAAAGTGAAGCGTATCAGATCTTGTTTTGCGCAATATACTACTGTTGATAATGGGGAATGTTTCCTTTTGCGCAAAAAAATAAACGGGGCGGATCTGATCAGCGTTTCACTTAGGGAAACACTGATTAAATCACGCCTGACGGCTTGGCACGCATCCTGCTTGCATATTTCCCGCCATCTTGCACAAATTTCGCTTGGCGGGTGTCAGCCCGCCTGCGCTCACGAGTGTTCGGCTTGTATTCGCTTCGCTTCCGCCGAACACCGCAAGTTGTACAATCTGACGAAAAATCGAGTTGTGTCAATCAGCGAAGCGCAATATTGACACAACTAGCTGCACTCAATCTGCGCACCAGATTTAATCAGTGCTTCCCTAGATACCTGCAAGCCTTCCGGACGGTTGTGCAAGTATAAATTGTATAATCCCTATGTATACAATTATATCACTTGAGTTACAGTTTGTCAATAGGTTTTCAAAAATATGTTTTATTCGGTTTTATTCTGCGATAATATGAATTGGGACGCGAATTTCATCTAATACCCAGATGAAGCTCCCGAGCGCTTCGGTCAAGACCGACAGCTGCATAGAGGCACAGTTTCTTGAACAGCAGAAAACCCCCGACATGAGATCCACCAGAGAGATGGCGGAGATCGTCGAGGGTATTTTCTGTGTTTACTGTCATGGAAAAGCATAACAATATGTGTGTCATTAAGGGCAATGATCTGCTTGCGCTGTATCGATGAAAGAATTACGATTTGTTATCTCTTTGCCCGGACGGTACAATGCCGAAATACAGCAGGAGAGCCTTCTCGGCTTCGGTGCTGCTCTGTGTGTATTCTATCTGCGAGATGTCGAATAGTATGCACACGCAATGCCCTTTGAACGTGGGGAAGCATATTATTTTGAGGTACTTGTCGATCTCGGGGCTGTAATCTATTATCTCCAGAGTTTCGCCGTAAAGCGCGGCGCGTTCGTAGCTGCGAAGCCATTTTGTGTCCATGTTGCTGAAAAGCCGCTTAAAGCTCTTGCCGACAATGTATTCAAGCGGCAAATTCTCCAGCTTTGCCAGCGCGGGATTGCCGTATCTGAATATCCAGTCTACCGCATGACTTTTGTCATTCAGAACCATTTCGATATCGGTGAACGCAAAGGGCATAAAGTCAAAGCTGATGTAATGGCGGTGAAATTCCTCCAACGTTCTTGGCATTCCCTCTGTCAGAAAGCCTCCGATCATCATTTTACGCTTCTGTGAAAGCTGTTCGATGATTTTGCGCTTGTTCCGCGGCGGGTATTTAAGCTGTTCGCCGTTTACAAGCTCGATCATCTTTTGAACATCATGTATTGCCATTGTAGCGACAAGGCAGCTGCGGGACACCCGTATAAAGCCGTCGCCCAGTTCTTTCTCCAGCTCGTCAAGCGCAATTCTTGCCGAGTATTTTTCCCCGCCGGTCACGTGAACTTCAATGTTTTTCTTGTTCATGATGATGTAAAGTATGGTGGAGGCTCCTATTGTGACATGTTTGCGGTTTGCTATAATAGAGATGGTTTTTTCGGACATTTCTGATACCTCGTTTCGTTATTCCGGCAGGAGTGACTGCTTAATATTATTATATCACAAAATCATAAAATTGCAATAATATATCAAAAATACCATAACAAATTTATATAAAAATGAATGGAATTTCATTCTCTTGAAAAAATACGGCACTGAAACTGGTATTGCTGTCATATCGGTTAAATTAGATGAATCCCTTTTGGCATTCTGCCTTTAAGAAGGGTGTTTCTGGTTATTCGGCAAGCATTCCGGTGAATGTCGTGTAAAGCTCCTCCGCTTTTTCAGCAGAGGTGATCTTGCCGTAGAGGACGGAGTTGCAGGCGTCCTGGAAGACGTCCAGCATGTCGGTGTCCTCCATAAACGGGTCGATGAGCCGCATTGAGCCGATATTCTCGCTCATAAGCTGGAATGCGTCATAGTGAAGCCCCTTCAGCAGACCGTTCTGTTCGAGGTACTCCCGGGAAGAACGGCTTAGCGGAACGCCCTTTTCAACTCCCTGAAGCTCGGATATTTCGTCGCTGTTGAGCAGGAAATCGAGCAGCAGCGCGGCTTCCTCCGGGTGTTCGGTCTTGGCGCTGACGGCATAGAGCGTTGCGGGCTTTGTGTACCAGCCCCGAACGCCGTCCGTGCAGCCGATGTAGTCGCCAACGACTATCTCGTAGCCCGCCTCACGGGCGGGACCCATGTAGTTCTCCGCGTCGCTGAGCCACGCCATACAGCCGGCGTATTCAGCGGAGCGTAAGCCGTTCTTGTCGAAGTACTCCACCTGCGGCATGACCTTTGCGTTGATGAGCTGCGAGTAGAGATCCAGCATGGTTTTCAGTTCCTCCACGCCGAAGCCCAGCTTTCCGTCATTGCTTATGAAAGTCTTGCCGCTTTGCTGCTCGGTGTAGGCGGTTATGAAGAACATCGCGGTCTTTGCGGGCATCGAAATCGGGTATCTCTCGCCGTTCATCACCTCGGCGGCATGGAAAAGGTCGTCCCAGGTCTGCGGGAGCGCCAGCCCGTAGCTGTCGTATATCGTTTTGTTGTAGTACATGGTCTGGGTGTTCAGCGCGATGGGAACGGCGTTCAGCTTACCTCCCCTTACGCCGAAGGAAAGCTCGCTTTCCGAGAACTGCGAGAGGTCGAGCGTGCCAGCTAGGTCGTAGATGTTGTAGTAGCCGGTTCCGTCCGCGGAGTATTTATTCAGCCAGTTGAAGTTGATGAGCATTACGTCAGACTCGGTGTCGGACTTCATCTGGATATTGTACCGGGTCTGATAGCCCGACCATTCGGAGTAGCTGCATTTCACCCGGATATCGGGGTGTATCTCCTCAAATTTCTTCACCGCCGCAAGGGTGTATTCCGTCCGGGCGTCGTTGCCCCACCAGGAGAGGGATATCTCGGTGTATTCGCCCTGGTTCAGCACCACCGGCGCCGAGGAGCAGGAGCAGAGAAGCAGCAGCGGGAGCGCGATACACAGCAGCCGTACCCAGAAACGTGGTTTAAGCATTTTTGTCAAACGCCTCCTTTATGTCGCTGTAACAGGTGTAGGTGTCCTTGCCCTTGTGCTTTGAGGAATAGAGGGCGGCGTCGGCGCATTTGTACAGCTCGGGGAAGCTGCGCCCATCGTCCGGGAACACCGCCGCGCCGATGCTGGCGGAGATCTTGTAGCTGCCGTCGGCGCCGGTGTAGTTGTTGTGGAATGCGGTGCACAGGGCGGTGCACTTTTCGTTTATCAGCTTCTGGTAGTTGTCCTGGCTGGTTCCGGGGATATTGAGCAGAACGCAGAATTCGTCGCCGCCTATCCTGCCGAGGCAGTCGGAGGAGTTGAAGGTGAGCCGCAGAATGTTGCCGACATCGGCGAGTACCTTATCGCCGTAGGCGTGCCCTAGGCTGTCGTTTACGCCCTTGAAGTTGTCAACGTCCAGCAGGATAACGGCGTGCCGCTCGCCGGTTGTCGCGTGCGCCAGCATGTACGCGGCGTTTTCCTCAAAGGACAGCTTGTTGTATATTCCCGTCAGCCGGTCGATGTTCGCCTGGTCGTCCAGCTTTGAAACGATACGGTGTACCGGGTCGGTGACCTTTATTGAGAGTATCACGCCGAGTATAACCGCGATAACGCTGGCAATAACGGCGATGATGACTGTATAGGCGATGACGGTGCTGCGCTCGGCAAGGATTATCGCGGTAGGCACTGAGCATATCACATACCACCCCTCGGCGCAGCAGTTTATTGTAATAAGGTACTGGTCGTCCATGAAGGAAGCGGCGTCGCTGCCGCTTATCCGGGTGAGAATATCATCGGGGAGCTGTGAGCCGGCGGTCTCGCTCTTACTGGAGTACATTATCATGTAGTCGGAGTTCACCAGACGCACCGTGGTGTCCTGCATATCGTCCGGGCGGACGAACACTCTTTCCAGCTCGGAGGTGTAGAATGACACCACCAGCAGGGCGTTGTCGTTCACCTGCTTTGCATAGTAGATACGCCGGAAGTCGCCGTCGAAGCCGGTCGACCAGCCGTCCTTGGAGCGCTTTCGGGTGACTATCTGTTCCATATCGCTGTACATATTGTCGCCGTACAGCTTGGTGGTGCCGTTGGACACCTTTCCCACCGTGTGGTTGTCGCTGTATACTATAAAGAAGTCAACGTAGTTCTCCATAATGCACAGGTCGTACAGCTTGTCGGAAATGCTCTTTTCGGTGCTGAGCGCCTCATATTTGTCGGGGTTGCTGTCGGACGAGTAGTAGTTCACTATCTCGTCCTCGCCGAAAACGAGGGTAGATATCGATTCCAGCTTTGAGAGGTAGGTGTTTATGTTCAGCTTCATCTGAATGTTGAGGGCGTAAGTGAGGTCGCTCACCTTGGATTTCAGCACCGCGTCGTTTTTGCTTATCGTAAAGCATGCCATTATCACCGCGGAAATAATTATTATCAGGGCATAGCCGAATATCATGATGAGCTTTATCTGCTTCAGCTTGACGTTGTTTTCATTCCTGCGCTTATCCATGCGCTGCTTCCCCCCCGTTAAAATTCTATATATAGGACACCTCTAAAAACCTCGTTTGAGCCAAAATCACCAGAGCACATCGTCTGCTTCGTCAAACCTCCTCGCAAGGCATACAGCCTTGCGTTGTCGGCTTTCCTCGTAGCCAATGCACTCTGGCAATTTTGCCTATTCAAACCGGTTTTTAGAGATGCCCTATAATAATTATAGCACAATAGCATCATTTTTTCAAGAATATTTCTGTACAAAAATACCAATCCCGACTTGTAGAAAAAGTCACCCGCCGCCGGGTGCAGCACATTTTCCGGAAATTTTGTTGTGGGATTTTAAGGAATATATTGACAATTGTTGTCAAGGGTGATATAATAGAAGGGAAATATGATACCAGAAAATGGCTTTGATTACAGGAAATGAGATAAAGGAAAGGTGCTCAATATATGATGATAAAGAGAAGGATATCCGCCGCGCTGCTGTGCGGGGCGCTCATGACGGCGGCGTGCGGCTGTGAGGGGGCGGACGGCGCGCAGAGCGGAAATGCTGACGAGCACATAACGGTGTACCTGTGGGAAACGCGGCTGTTCGACGAGTTCGCGGGGTATGTAGGGGAGGGCTACGCGCTGAAGGACATAGAGGTGAACGCAGCGCCGATAGACAACAGCGCGGTCTATAAGCTGCTGGTGCAGATGGAAATTGAAGCGGTGTTCGCCGACGCCTGCCCGGGGGCTGAACTTCAGCCGCTGGACGCAACGCTTTGCGATGTGTGGTCAGAGGTGACCGGCGGGGGCGGGCAGCCTGCCCAGCCGGAGGATTACATTGAGTTGGTGAAGTGAGTGATGACGAGGAAACGCCAGATGAAGAATATAGTTATAGCCAGAAAGAAGTACCTCTTTCTGATAACGCTGACGGTCATCGTTGCCGCCGCAATGCTGTTCGGTCACTGGGCGATAAACAGAATGGAGGGCTACGTCACCCGCGCCGGAGAGGCGAACATGACCGCGGTGATGGAGCAGATGGTGCAGATATACGACATTCAGGCGGGGCAGGTGTACGACCAGCTGCACAATATCGACAGCTTCCTTTTCCACAGCCCGGAGCGCTCGGTCATTACGCTGGACAGCAAATTCTGTTTGAATTCCGTCGCCGGCGGCAGGGAGAAGCAGCTTCTGTTCGTTAAGGACAACGGGCTGGTGATGTCGCTGGACGGGAAGCAGCACTACATAGACGTTCAGGCGAGCACCCTGCTGATGCTGCAGCAGAAGCAGCGCTTCGTCCAGAGCGTGACCTGGAGCGCCGACATGGAAAAGGAACTGCGTTATCTTGTGGCGCTCCCCTGTGAGCCGTATTTCGTGGACGGGGAGCGGTTCACTGCGATAGGTATGCTGTACGACCGTTCCAGCTTTGACCAGCTTCTGGACGTGAGCGGCTACGGCGGGCAGGCGGTGCTGTTTGCGGTGGACAAGACCGGGATAGTCACCTACACCAACCAGCAGGACGGGAAGTACGACCGCAACTATTCTCTGCTGAAGCACCTCAAAACGGAAAAGGACATCACCGAGGCGCAGTATGAGAACCTGAAACAGCAGCTGGACGGCAGAAAGAGCGGCGTGGAGCTTATCAAGGCAGACGGAACGCAGTACTATTTCGGCTATTCGCCGCTGGGTACAAGCCAGAGCGAGCTTGTGTGCATCGTCCCGACCGAAGTGCTGAACAGTTCATTGCTGGAGTATCAGTGGCTTGCAATGAGAATGATCTTTATTACTGTGGTGATTGTAGCGGTGCTTTGCCTTGCGCTGATACTGTTCATATCGAGAGCGGTCTCAGCCACACAGAAGGCGCGTTACGAGGAGGAGAACCGGCGGATAAGGGAGGAAGCGATGGCGGCGCTCCAGGCGGAAAAGGACAGGGCAGACCATGCGAACCATGCCAAGAGCCAGTTCCTCTCCAGCATGAGCCATGATATCCGCACCCCTATGAACGCTATAATCGGGTTCACTGCGCTTGCGGCGACGCACCTTGACGATAAGGAGCTGCTGAAGGACTACCTCGGGAAGATAAGCATCTCCAGCGAGCACCTGCTGAGTCTTATCAACGACGTGCTGGACATGAGCCGTATCGAGAGCGGAAATCTGAAGATAAACGAGGCGGAGTGCTCCGTTGCGGTCGTTGCGCACGACCTGCGTAACATACTGCTGTCCTCTGTCGAAGCGAAGCGGCTGGATTTCTTCATCGACAGCATAGACGTAGAGCACGAGTGCGTTATCTGCGACAAGCTGCGGGTGAACCAGGTGCTTATCAACATCGCCTCTAACGCGATAAAATACACCCCGGTGGGGGGCAGGATAGAGGTCAGGATAGCCGAAATACCTACCGCACCGGAGGGATTTGCGGACTACGAGTTTTCGGTGAAGGACAACGGTATCGGCATGAGCGCGGAGTATGTAAAGACGATATTCCAGCCGTTCACCCGTGAGCGCAGCACCACTGTCAGCAAGATAGAGGGCACCGGGCTTGGCATGGCTATAACAAAGAACATAGTGGACATGATGGGCGGCAGTATCGAGGTGCACAGCGAGCCGGGCCAGGGAAGCGAGTTCATCGTGAAGCTGCGGTTCAGGACGGCGGAGAACAGGACGGTCATCACCGCCATTCCAGCGCTTGATGGCTTTCGCGCCCTTGTCGCGGACGACAACATGGACAGCTGCAGCAGCGTGACCAAGATGCTGCGCACCGTGGGGCTGCGCCCGGAGTGGACGACCTCCGGCAGGGAAGCTGTGTACCGCGCCCGCATGGCAAAGGAGGAGAACGACCCGTTCCGTGTGTACATTATCGACTGGCTTATGCCGGATATGAACGGCGTTGAGGTGGTAAGGAGAATACGCGGGGATATCGGCGGCGAGGTGCCGATAATCATACTGACGGCTTATGACTGGGGCGATATTGAAAAGGAAGCCCGGGAAGCCGGCGTCACCGCGTTCTGTTCAAAGCCGCTGTTCCTGTCCGAGCTGTACGAGGTGCTCCGAACCACCGGAGATACCCTTCCGGAGCAGCCGGAGGAGAAAGCGCCTGCGGAGCAGTTCCGGGGGAAACGGGTGCTGCTGGCGGACGATGTGGAGCTGAACCGCATTATTGCCGCGGCGCTGCTCCAGGAAGCCGGGATCGAGGTCGAGACCGCCGAAAACGGTCAGGGCGCGGTTGATAAGGTTGCAGGCTCGCAGCCCGGCTATTACGACCTTGTGCTGATGGACCTCATGATGCCGGTGATGGACGGCTTCGAGGCAACAAAGGAGATACGCAGGCTGGAGGGAGCGCTTGCGGATATCCCGATAATCGCCATGACCGCTAACGCCTTTGACGATGACAGGCAGGCGGCGCTCCAGGCGGGAATGGACGATTTCCTCGCGAAGCCGGTTGAGGTGGAGATGTTGTATGACATCATGAGAAAGTATTTACGGTAGGGTGGCGGTAAACCGCCATCTGCGTCGTCACACATATCAGCGGCAGGCAGATGATAGCATAGCAGAGGACGACCGTGAGATGGACCGGACGGTCTGCGCGTTCCTCAATAACTGCGGATATCGGGCGGCAGGCTGCCTCGGCGCGTTTTTGCGGTCAGGCGTATGTTCCGCTGCAAAAAACGACCCCTGCCGAAAGCAGCAGGGGTCGTTCGTATGAAGTGTAAGAAAATCAGTCGATCACCCAGGGAGTGCCGTCCTTCTTGGTGAACTTGCCGGTAGCGACCTGAATGATGTCAACAATGTAGCCGATACCAAAGCAGCCAGCGGTTAAGAGCCAGATGATACCTGTGCCGATTTTGCCGGCAAGAAATCTGTGGATACCTAACTCGCCGAGAAAGATGGTCAGAATGAGTGCGGGTACTTTTTCCATAATAATTACCTCCAATATAATTGTTGCGCCCAGCGGTACGGAGTACACACCGGCGTCTTCTTCGCAGATACATTTCCTGCTGAATACATTTTACATCATTTTCTTCTATTTGTCAACACTTTTCTGCCATTTGTCCACACTTTTCTGGTTTGTTGTGAAAAATAATGATCTGAAATATTTCGCGCCGCAGTAATTTATACACATCTGACGATTTTGTTTATTGCATTTCAAGAAGAAATATGCTAGAATAATAGTATATCGATTTATTCAGAAGAAAGGTGATAGCAAATGAAAATAAAGGAGCAGATAAAGGAGAACTACCATTCGTCAAAGAGAAGCTGCGTTATCGTGCTTAACGCCTGCATTGTGGCGGTGCTTTTCGTGATGATAAGACAGATATTTCTGGGCAATTTCCAGAACGTTATGCTGTGTTTCCTGTCCATTGCGCTGATGATAATACCGGTGTTCCTGCGGTCAAAGACCGGGATAACGCTGCCGAATGTGCTGGAGATAGCGGTGATAGTGTTCGTGTTCGCGGCGGAGATACTCGGCGAGATAGCGAATTTCTACAACCGCATTCCGATATGGGACAGCATTCTGCACACCACCACGGGATTTCTTGCGGCGTCTGTTGGCTTCGGGCTTATCGACCTGCTCAACACCCACAGCAAGCGCATTCAGATGACCCCGCTGTTCGTGGCGCTGCTTTCGTTCTGCTTCTCCATGACGGTGGGCGTGCTGTGGGAGTTCTTCGAGTTCAGCGGCGACAAGCTGTTCAACAAGGACATGCAGAAGGACAGGATAGTATCCACGGTGGCTTCGGTTTCCCTCAACCCGAGCGGCGAAAACAAAGAGATAGTGGTGAAAAACATCGACCACACGGTGCTGTACGACAAGGACGGTAACGAGCTTGCAGTGATAGAGGGCGGCTACCTTGACGTGGGCATCACCGACACCATGAAGGACCTCGCGGTAAATATGGTGGGAGCAGTCGTGTTTTCGGCGGCGGGTTTCCTGTATATACACCGCCGCGATAAGTACAAGTTTGCCGAGGGCTTCATCATCACGGTGGACAACCCGACCAGCGCCGACAAAGAGCCGCTGGAGGTCCGCGACCTCTCCCAAGAAACATAATACTAATAACAATTTAAACTCAGGAAATCTTTACAGAAATCCAGCACCGCTATCGTCGTCAAACGGTTATTAGTATAAGGTCACCTCTAAAAACCTTGTTTGAGTGAAAATGTGCAGAGCACACCGCCTGCTTCGTCAAACCTCCTCGTAAGGCATACAGCCTTACTTCGTCGGTTTTCCTCGCATTCGGTGCACTCTACCCATTTTCCCTTTTCAAATCGGTTTTTAGAGGTTCCCATAAGGCATAAAAGTGTGGCTGTATGAAGATACGCCGAGGCTGCCTGCTGTTCAGTTTCTGACTTCAGGATATCCCGGAACGACACCGGCTAAGCAGCTGTGCAAGCAGAAAGGCTCTGATGTGTATTCACCAGAGCCTTGATTTATGCGGTTTTTCGGTCAAAGCGGCTTATCCAGCCTGTCACAGACCGATTTCAGCCAGTCGGCGTGGGGGGACTGATACACCCGGAACTTCTGGTTGTCGCTCAGGCTGTTGAAGTATATCGCGGAGTTCTCGTCCGTGGCTTCGTTTCTGTCCTCCATGATGAAGGAATACAGCGACTCCTTCGGCATGTCGAACGCTATGCGCATACTGAACTGCGACACCAGCTCGGCGGGATCGTCCGAAAAGCTGTTCAGCCTGTCATGCCACATTATGGTGTGGACGCCTTTTTCCGCGCCGCGGCGGATAATATCGCCGTACATCTCGGCAGGGGAAAGGTTCTTTCCCGCAGCGTCCAGCTTCACCGCCGACCGCAGCGCTTCGGCACGCTGGCTGCCGAACACCGCGAAATAATGCTCACCGCCTCCGGTGGCGCAGGCATTGTACAGCCCCGTTAACGCAGCGTTTACCGCGTCAACAGAGGAGCAGTCCACCACGTCAACGTACTTCGGCAGCAGCCCGGCGGTCAGCGACAGTGTGTCCACGAAATACTCGTCGTTCAGCGGTTTGAAGTTGAACAGGGTGACTATCGGGCGTTCCGGCGGGAGTTTGCCGTTTCTCAGCCATTTGTCGATACACAGGCTGAGCAGCGCGAAACAGAACAGAGTTCGCGCCTTGTCGGTGTTGTCGCCCATCATCAGCAGGCTGGAGCGCGGCGCGGGCTTGAACGCGATGTTCATTGCACCCACCATGTCGAGGGATTCGCCGA
This sequence comes from Oscillospiraceae bacterium, assembly GCA_051892275.1. GTDB lineage: Bacteria > Bacillota > Clostridia > Oscillospirales > Ruminococcaceae > CAG-115. The sequence goes on along the minus strand of JBJFGA010000002.1, from coordinate 16,140 downwards.
CTATCACCTGACGGTGGTCGTCCACATAGTCCGGCTGGGCGAAGCGGTTGAACCTGCTGAACAGGTTGTCCTCAACGCTGGACAGAAGCACCCTTGTATTGCCGCCGGGGAAGTAAGCGTACATGTCGCTGATGTCGGCAAGCAGCTTCCTGTGCTGGTCGGGGCGGATATACGCGGCACGGAACATGTTGCACGCCGCCTTGCTTCCCGCCTCGGAGTTGTAGATGACCTTGCCCGCGTCCTCGGCGGAGATGAGGTCAACCATGCCGGAGCCGTTTTCCAGCAGCATGTTCGCGTCGTCCGCGGAGCATTTCATGACCATTCTTACCGCCATCTGGTCGTACACTGCCTTGTCCAGCCCGCTGACATTCGCGTAGCTCTGGGAGGACAGGATAAGGTGGATACCGAACGCTCTGCCCTGGCGCACTATACGCTCCATGAGCACCGCGGACTGGCGGCTTATCTCGTCGTCCCGGGTGAAAAGCTCGTGGAACTCGTCCATGATGACCAGGATACGGGGCATTCTGCCGCCGTTCCTGCGGTATTCGTTTATCCTCTCGATACGGCCTGCGCCGCTGAAATTCTTGAACATGTCCGCGCGTATCTTCTGCTCGCGGTCGATGGCTTTGAGCACGTTGTAGCCGAATTCCCGCTCGCTCTCCACCGAGATGACCCTGAAATGCGGTATGCGGTAGTCGGCGTATATCTTGAACTCAACGCCCCGCTTGAAGTCCACAAGGTAGATGTTCAGCTCCTCCGGGGAATACTGCTGAAGACAGCCGTAAATGATGGTGTGCAACAGGCTGGACTTGCCCATGCCGGCGATACCGGCGATAAGCGCGTGGTGACAGCTTCCGCTGCCGAATGAGAGGTATTGCACCGAGTTCACGCCGCTGATACCGATGGGCACCCTGATACCTTCCGCGGTGCTGTTCGACGCCTCTGCGTTCTTCAGCCGGTCAATGCCGATGACCACCTTTTCCATGGACTTTATACCCGCCCGCAGGGTGTTGAATACCGGCTCCCTCTGCTCTTCGGACAGGGCTTCCGCCGGGTGCCAGTCGAAGCGGTAGGTGCGTTCCTTGAGTACCGCGCTGAACCTGCCGTCATTGCTGTCGAACATCATTTCGGGGAAGTAGGACTCAAGGCTGTCCGCGAGGGTGACGGAGTAGTTCTTAAGCTGGCGGCGCTGGTTTATGCTGCCGAAAAGCAGAATGAACACGCCGCACTTAGGACCTGACTGCGCTATCTGCTCGATGAGCCGCAGCGCCTCGTCCGAAAGTGCCGCGGGGTAGTCCATTATCACGATGAGCTGGTACGGCTCGGCGTTGTAGCCCGCGTCCTTGTTGTACTCGTAGATGTTGCCGAACTGTCCGCGCAGGCAGCGCTGTGTAACGCCGGAGATATGCTCCGCAAGGCGGTGCAGCCTGTCCTCGATGTCCTCGGAGGACGTCCATATCCTGCCGTTTATCAGCTCCGCGCTCCTGTCCTCGATGTTCACAAGGCTGAGGAAGTCGATGAACGTGCTGCCCAGTGCCACCGGGTCGTAGAACGTGAACTGTATCTTGCCCAGCTGCATCATCAGCAGCAGCCGCAGCGTGATACCGCTGGCGAGCGTGCGGATAGAGTCGCTGGCGTTGCCGTCGTACCGGAACAGGTAGTTCACCGCGCCGTCAAACGCAACGCACTGCGGTATCACCAGCTTTACGCCGTCATACATGAAGCTGTAATAACGTTCGAGAATGCCCCGGGTGAAGTCGGAAAAGCCGCTGCCGGAGAGGTCGTGCTCAAACGTTCCTATGCAGATAGTGCGGGGGATATCCTCGGTGCAGTGGTAGTCGTCGGGGTTCGGCTCGCTGCGGTAGATACGGTCGTACTCCCCGGACATCTCAAGCACCGGGAATTCCCACAGGAACTTCTCGGTTAGCGCTTCGAGGTGCGCCTGGTGGTTTCGGTCCAGCTCGGATATCATGTCGGATTTCTGCTTTGACAGCGCGGCGGTCTGCTGGGACAGCTTTTTCGCGCTGTCAGCAAAATAACGCGCGACCGTTTCCGGGTGTGAAGCAAGCCGCTGGTCGGTTTCCTGCTGTACTTTGCCGCAGTCGGCGGTGACGGTGGATTTGTCCTCAAAAATGTTCCGGCGAAGGCTTAGTATCTGCTCCTCCAGCACGGTTTTTGCCGCGGCGCAGTAGCAGTACAGCTTGGAGCAGGTCTTTTTCTTTTCCGAACCGCTGCCGCCGTTGAGCGCCTGGTTTGCACTGTATATCATTTCCAGCAGCTTCGGCTCTTCACCGGCTATCTTCTCCGGGGTGAGGTCGAAGTCGAACTTCTTCGCCCTGCCGCAGCGCTCGTATTCCTGCGGGTTGGAGAAGCTGCTGCCCACGTTCTGTATTATCGCCAGCACCTCGGTGTACCGGCACAGCTTCCGGTAATTCTCGGCGTGCTTTTGCAGGAACTGCTGGGTCAGCCTGTCCTCTGCGGAGAAAAGCGCCGCCGCTGTACTCGTTGAGTCGGCGCACAGCTTCATGCCCCCGGCGACAGCGCCGGAGACCGCATTGTGGCGGCTTTTCTGCTCATAGCCGAGAATGTTTTTCAGCTGTTCGGCGTGCTTTGCCGTTTCGATTTTGTATTCGTTGTCAAGCTCGGTCAGCCTGTCCACGAATTCTGTCAGAAATTCAACCGAATAATTCATAACCTGTTCCGTCCCGTTTATATAATTGAATCATGAAACGTTGGATAAGCCGCTCAATACTTCACCTGTCAAGAGATGGAGTTCAGTATTATTTGGATAAGGCGTAGCGCACCGCGCGGTCAAAGTTAGCCTGACCGAGGACGCTTTTCACCTGTCCGTAGCTTCCCGCTTCCGCAAGCTCAAGCAGCGTGCTGCTGTCGCGGTTTTTCGAGTTCACCTCTGTGATGAGGGCTTCTATCTCCCGCTCGTACTGCTTCACCTGTGCAAGCCCGCTGTCTATCTGCGCCTTTATGCCGTCCCGCTTCTGCCGCAGCTCCGCGAAGCCCGCCACCGAGGGGTGCTGGCTTTTAAGGCGGTAGTACTCTTCTTTGGCGCTCTCGGCGGTCATTTTCATGCTCTCCAGCTTTGTCTTGTACAGAAAGAACTGCCTGCGCTCTATTTCGTCGGTGTTCTCAAGGCTGCCGCGCAGCTGCGAAGCCTTGTCCCGGACTGTCTGCATACTGCACCGGCACTCGTGGACGTAGATAAGCCCCTCGCTTTCCAGCAGCTTCATCTCCTGCTCGCATTTGCGCAGCTCCTGCCACGCGTTGAGAAGCGCGGCGGTCTTTTCCTGCAGGAATTGGTGCATTCCGCTTAGCCGCTGTTCCAGCTGCATGTCGTCGGTCATCTTCGCGCTGCGGGACTTTATCATGTTGACAAGCGTGCTCCGAAGCGTGGCGGAAGCCCGCTCCACCGAGGCGTACACCTTCTTCTCCGGATCGGAGGCGTACCGAAGCGCGGTCTCATAGTCGGGGGAGGCGGCGATGTCGATACCGCTGAACAGCAGCTCACGGTCGTTCCTGCAGCCGCTTCTGGCGAGAAGCCGCAGCCAGTGCACCTCTGACGAGGTCGCCGACCATTTCATCACCACGGACAGTTCCTTTTCCGCTTCGTCAAAGCGCCCCTGCGCCACCAGCGTTTGCGCCAGCGTGAACTGCACTGCGGCGTTCTCATGGACTTCCGCCTCGGATACCGCCGTGCCCTCCCTTTCGCTGCCGCAGAAGAAGCACACATTATTGATATGTACCAGCCGCCCGCACTGTGCACATCTGACTATCTTCATATCACGCGCCGCCCTTTCTGCTGTTGTCGATGAAGTCCTTTACCGCCTGCTCGTAGCCAATGAACTTCGTCAGTTCGGTCATTATCGCCTCGTTCGTTTCGCCGGTGAGGTAGTCCGCCTCAACTATGTTCTTCATATAGTAGAGGTTCTCGTTGCAGCCGGCGGTGAGGGTCTCCGCCATTGTCTTTATTTCCTTGGCGAAAAGTATTTTCTGGCGGTTGGAGCCGTCCTCTATCACCGAGTCGTTGTACTTTGCTATCTTCTCGACCCGCTCCGTCCTGTTCACGCAGCCCAGAATGAAGCCGATTATCGCGCCCACCAGCAGGAAGCCTGCCGCCACGAAAAACACGGTGAGCAGGTCCCACACCGACATCATCGGCGAGAAGTTTTCCATTGTGAGGTCCAGTATATCTGCGCCGCCGTCCACCACCTCCGGCGCGTCCGTGTTGTTGAAGAACGCCTTGATGAACCCGAACAGCTCTATCAGAAAGAACACGATATACAGCCCCGCGCAGCCCATTGCCCCGAACATCAGCCCCCGGAGGGTCTTTTTAAAAATGATCTTCATTACAATTAATTCCTTTTTGTGAAGTTACTTTTGATACAGCAACTTTATTATATCATAAATTCGTTATAAAAACAATATTTTTGTGAAAAAATATCAAGGAAATCAGCGTGATTTTCCAGCGGCTAACCACTTGAAAAAAACAGGAAAATGAGTTACAATAGAATAAAAAACGCCGGTGTTGTTATTCTATCATTACGAAAGGAAGTATTTTTATGAAAACATTCAGCTATACTATCAAAGACGAGATAGGACTTCACGCAAGACCCGCCGGGCTTCTAGCGAAAAAGGCGAAGGAGTTTCAGAGCGTCATTACCATAGAAAAGGGCGGCAAGTCCGCTGCGGCGACAAAGCTAATGATGGTCATGGGGCTTGGGGTGAAGTGCGGCGACACTGTGAACGTCACCATCGAGGGCGCGGACGAGGAGACCGCTGCGGCGGCAATGCAGGAGTTCTTCGCGGCAAATCTGTGAGCGGACGTTCCCGGCGGTATCCGGGCAGGGAGAGGTTATGACTGTATTCAACGGCAAGGGAGTTTACGGCGCGGTCGCGGCGGGGAAGATATGCGTGTTCAAAAAGCGTGACGCGGCGGTAAGGAGACTGCACGTCACCGATACCGCCGCCGAAAAGCAGCGGGTGGAGCAGGCACGCGAAGCCGCCGCCCGGCAGCTTGGGGAACTGTACGAAAAGGCTCTGCGCGAGGTGGGAGAAGCCAACGCGCAGATATTTGAGATACACCAGATGATGCTGGAGGACGAGGATTACAACGACTCGGTAAACAGCATAATCGACTCGCAGCAGGTCAACGCGGAGTACGCGGTGGCGCTCACTGCGGACAATTTTGCAGAGATGTTCTCGGCGATGGAGGACGCCTACATGCAGGCGCGCGCCGCGGACGTCCGTGATATCTCCAACCGCATTATAGCGAACCTCGGCGGCAGCGCGGAGCAGGATGTGATGTCCGCTGAAAAGGCGATAATCTGCGCGGACGACCTCGCACCAAGCGAAACCGTGTCCCTCGACAAGGAAAAGGTGCTGGCGTTCGTCACGGCGCATGGCTCGTCCAACTCCCACACCGCTATCCTTGCTCGGAGCATGAACATTCCCGCGGTGATAGGAGTCGGGGAAGAGTTCATCGCCGCCGCGGAGGACGGCGCGGAGTGCATCGTGGACGGCTTCACCGGGGAGGTGTATCTCCACCCGGACGAGGATACAAAGTCACTTCTCGCGGAGAAGCAGCGTGCTGACGAGGAGAAGAAGCGGCTGCTCCAGGAACTCAAGGGTAAGGACAACGTCACCCTTGACGGCAGGCGCGTGCGGGTGTACGCCAACATCGGCAGCGTGGACAATATCGGCGCGGTGCTGCTGAATGACGCGGGGGGGATAGGGCTGTTCCGCAGCGAGTTCCTTTACCTTGAAAACAGCGACTACCCCACCGAGGAGCAGCAGTTCGCGGCATACCGCCGGGTGCTTGAGAGCATGGCGGGAAAGCAGGTCATTATCCGAACGCTGGACATCGGCGCGGACAAGCAGGCGGACTACTTCGGACTGAAAAAGGAAGAAAACCCCGCCCTCGGTTTCCGGGCGATAAGGGTGTGCCTGAAGCGGCCGGAGATGTTCCGCACACAGCTTCGTGCATTGTACCGGGCGAGCGTTTACGGCGACCTCGGCATAATGTTCCCGATGATAACCAGCGTGTCCGAGCTGGAGCAGATACTTGCGGTATGCGCGGACGTAAAAGCAGAACTTATGGGGCAGGGGATAGCCTACTCCGACAGCGTTGAAACAGGCATTATGATAGAGACTCCCGCCGCCGCGATAATAAGCGACCGACTCGCGCCGCTGGTGGACTTTTTCAGCGTCGGCACCAACGACCTCACCCAGTACACCCTTGCCTGCGACCGCCAGAACCCGGACGTTGAGGACTTCGTGGACACACACCACGAGGCGATACTGCGGCTTATCGAGATGAGCGCGAAGAACGCCCATGCGAACGGCGCGTGGATAGGTATCTGCGGAGAGCTTGCGGCGGACACGACCCTCACCGAAACGTTCCTGCGCATGGGCATTGACGAGCTGTCGGTGTCGCCGTCCTTCGTGCTGAAGGTGCGGGATACCGTGCGCAGGCTGGACCTCAGCGAATAAGCCGATTTTTGATTTTTTTGTTAAATTAGCTAAAATACCGATTGACAAAGCCGAAAAAATGAGTTATAATCATTATGTATTATCAGTCCTCCCCGGGAGTACCGGAGGGGGCTGACATGATTATTCTGGAGGGTCAGGTTATGGCTATTCTTGTGACCGGCGGTGCCGGATTTATCGGATCGCACACCTGCGTGGAGCTGCTTAACGCAGGGGAAGAAATCGTTGTCATGGACAACTTCTATAACTCAAATTCACGCGCTCTTGACGGTATAAAAAAGATCACCGGCAAGGACTTTAAGTTCTACGAGGCGGACATGCTGGATATCGCCGCAGTGGACAGGATATTCGCGGAGAAGGATATCGAGCAGGTCATTCATTTCGCAGGGTACAAGTGCGTCCCCGAGAGCGTGAAGAAGCCGCTGATGTACTACTCAAACAACCTGCGCGGCACATTCAATATTCTTGAGACCATGAAGAAGTACGGCTGCACAAGGTTCGTGTTCAGTTCCTCCGCGACCGTTTACGGCATTCCCGCTTCCGTTCCGGTAAAGGAGGACTTCCCGCTGTCCGCGATAAACCCCTACGGCAGCACAAAGCTCATCATTGAGAACCTCTGCCGCGAGATGTCCGCCGCTGACCCCTCGTGGACTATGATACTGCTGCGGTACTTCAACCCGGTGGGCGCTCACGAGAGCGGGCTTATCGGCGAGGACCCCAACGGCATTCCGAACAATCTCATGCCGATAGTGCTGGATAAGGCTACCGGCAAGCGCGAGGTGCTCAGCGTTGCCGGCAACGACTACCCCACCCCGGACGGCACCTGCGTGCGTGACTACATACACGTGGTTGACCTTGCAAAGGGGCATGTTGCTGCGGTCAGGAAGGCGCGCACCATCACCGGCGCTCCCGCTTACAACCTCGGCACGGGTCACGGTTATTCCGTGCTGGAGATACTTGACACGTTCCAGCGGGTGAATGATATCGACCTCGGCTACACCATCGGCGAAAGACGTCCCGGCGACGCCGCCGCGACCTACTCCGACCCCTCCCTCGCTGAAAAGGAACTGGGCTGGAAGGCTGATAAGACGCTGGAGGAGATGTGCCGCGACGCGTGGAATTTCCGCAAGCTGCGCGAGGCTGAAACCGCCACCGTCTGAAAAAAATCACATTTTTCTGAAAAAATCTGAAAAAACCTATTTACAAAGCAGAAAAAATGTGATATAATATCTACGTTGTGCATTGACACGACCATACCCGCTCCGCTGACTGTGGATTCCGCTCCGACAGGAGAAACACCATGTCCCTTTACCGCGAAGCAGGAATAAATTCAATGAGGTGTTATTATGTTAAGAAAAGAAGAAAAGACAGCCGTTATCGAGGCTAACCGTCTGCACGAGCAGGACACTGGTTCTCCCGAGGTTCAGATCGCTATTCTCACCAAGAGGATCAACGAGCTTACTGAACACATCAAGGTTCACCAGAAGGATCACCACTCCCGCCGTGGACTTCTGAAGATGGTAGGTCACAGAAGAAACCTTCTGAACTACCTCCAGAAGAAGGATATCGAGCGCTATCGTGCGATAATCGCTAAGCTGGGTATCCGTAAGTAATTTTTGGAGAAAAGGGCAGCGCTGCGCACGAAACAGTTCTGCCCTTTTTATCTAAAGGTCACCTCTAAAGTATCAGCCGAGGCACAGACTTTGGCATTTAAACTGAGTATCCGGGCAGCCGGATATTGACTTTAATTGCTGAACTGTGCCTTACTAATGTAACGAAAGGAAAAAAGGCAATGTTTGAAAATTACAGAGTGTTCAAGACCATGTTCGCCGGCAGAGAACTCACCGTTGAGACCGGTAAGGTTTGCGGTCTGGCAAACGGCTCCTGCTGGGTAAGATACGGCGAGACCGTTGTTATGGTAAACGTAGCGGCAAGCGCAAAGCCCCGCGATGGCGTGGACTTCTTCCCGCTCTCCGTTGATTACGAGGAGAAGCTGTATTCCGTCGGCAAGATTCCCGGCGGCTTCCTCAAGAGAGAGGGCAGACCCAGCGAGAAGGCTATCCTGACCTCCCGCGTGGTTGACCGCCCTATGCGCCCGCTGTTCCCGAAGGACATGCGCAACGATGTTGCTATCACCATGACCGTACTGGCGGTTGACCCCGACTGCTCGCCGGAAATTCTCGGCATGATCGGCGCTTCCATCGCGGTTTCTATTTCTGATGTTCCGTGGAACGGACCTATCGGCGGCATCAGCGTTGGTCTGGTTGACGGCGAGATAGTTCTCATGCCGAACCTCGAGCAGAGAGGCAAGTCCGATCTGAACCTCACCGTTGCTTCCTCCGAGAAGAAGGTAGTTATGATCGAGGCGGGCGCTAATGAAGTTCCGGACGACGTTATGTTTGACGCCATCATGGCAGGTCACAACGAGATCGTGAACTCCCTCATTCCGTTCATCAAGGACATTCAGGCGCAGATCGGCAAGCCGAAGTTTGCGTTTGAGTCCCAGGAAGTTGACCACGACATGTTCGACGCTATCTCCGATTTCGCAATCGAGAAGATACGCTATGCCCTTGACACCGATGACAAGAATATCCGCGAGGAGCGCCTGAAGCCTATCGTGGACGAGATACACGCAAAGTTCGACGAAGTATACCCCGAAAAGACCGCGATGATAGACGAGGCTATCTACAAGCTGCAGAAGTTTGTTGTACGCCGCTGGCTGCTGGACGACCACAAGCGCGTTGACGGCAGACAGATGGACGAGATACGTCCGCTTGCCGCTGAGGTAGGAATGCTGCCCCGCGTTCACGGCTCCGGTCTGTTCACCAGAGGTCAGACTCAGGTAATGACAGTCTGCACCCTCGGCCCGGTAAGCGACAGCCAGAAGCTGGAAGGTCTTGACGAGGAAGATGGCAAGCGCTACATGCACCACTACAACTTCCCGGCTTACTCCGTAGGCGAAACCAAGGCAAGCAGAGGCCCCGGCAGACGTGAGATAGGTCACGGCGCGCTGGCTGAACGTGCGCTGCTCCCGGTTATCCCCAGCGTTGAGGAATTCCCCTACGCTATCCGTCTGGTTTCCGAGGTTCTGTCCTCCAATGGTTCGACCTCTCAGGGCTCTGTATGTGGCTCTACTCTGGCGCTGATGGACGCCGGCGTTCCGATAAAGAAGCCGGTAGCTGGTATCTCCTGCGGTCTTATCACCGAGGGCGAGAGATGGGATACCATGGTCGATATTCAGGGCGTTGAGGACTTCTTCGGCGATATGGACTTCAAGGTGGCAGGTACTCACGACGGTATCACCGCTATCCAGATGGACTTAAAGATCGACGGTCTGACCCCGGAGATAATCAAGACTGCGTTTGAAAAGACGCACAAGGCGCGCGACTATATCCTTGACGAGATAATGCTGAAGGCTATCCCCGCTCCGCGCGAGACCGTCGGCAAGTACGCTCCCAAGATGATACACACCAAGGTGCCGGTTGACAAGATAAGCGAAGTTATCGGCAAGGGCGGCAAGATAATCCAGAAGCTGTGCGCTGACTTCGAGGTGAAGATCGACATCGACGACGACGGCAACGTATTCATCTGCGGACTTGACCTTGAGAAGGCTAACGCCTGCGTTCAGGTCATCTCGACTATCGTAAATCCGCCGGAGATAGGCGCTATCTACAAGGGCAAGGTAGTACGCATCATGAACTTTGGCGCGTTCGTTGAGATAGCTCCCGGCAAGGACGGCATGGTTCACATCTCCAAGCTGGACAACCACCGCGTAGAAAAGGTGGAGGACGTGGTTTCCGTAGGCGATGAAATTATCGTCAAGGTAATGGAGATAGACAATCAGGGTCGTATCAACCTCTCACGCAAGGACGCTCTCGCGGATATTGAGGCAAAGAGAAAGGCTCAGAACAACGGCTAAAATCAGCATAGGAGAGGGAAGCGCGTGCTTCCCTCTTTTTGATTTCGGGGGAGATTTCAGGCTCGTTCGGGTCACGGGAATAGGGGGAGAAATGCCGATTTTTCCTCTATCCTACGGAGCGTGGGTTCCATTTCATATTGAAAAGTGATATGATCATTACATGAGAGAAATCATCAGAAACTATGAATGGAGAATAAAAATGGATCAGATCAAGATAGGGAAATTCATTGCCGAGCGCAGAAAAGAGCATGGTCTTTTACAGAAGGACATTGCGGCAAGATTAGGGATAAGCGAAAAAACTGTATCAAAGTGGGAGTGCGGGAACGGTCTGCCAGAGGTAGTTTACATGGAGCCGCTGTGCCGGATACTTGGTATAACAGTCAATGAACTGCTTGCCGGGGAATCCATACCGATACTGAAATTAATGAGCCTGATAGATATGTCCCGTCTGGAATTAGTCAGACAACTGGAATTTGAACAGCTGCGAATGCGCATATACAAACTCTACGATATTGATATCGAAGCAATGGAGCCGTCTGAAAACGGCGCCGGGGGGCTTACCTATATCGTGACCGCGGGCGGGGAAAAGTATGTTGTAAAGTACCCCACCGATAACGAAATGAATCACCCCGAAACCGAGATAGCGGTGTGTGAAATGCTGTTGGAAAAGGGGATTCCTGCATGTCGGTTCATTTCAAACAAGCATGGCAGAATGCTCTCAACCGATGAGAACGGACGAAGATTTACTGTTCAGCGTTTCTATGAGGGGGTCACATACGACTACAATGAAGCGCCTGTGGATATGCAGAAGGAATCGGCGGCTATGCTGGCGAAGATCCACGCAGCCATGCGGGATATGGAGAATATCCCGACCGGCATAGGCGGTGAATTTTTCGTATTCAGAAAGCCTGAATATATGAAAACTGCCTATGCCGAGACCTTGCAGCAGGCTTTAGATAACGGCGATAAGGCGGTCGAAGCTGCGATACGTTCCAACCTTAGGATAATCGGTTCTATGCCTGATTATGAGTTTGACATAAACAAGTTCAGCTGCGGGAACACCCATGGCGATTACATGATCTCCCAGATTATTTGGCTGGACGGGAAGATAAACGGCGTCATTGACTGGACCTGTGCATGCAGGCACCCATATATATGGGAGATCGTCAGATCCTATGTCTTTATGGCACCGGAGGTAAAGCAGGGGGAAATTAATACCGAGGCTCTGCTTCGCTATATCGAGGAGTATATGCGGTTCAGTCCGCTGAACAGCTATGACATAGAGAACGCAGGCAAGCTGTTCTATTACTTTCTGGCGGTCTGCAATTTTTATGAGCAGTATTACGACTCGATCTCAAAGAACAGGTATATTTATCTGGAGCAGGCTGATATGGCTTCAAGGCTTCTTGTGTGGTTTGATAGTCATATTGATGAACTGAATGAAAGGCTATGTGAATTAAGTGTTCGTACTGCTGACCTGAAAAGACTGTCTGTATTTTATGACGCGGAGGGGCGGCTGGCGCAGTATCCGAAAAAGAATAATCTGAGGCTTTTAGCCCTCCGGAGGATAGCCGACTGCTTTGAAAAGGACAGAAAATACACTGAAAAGGAAGTAAATCAGATGATCCTGCAAAATATCTCCTTTTCTGACTATGCCACTATCCGCAGAGAAATGTTTGATAATAAGCTGATATGCCGACTGAGCGATGGGTCAGCGTATTGGCGGGAGTATTGAACAATTGCCATATTTGTTTATTATACTAATAACCGTTTGAACGAAGGAAAAGATTTGCAGAAAGACAGTGCCGATATCTAGGAAAAGAAACGCAGGCGTACTGTATGTACGTCAAGTTTCTTTGACGACGATAGCGGTGCTGGATTTCTGTAAAGATTTCCTGAGTTTAAATGGTTATTAGTATTAATTCTCATTTTCCGCTCCGTCTGGGGCGGAATTTCTATATATGATGGATAAAAATTCGCAAAACACCTTGAATTCGCCGCAGGGTTGTGGTATAATAGTATTCGTGGGAATATGTTTCAGACAAAGAGGTCGGTATTTCCAGTGATTTTACATTCAGAAATGAGGATCAATCAATGTCATCAAGTGTAATTGTCGGAACCCAGTGGGGCGACGAAGGCAAGGGAAAGATAATCGACATCATGGCGGAAAAGGCTGATGTCGTTGTGCGCTCCAGCGGCGGCAACAACGCGGGTCACACCGTGGTGCACGGGGACGAGGTGTATAAGCTGCACCTGCTGCCCTCGGGCATTCTCTACCCTGAGACCCTCTGCCTTATCGGCAGCGGCGTCGTGGTAGACCCGTCCGTACTTCTTGAAGAGATCACCAATATGAACAAGCGCGGTGTGACCTGCGACAACCTGCGTATAGACGCTAGAGCAGATATCATTATGCCGTGGCACAGACTTCTCGACAGGCTGTCCGAGGAGTTTAAGGCGAAGCAGACCGGCGTGAATATCGGCACCACCGGCAGAGGTATAGGTCCCTGCTACACCGACAAGGCGGAGCGTATCGGCATACGCATGTACGACCTCGTTCACCCGGACGCGCTCAAAAAGAAGATACAGGAGACCGGCGAGCTGAAAAACCTCGTGATCACCAAGGTTTACGGCGGCGAGGCATGCGACCTTGACGCTATCTACGAGGAGTGCAAGGCTTACGGCGAGAGGCTTGCGAAGTACATGGCGGACGCTTCTGTTATCGCGTTCGAGGCTTATCAGGCGGGCAAGAAGGTGCTGTTTGAGGGCGCTCAGGCTACCCTGCTTGACATCGACTTCGGTACTTACCCGTTCGTTACGTCTTCCCACCCCATCGCTGGCGGCGCGTGCGTTGGCACAGGCGTTGGACCGAAGATGATCGACGAAGTTATCGGCGTTGGCAAGAGCTACACCACACGCGTGGGCAACGGTCCGTTCCCGACCGAGCTGTTCGACGAGACCGGCGACCTTATCCGGGAGCGCGGCGGCGAGTACGGCACGACTACCGGACGTCCCCGCAGAACCGGCTGGTTTGACGCAGTTATCATGCGGCATGCAGTACGTGTGAACGGACTGACCTCTCTTGCGATAAACAAGTTCGACACGCTGGCTGGACTTCCCGTGCTGAAGGTCTGCACCGCGTACAAGACAACTGACGGCGAGATACTGAAGGACTTCCCGGTAACGCTGGAGGAGCTGGCAAAGTGCAGCCCTATCTACGAGGAGATAGAGGGCTACGAGGGCGACCTGTCCGCTTGCCGCAGCTTCGAGGAGCTTCCCGCAAAGGCGCAGGCTTATGTAAAGCGGCTTGAAGAACTGTGCGGCTGCCCGATAAAGATACTCGGCATAGGTCCGGGCAGAGATCAGATAATCGTAAGGTAATACATGAAGATACTTTTTATCGGCGACGTTGTCGGCAAGGCGAGCTGCGAGGCGCTCCAGCGCAGTCTGCATGAGATAAAGCACCGCCTTGGTGCGGAGATAGTCGTGGTGAACGGCGAGAACTCCGCGGAGGGCAACGGCATTAACCCCGCTTCCGCCGCAATGATATTCGACGCCGGCGCGGACGTCATCACTACCGGCAACCACTGCTTCCGGCAGAAAACCATGGAGGAGGAGTGGGAGCGCTCCGAAACTGTGATACGCCCCGCGAACTACGGCGACGACGTTATCGGCAGGGGAGTGTGCGTTCTGGACAAGGGCGCGTACTCGGTCGCGGTGATAAACCTGCTGGGTACGACCTTCATGCAGCCGCTGGAGAACCCGTTTCACTGCGTGGACAGGGTACTGGAGAGCGTTGACGCGAAGATAAAGCTGGTGGACTTCCACGCGGAAGCCACCTCCGAGAAGCGCGCGATGGGGTATTACCTCGCAGGGCGGGTGTCCGCGGTACTGGGTACTCACACCCACGTTCCCACCGCAGACGAGCAGGTCATTGACGGCACGGGGTACATCACCGATGTCGGCATGACCGGCCCTAAGGAGTCCATTCTCGGCGTTGAGAAGGACATCATCATCGAGCGTTTCCTGACATTTTACCCGCGGCGGCACAGGTTCGCCGGGGGCGACATTGAGTTAAACAGCGTGCTGATGGATATAGATGTAAAGACCGGACGCTGCTGTTCAATAGAAAGATACAGACAGATAATTATGTGAGAGGGCTGCCCGCGTGGGCAGTAAAGGTGAACATTATGGAGATAGTAAAAGTATCAGCACATTCCGTTCCGAAGTCGGTGGCAGGCGCTATCGCCGCGGTAATAAGAGAGAGCGGCGAAGTCGAGGTTCAGGCGGTCGGCGCAGGCGCGGCTAATCAGGCGGTGAAGTCCATCGCCATTGCGCGGAGCTACATGGCGCTGGTGGGGGTAGACCTGATATGTATTCCGGCTTTCACCACCGTTGACATCGACGGTGATGAGAGGACTGCGATGAAGTTCATCGTTCAGCCGAGGTAAGACTGGAGGGTACATAGCACCGGGTCGGCATGAGATCTCCTGCAATGGCGCACATACAGGCGTTTTTGCGGTGCGCCGACCCGGTGTTTTTGGTAATAGTATGGAAATTGTTGATTTTTTTGAAAGCGACCGGCAGCACTGGCTGTCGGAGATAAAGAAAGCCGAGTGGGGCGCGGCGAAATTCCTATCGGAACTGCTGCAAAACGGCAGCTTCATGGAAACCCTGTGCGAGCCGGAAAACGGCGGCAGGCTTGCTGACCGAGGGAAAACGGCTGATATCGTTTCTTACCCTCACCCGGCAGGACTGCGTGCGGGACTTGACCAAGCAGCCGTGGATAGGCTTTGTGTATACTTTCCCGGAGTTCCGGGGGAGGGGCTGCTGCCGTACTCTGATGGAGCACGCGGAGCAGCAGGCAAGGGCGCAGGGCTGCGGCGAGGTGTTTGTCGCCACCGACCACATCGGGCTGTACGAGCGCATGGGCTATGCATATATCGGCAGCGTTGCTGATGTTTGGGGAGAGGACAGTCGTATCTATAAGAAAGTACTGTGAGGAGAGCGTCATGGAGGTCAGATTTTACGATTCAGTAGGCTCTATCGGCGAAAACGGCGCGGATAAGCTGAACTTCGCTGTAATAATCGCAAGATCCGGCGGGAAATTCGTGTTCTGCAAGCACCGGGAGCGCTCCACCTTAGAACTGCCCGGGGGTCACCGGGAGGTGGGGGAGTCCATTCGCGACGCGGCGAAGCGGGAGCTTCAGGAGGAGACCGGGGCGCAGCGGTTCACGATACGCCCGGTGTGCGTCTATTCCGTTACCGGGAGCAACAGCGTGAATCCCGAGGGCGGCGAGGTGTTCGGTATGCTGTATTTCGCCGAGGTTTTCTCGTTCGGCGAGCTTCACAGCGAGATAGAGCGCATTGAATTGCTGGAGGATATCCCGGACGACCTGACCTACCCCGATATACAGCCGGCGCTGCTGGACGAAGCCCGGCGCAGGGGCGTGTTCTGACCGATACATAGGAGGTCACCTCTAAAAACCTCGTTTGAGTGAAAATGTGTATAGCACACCGCCTGCTTCAGTCAACAAGCGAAAGCTTTGCGGCGACGGCGTCCGTGCCGTCGCTTTGGGCTTTCGCTATGCAACATCGTGTTGCACCTCCTCGTAAGGCATACAGCCTTACTTCGTCGGCTTTCCTCACATTCGGTGTGTCTTCCCCGGTGGGGGAGGTGGCACGTAGTGCCGGAGAGGTTGACCGAAAGAACTCTACCCATT
>JBJFGA010000001.1:0-1688 GCA_051892275.1 Oscillospiraceae bacterium | reverse complement strand
AACGGAACGTTTGTCGTTGAAACAAGAGTTTTCCCCCAACATTTTTGATGGCATCATGCCATCAAAAATAAAAGAACAACTTTTTCGACAGACTACAGCGCCCCGAGAACAGGATTCCCGGGGCGCTTTTCTATTATTGCATTGTCATCAGAAGAAAATTCTCTCCTCAATGTAGCTCTTGACCTCAGCCAGCGGGATACGAACCTGCTGCATGGAGTCACGCTCGCGGACTGTAACACAGCCGTCTGTTTCTGTGTCGAAATCATAGGTAATGCAGAACGGCGTACCGATCTCGTCCTGACGGCGGTAACGCTTACCGATAGCGCCAGCGTCGTCGAACTCAACGTGGAAGTACTTCGCCAGCTCGTCGTAAAGCTCGCCCGCCTTGTCGCTGAGCTTCTTGGACAGCGGGAGGACCGCAGCCTTTACCGGAGCAAGCGCCGGGTGGAGGTGCATTACGGTACGGCTGGTGCCGTCCTCAAGAGCCTCCTCGTCATAAGCGTCGCAAACGATAGCGAGGAACAGACGCTCAACGCCAAGAGACGGCTCGATAACGTAGGGGACGTACTTCTCGTTGGTTTCCGGGTCGAAGTATTCAAGGCTCTTGCCGCTGGTCTTCATGTGCTGGGTGAGGTCGTAGTCGGTTCTGTCCGCAACGCCCCAAAGCTCGCCCCAGCCGAACGGGAACAGGAACTCGAAGTCGGTGGTAGCCTTGGAGTAGAAGCAAAGCTCCTCGGGGCTGTGGTCGCGCAGGCGGATATTCTCCTCCTTCAGACCGAGGGAAAGCAGGAAGTTCTTGCAGTAGCTGCGCCAGTAGTCGAACCATTCGAGGTCAGTGCCGGGCTTGCAGAAGAACTCAAGCTCCATCTGCTCGAACTCGCGCACACGGAAGATGAACTGTCCGGGAGTGATCTCGTTACGGAAGGACTTGCCCACCTGTGCCACGCCGAAGGGCACCTTTTTGCGGCTGGTGCGCTGAATATTTGCAAAGTTTACGAAAATACCCTGTGCAGTTTCCGGGCGAAGGAAGATCTCGCTCTTGCTGTCCTCGGTAACGCCCTGGAATGTCTTGAACATAAGGTTGAACTGACGGATATCGGTGAAGTTTGTGCTGCCGCAGTTGGGGCACTTGATACCCTTTTCGCGGATATATGTCATCATCTGCTCGTTAGTCCAGCCGTTCGCGTCGGTCTCGCCGAAGTCCTCGATGAGCTTGTCCGCACGGTGACGGGTCTTGCAGTCCTTGCAGTCCATCAGCGGGTCGGAGAAACCGCCCACATGACCGGAAGCCACCCATGTCTGCGGATTCATAAGTATCGCAGAGTCCAGTCCAACATTGTACTTGTTCTCCTGAATGAACTTCTTGCGCCATGCGTTCTTGATGTTAGTTTTCAGCTCCACGCCAAGAGGGCCGTAGTCCCATGTGTTAGCAAGTCCTCCATAGATCTCACTGCCGGGATAAACGAAGCCTCTGCCCTTGCAGAGCGCCACGATTTTGTCGAGGGTCTTTTCTGTGTTGTTCATGTTGATTTTTCCTTTCATGCCCTGCATGGCTTGCTAGGGACAGTTTTTCTTTATCCTATATAGTATAGCGCAAAAAACCGATTTAGTCAAGGGGGATTTGGCATTTCCACACGGCAACAGCATTTACTTTTTTTCAGAAAAGATGTATAATAGGAAATATGAAG